>CAYSGJ010000208.1:0-2685 GCA_964430705.1 uncultured Desulfobacterales bacterium | reverse complement strand
CCCGCCTGGTCATTCCTACAAGGAACGCGGACGTATCCGTCCGCGGCGATCGTAACGACGGGTTGGAGAACCCGTCCTCCCTTCCCGGAACGTGGTCGGCCCTATTTTCATGGTCGCCCCCCTGACTCGAACGGCTCATGGTACCCTGCCTATAATATTACTTGACAGTTGCGTTTCCCTTAAGTTTTGTGTAACGTTAAGATAATCAGAATGCTTTCCGCAGGCGGGAAGCAAAGAGGTCGCCACAGCAGTGCAGGAGAGGCCGTGTTCCTGAGGACAATTCAGAAAGCGTCCTTCGTAAGGAGCGGAAAGGCAACAACTCGAGTTCCGGCAATGCTGGCAAAGAGGGAGAGGACAATTGGGAATGAAGCACGTCAGAGCGATTTCGCGGAAACCCGAAGTTGCACAACGGACGGTTTTCCAGGTCAAATTGGATGCGATTGTATACTTTGTGGGCACAGGGGCCGAGTATTTTTTTGGCAAATGGGGGCACTCTGTCGTATAGACAATCCAAGGGGAGAGAACGCTTAAATGAACCACTGTAAACTGATTTCAAAAATGCCTGAACCAGCCCAAATGACGAATTTCGAAGTGCTCAAAATCTTCACCCGGGATATTATCGAGGAAGTATTGCAGATCCAGCGCTCGAAGCCGTGGGGTGTTTATTGGCCTCCCACCGGCGGAGAAGAATAGTAGCAGCCCCCTATCCCGGCTCGGCCAAAACTAACAAGAAAACGCGAGAGGGGGTCTTTTCAAAAAGTCCTTCAACCATTCCAATTGAGCGAAAAACAGGGACTGGCCAGGGGGTTTGCGCAGCAAAGCGGCGTCTGGCCCCCTCGTTTTCGTGAAGCCTTTATACTTATTGGCGCTTTCACCAAGGCACACCGCAAACCACATCCTCCGCTCAGATCCGGCTTCGCCCAATATCCGACATACGAATCCGGAGCTCGTCGCAGCTTTCAAAACGCTTTTCCGGGTCTTTCTCCATCATCCGCAGAATAATATCGCCCAAATCCCGGGGACAACGTCCGTTAACATTCGAAGGGTGGTCCGGCATAACTTGAAGATGGCACTCGTAAAGCCGCTGTAAATTGTCGACCGGAAACGGCACTCTCCCTGTAAATATCAGGTAGAATGTACTCCCCAGCGAATAGATGTCGCTTTGCGCAGTTGCCCGCTCACCACGGATGACCTCCGGGGCAACATACATCGGTGTTACCTGTTCCTTCAGCCCAGTATCCATCAAATTAAAGAATTTTTCCCGCGCCAGCGAGTAATCCGTCAGCTTCGCAATGCCCTTCCGGGTAAACAAAACGTTTGCCGGTTTCATGTCGTGGTGAATGAATCCCTGATCGTGAATGTACTGAAGTCCATTGCACATCTGAGCGACTACCACCATGCGTTCCTGAAGATTCCACGGCCGGTTTTCGATATACCATCGTAAATCCGGACCATCCACATACTCTTCGACCAAACAGTGACCTTCATCACCCGAAACGAAATCGAAAATCTTCACCACATTGTTGTGCTCGAACTTCTTGAACCGCTTCACACTTTTCGCCAGGTCGCGCACGTGAAGGTTGCTGCGAAAAAAATTCGCGTGAAATAGTTTAACCGCTACGATACGACCCGTCTCCGTATCTATGGCGCGATACACGGTCCCCGTGCCCCCGCGTCCTAACATTAAATCAATTCGAAACTGATACAGCTTGTATCTATCTGGAGGTTCGTGATGCAATCCTGTTTACCCCACGTTATTCGTCGAGCCCAAGGTCGATCTCTGGTGCATCGCCCCAAAGTCCATCCAGGTCATAAAACTCTCGCGCCTTCTCACGAAAAACATGCACAACGATGTTGCCGAAGTCAATTAAAAGCCATCCCACAGTCGGATCGCCTTCCGTGCGCCGGGGATGAACCCCGATTTCCTTCATCCCTTCCCGAATGGAATTATAGATTGCTTTTACCTGTGGCCCGCTCGATGCACTGCAAATAATGAAAACATCCGCTATCAGAGTGAGATTACGTAAATCATAGGCTTTGATGTCACGTGCTTTGTGTTTCGCGGCGTATTTCGCAATACGAATGGTACTAGGAAGAAAATCCGGGGGGCTTTGTTTCGATTTGCGAACAACTTTCACCAATGCCTGTAAAGCTCCTACTTACTGTTTCAATGCCTTTATTAGGATCTCATTGGCCATTTTCGGATTTGCCCTGCCTTTTGTGACCCTCATCACTTGGCCAATCAGAAAACCCAGCGCCTTTTGCTTACCCTTCCGAAAATCCTCCACCGGCCCCGGATTAGCGGCAACGATCTCAGCAACCACTTTTACCAGTTCGCTCTCATCGCTAATCTGTAAGAGCCCTTTCGCCTCTACGATGTTTTTTGCGCTTTCACCCGTGTCGAACATTTCCAACAACACATCCTTCGCAATCTTGCCGCTAATTGTACCATCGTCAATCAAGCGAATCATCGCCGCCAGCTCCGCACTCGCGACTTTGCAGGATTCCATAGGCATACCCGTCTTCGTCAAAAGCGCTTGAAGATCCCCCATAATCCAATTGGCCGCCGGTTTGGCTTCCACTCCGGCCTTCACCGTCGCCTCAAAATAATCGGCCATTGCCCGCGAGGCTGTCAGCACATCCGCATCGTACGCGGACAATCCGTACTCTTCCTGAAAACGCGCC
>CAYSGJ010000207.1:0-12574 GCA_964430705.1 uncultured Desulfobacterales bacterium | reverse complement strand
ACTCTATGCTTTACAGCAACAAGTTGATAGATTGGAAAAGCAGATCGAATCAGAACCGGCCGACAAACGGGAAGCACTCAAAGAGCGTTTGCGACAAATTAGGGCCGACAGGGACCGCATGCGCAAAGTGCTGGACGGTAAAAAGGAACCGTGTTCGTTTCGTTGACCTTTTGACAGTGGCCGTGCCGCCGGACACAAAGATGGTTCTCATCAAGGGCACGAACCCGGCGGATCATTAATGAACATCTACTTGAAAATACGGGAAAAAAGGAGAATACTTCATGCAAAAAAAATGGATTTTGGGCTGTGTTTCGGCAATGTTTTGCTTGTTTCTGGTTGGGACGGCCTGGGCTGAAAAGGACGGGACATCGGAAGACAAGGTGGCTGTAGTCAATGGCGTAAAAATAACCCGCACGCAATTCGATCGGGAGCTGAACCGGGCCAGGCAAGTGTACGGTATGGGCAGACCCATTCAAGCTGCTCAACTTCCGGAAATCGAAAAAAAGACCTTGGAAAATCTTGTAGAGCGTGAAGTGCTCTTTCAAGAGAGCGAGAAAAAAGGAATAAAAATCGATGAGGCCGTTTTGAACAATGAATTGGGAAAACTTAGAGAACGGTTTCCCAGTGAGGACGAATTCAAAAAAAATCTTGAAAGAATGGATCTCACAGAAGCCGGTCTTAAATCCGAATTTGCAAGAGCCATGGCGGTCCAACAGCTCATAGAGGAGGAAATTGTCGCCAATGTAGAGGTCTCTGACAAAGAAATTGAAACGTATTACACAGACCACCCCGACCTGTTTGAACAACCGGAACAAGTGAGAGCAAGCCATATCCTCATTGGGATAAAGCCGGACGCCAATGAATCTGAGACGGCTGAAGCCCGCAAAAAAATTGAATCTGTTCTGTCCAGACTAAAAAAAGGAGAAGACTTTTCCGCTCTTGCCAAAGAGCTCTCTACTTGCCCCAGCAATGCCAAGGGTGGTGATCTGGGCTTTTTCGGGCGAACCCAGATGGTAAAACCTTTTGAAGATGCGGCTTTTTCACTCAAACCGGGAGAAATCAGCGATATCGTTGAGACAAGATTCGGGTTTCACGTGATCAAGCTCGTCGACAGAAAACCGCAGTCCACGCTGGCCCTTGCAGAGGTCAAAGAACAACTGGAACAACAACTCAAGGAACAAAAAATTCGCAGCGACATGGGCAAGTATGTTGCCGGACTAAAGGAGAAAGCCAAAGTAGAGCGGTTTTTGCCGGAAAGCAAATAGGCCCGGCGCTGCAAAAAGTGGAGAAACCGCGGGGCCAAAAGGTCAAAGGCGAAACATATCTTTGACATCTTCGGGAGAAAGGTCGATAAAAGAAAATATTTTCTTTTCCAGTACCTGGGTCTCAAAAAAGGTGTCCTCGAAGCGATCCTTAAAGAGGGGGAACTTGTCGGCATACCTTTCTTTTACGTCCTGAAATCGTTCTTCAATGCCCACGACCTCTTCATGTTTGACCCTTTTGTCCGCGTAATTCACCAAAGCGGCCTCTGTAACCACCCCTGAAGCAATGACTTCCGGGTCCAAGCAGATATGTTGACGCACAATATCCGCGACCGATTGATAGCCCAATGCACGGACCAGTTCGCCTCCGGTATGCGCGTGATTTTCTTTCGTTTCCAAGCATTCGGTCTTCGCGATATCATGCAGCAAAGCGCCTGCTTCCACCAACGCCAGGTCCAGGTTGTGGCCGCACCGGTTCAATTGTCGCGCTATAAACAACGCCACGTCGGCAACCAGTTGGCTGTGCCTGAAAATATTGGGCAACATGCAGTGGTCACGCATCAGATCAAGGCATTGTTTCCTAGTCGGTATCAACAGTTTCCTTCCTGATAAATTCCACGGTTTTGACGCTGTAACGGTCTGCAGCGGCAATGTGGACCGTATAGTCCCCATCTTCAAAGGACTCGCCCTTTCGGGGAATCCGCCCGAGGCGTTGAAGCACGTAGCCGCCCACGGTCTCAAAGCCTTTTTTGGCGATGGCCAACCCGGTTTCGTCCTTGAGGTCGTCGATATCGGTCATCCCGCTGACGCGAAAGTGTCCAGGGCCCTTTCTCTGGATTTCGGGGGACACGTCTTCATGTTCGTCGGCAAGCTCACCAAAAATCTCTTCCATGATGTCTTCAAGCGCTACGATCCCAAAACAAGCGCCGAATTCGTTGACAACAACGGCAATGCTTTCCCGTTCCCGCTGCATTTCCATGAAGAGTTCGTCGATCTGCTTGGTTTCCGGAACCAGGCGGATCGGACGGATATAGGGCCGGACGAATGTCTTGCTCTTCCTGTCATAAAGCACATCAAAAACGTTGACCAGCCCGATGATCTGATCGACCCGGTCCCGATAAACGGGAATGCGCGTATACCCCTGTTTTCGGACCACGCCGAGAAACGCCTCCGTCCGTGCCGTCTCCGGCATGAGAGCCACCTCGGAAATGGGGACCATCACCTCTCGCACAATGGTTGTAGAATAGCTCAGCGTGGATTCAAGCATCTCCTGCTGTTCTTGTCCGAGTCCTCCGCTCTCAGCAGACTCTTCGAGCAGGAGCTTGATCTCATCGCGGGTTCGATAGATGCGCTTTTTTTCGCTGCCAAGAAGCCGAAGGATAAGACCGGAAACGAGCTGGGCCGGAACGGTAATCGGCAAACAGACCCACGCAAAGATCTGCCAAAAGGTAGCGGCTTTCATCAGCGCCTGTTCGGCGTGATGCCGAAAATAGGCCTTGGGAACAATTTCACCAAACAGCACGAGCGCCGCGGTCATGCCCAGCGTGGCGACAAAAGGGCCTATCGTGCCCAGAGTACGGGTCAGCGTCAGCGTGGCGACAGCGCCTGCGGAAATGTTGAAAACGTTCGTGGCAATCAGCGTGACCACCAGGATGCGCTCTTTGTCCTCCAAAAGAGCCAATGCCCTGTGGGCGCTGGCCCGGCCCTCGGTCGCCAGATGCTTCAGCCGGGTTCGGCTCGCGGATACCAGGGCGGTCTCTGATCCCGAAGCAAAACCTGAAACCACAACGCAAACCAACAACAATAACAACTCAACGGCCATCGGAAGAAACCTCGCTGATACGTTTAATGCGACAACTTACGATTTTTCCGCGCTTGGATTCCACAATGGTAAAACGGACACCGCCCCGATCCAGCGTTCGACCCCGGGTCGGGATTTCGCCGAACGCATCGCATAGATAGCCGTTCAGCGTTAGGGACTCATCTTCAGGAAGATCCAGCCCGCAAATCTCATTGACCTTCTCAATAGGAGCACGAGATAAGACGAACCACTCGCCGGGCCCCATCACATGAATGAGTTCTTCCGCCTTTTCAAACTCATCGTAGATTTCGCCGACAATTTCCTCCACCAGGTCTTCCATAGTGGCAATCCCGGCGGTGGCCCCATATTCATCCACGATCACCGCCATGTGGATCCGGTTTTTTTGCATATGCCTGAAAACCCGTTGTATTTTAGCACCTTCGGGAAATATGGTCACCGGATTGAGGAGCTGGCGCATGTCCCGGTCGGGATTCAAAAAGAACTCCTTCGCTCCGACAAAACCGACGATTTGATCCAGGCCGTCCTCGCAAACAGGTATTCGGCTGTGGCGGGCTTCCACCATGAGGCGTTCCATGTCCTCGCGAGGGGTATCCAGCGCTGCGGACACGATATCCACCCGAGGGGTCATGATTTCCCCGGCTGTCGTTTCCGAAAAGCGCATGATATTTCTCGCCAACCGGCGTTCATGAGACGTAATCGTGTCCTGGCGGTCCGCTTCGTCAAACAAGACCTCCAGTTCTCGGGGGCTCAAGGCCCAGCTAGGTTCTTCCGGAACCTTCAGGGCACTGAGAATCCCGGCGGCCAACCAATTAAATACCCTCACCGCAGGGCGCGAGATCTTAGCAAAGGCGTTCAACGGCACAATGGCGGTCACGACAAGGCGCCTGGCTTGGCCCACGGCGATGGTCTTTGGGATAATTTCCCCGAACAGTAAAACCAACATGGAGTCCACGACAATCGCCACCAAAAGGCCATGCGTAGGCGCCAAATTGACAAAAAGGACTGCGGCCACGGACGCGGTGGCCACGTTAACCAGAGTATTGCCAAAGAGTATGGTTGAAAGCAATTCCCTGGGACGCCGCAACGCCCGCGAAACCAATCGTGAACGGCGGGACCGGCTTTGCCCAAGAAGGCGGCGCTCAACACGATCCAGACAAAAAAGCGCTGTTTCCGTAGCCGAGAAACTCCCTGAACAAATGAGTAAAACAGCAAGTAGTATGCATTGCAAGATTGGCCCTATCGACAGGTTATCCACATAACCCCCCGATGGACACAATCTTTCGGCAATGGCACGAAGTGGTCCGGCATCCTCATAAACCTTTTCAGAAAATGGATCACCGATCTTTCCACACAGGTTTCCTTTTTTCCAGAAACGCAGCAAGTCCTTCCTGGGCATCTTGGGAAAACAGGTTGGCCTCCATGACCCGTTTGGCATACCCATAAGCGTGCGCGTCCGCCAGGTTGACTTGGTTGTAAAAGGCCTCTTTGCCGATGCGCAAAGCCATCGCACTGGCACGAGCAATCTCTCGGGCGATCTCTTCGGTCGTTTTTGCCAACCGGCTAAGGGGAACCACCCTGTTGATCAGCCCGTATTGTTCCGCCTCCCGGGCGGAAATCATCCGGCCCGTAAGAAGCATCTCCAGCGCCCGTTTCCTGCCCACGGCCCGCACCAACGGCACCCCCGGAGTGGTGCAAAAAAGCCCGATCTTGACGCCCGGCGTTCCAAAAAGGGCGTCTTCTTCCGCCACCGCCAGATCACAGGCCGCCACCAACTGACATCCTGCCGCCGTGGCTATGCCGTGCACCTGGGCAATGACCGGTTGGGGCACCTGCTGAATCCTTTGCATGACGTCAACACAGGCTTCAAAGACGTCACGGTAGCCCGCCAGGTCTCCGCCGACCAGATCCGACATGTCGTGCCCTGAGGAAAAGACCTTGCCTTCCCCTTTAACAACGACAACGCGCACATCCGGGTCGCGGGCTAGGCAACGGAACAGCGTGTTCAGTTCCTGCAACATCCCAAGAGACAAGGCATTTCTTTTGTCGGGACGGTTTAGTGCGACAAAGCCGATCCCCTCTTTCTCGTGGAACGTCAGGTAGGTGTAGGCAGTCGCCATAAAGGCCTTCCTTTCGCCGCGATCGCGGCGTCTAGTCATTGCGCAAAGGCGCTTTTCGGGTCATAAAAACCGCCGCAGCCGAAGGCAATACCAGATACTTGCCATGGGGCAACGGTTCCGCTTCTTCTTCCTCGACAATATCTTCCGGGCAGTGTTTGCCCGTATCGACGATCCGAAACCAGGTCATATCTTCCGGCATGGGCGGCAATTCAAAAGCGTGCCTCTTTTCGTCGCCGTTGACCGTAACAAAAAAAGACGCGTCTTTTTGCTCAGAATGTCCGATTCGGGCGGGCGGTTCATCTTGGCGAAGCCCGCTTCCATTCAACATAAATGCAATGCATCGGGCATGTTCAGACCAATCCGGCTTGCCGAATTCGCAGCCGTGCCAGCTGATGTCGGGAAATTCGTCTTCGCTCGCACTGTTTCCGGTAAGAAAACCTCCCCGGCGAAAAACAGGGTGCCGTTTTCTCAAGGCAATCATCTTCCGGAAAAATCGCAATACCCCGCCATGCTTGTCAGCCAGATTCCAATTGATCCAACTTATGTCGTTGTCCTGGCAATAGGCATTGTTGTTGCCGCCCTGGGTTCGGCAGAATTCGTCTCCGGCCAGAATCATGGGCACGCCCTGAGAGACCAGAAGAATGGTGGCAAAAGTTTTGATCCTGCGCTCCCGAAGCCGATTGACCTTTCCATCGTCCGTCGGCCCCTCCGCCCCGCAGTTGGCGCTGTGATTCTGGTCCGTGCCGTCTCGGTTTTCTTCGCCGTTTTGTTCATTGTGTTTCTTGTCGTAGGATACAAGGTCCCTGAGCGTAAAGCCGTCGTGGCAGGTGATGAAATTTATGCTGCGGCACGGACGACGGCCGTTGCCTTCAAACAGGTCCGAACTCCCCGCAATGCGCGTGGCTACGGCAGCAGCCATCCCTTCTTCACCCCGCACAAAACGACGCACATCATCCCTGAAGTATGCATTCCATTCAGCCCAACGGCCTGGAAAATGTGCCAGTCCGTTGTGTGCCAGGTCCCATGGCTCTGCAATAATTTTGGTCTGCGCCAGCACGGGGTCTTGTTCTATGGCATGAATCACGGAGGGGCCATGGAGAATTTCTCCCCGGGCATCCCTGCCCAGGATGGTGGCCAAATCAAACCGAAAGCCGTCCACATGCATCTCTAAAACCCAATACCGCAGGCAATCCATAATGAATTGCCGCACCACAGGGTGGTTGCAGTTTACGGTGTTTCCACAACCGGAAAGATTGATATAGTCCTTTGTATCCGGATCAAGCATATAATACACGGTATTATCCAGGCCGCGAAAACTGATTGTCGTGCCGTCAGCGCCACCCTCCGCCGTATGATTAAATACCACATCAAGGATAACCTCAAGGCCTGCCCGGTGGAAGGCCTTGACCATCTCTTTGAATTCCCTCACCTGGTTGCCGTCCCAGCCCTCGGAAGCATATGACGCCTTCGGAGCGAAGAATGCCATGGTGCTGTATCCCCAGAAGTTTTTCAACCGGTCTCCCGTATCAGGATCCATCCGTTTGTTTTCCATCTCGTAGAACTCAAAGACGGGGAGCAATTCAACGGCCGTCGCCCCCAATGATTGGATATAAGGGATTTTTTCGACAAGGCCTCCGTACGTTCCAGGCCGACTCACCGCTGAAGATTGATGGGCCGTAAACCCCCGGACATGCAATTCATAGATGATGCTGTCCCTGAGGGGCACGTTGAGGGGTCTGTCGTCTCCCCAGTCGAAGTCGTCCGTGACGATGCCGCAACGCCAATCCGGATCAGAGGCTTGTCCCCAAACGCCGTTTCCTTCAACAGCCCGGGCGTAAGGGTCGATAAGCAAGCGGTCCTTTTGAAACCAATGTCCTCGGGCCTTGTCCACAGGCCCGTCCACCCTATATCCGTATTGAAGCGATGGGTGGGCGCCGATGACGAGCACGTGCCAGATGTCGCCGGTTCTGTTCACCCGGGGATCCAGCGACAGCTCCACCACGGATTGCGCAACGGCCTTATCAAAGAGGACCAAGACAACGGAGGCGGCATGCCGTGAAAAGACCGAGAAATTGACCCCATGGGCGGTGATGCCGGCGCCCAGCGGCAACGGTTTCCCGGGCGCTGTTCGGTAAACAGGTGCGTCGGCCCATGCTGGGTGGAAAGGTCGGGGGGTTGTCATCGGACGGTGGTTGCTAGTCACTGGCGGCCGGTTATTTCAATTGCGTCTAAGTTCAACACACATTCCATCCAAGATCAACCTTCCTGCAGTTGGGCCCGGCGCTTGGAAAAAGCCTTCTTCAGTGCCGCAACACCGTCAAGAAAAAGACTGAGCAGAGCGGGCACCAGAAAAATCGTAAATATGGTCGAAACCAAAAGTCCGCCTACAACCACGCTTCCCAGGCCCCGATAGAATTCCGAGCCGGCCCCGGGCGTGAGCACGAGGGGCATCATGCCGAACACACTGGTGACCGTGCTCATATAAATGGGGCGGATACGGCTTCTTACCGATTCTCGAATCGCTTCCCGTGCGGGCATCCCGCCGTCGCGCATATTATTCAAGGATTGATGGACGATGAGGATGGCATTGTTAACCACCACGCCAATGAGAATCACGAAGCCCAGCATGGTGACGATGTCCAGGGGCTGATAGGCAACAAACACATTGACCATCCACAGGCCTACAAACCCTCCGGCGGCGGCAAGGGGAACGCTGAACATAATGACGATCGGGTACAGGAAATTTTCAAACAGGGCGGCCATAAGCAGATAGCTGATGACCAGCGCCAGGACAAAATTCCACTGCAGGGCCGCCCGGGTTCGGGTCAGATCGTCCGCTGTCCCGCTCAGGTCGATCCGGTACAGGTTTCCCAGTCTCCCGCTGGCTATGATCGGTTCCACCACCTGATCTCTGATGGTAGCCATGGCGGTTTCCAAGGGAATCTGCGCGGGTGGAATGACTTGAATCGTAATGGCCCGCTCAGAGTCGATGCGGTTGATCTGGGTAGGCCCCTCTTCCAGGCGAATATCGGCCAGGGACCCCAGGGTCACCCGGTTGCCCATCGGTGTTTGTATGAGGAGATTGGCCAGATCCTGCGTCCGTTGCATTCGGACGTCTTCGCCCTTGACCACCAGGTCGATCTCCTGACCCGACAGCCTGTACTGACTGGCAATGGCGCCGTCCACCAGAGCATCCACGCTCCGACCCAGGTCGGACGTGGTCATTGCCACCCGTGTGAGCCGGTCCCGGTCCGGCACTGCGCGCATTTCCGGGTTTCCCAGGTCCAGGCTGGGAATGGGACGAATCTGAGCACCGGGAACAGACTGCATGGCCTGGCCGAAAATCTGTCCGCCCAGGGCGATCAGTTCTTTGAGATCAGGACCCTTGATATCAATTTGAATCGACCGGCCCTCCCCAATGCCTGTTTCAAAGAGACTGGGCTGCTGGACAATGGAAAACATGCCCGGGATTTTTCCGAGCACCCCGCGCACATAGGGAATCAACTCACGGGCTCTTTCCTGGACCTTGGACACAACGCCCATAAAGACTTGCTGCCCAAAAGCCACATAGAAAAAATTCCTTATCGATGGCAGGCCCAACTGCTCGGCCGCTTCGCTGTCTCCGTCATGTGAGATCAGCGGGAGGATATCTTTTTCCACCGTTTTGCCGATATTCTGAAGTTCTTCCAGGTTATAGCCCGGCGGCGGCAACAAAATGCCGAACAGTATTTCCCGGTTTCCCTCCGGCAAATACTCCGTCTTGGGCATGAGCAACAAAGCCATGCCCACGGCAAGGCCTGTCATCACTACCACCACGGCGAGGCGCCTGTATGCCTTGCCGCAGACCCAGTAGACGAATGTCGATATCCCGTCCGTGATGACCGATGCCCAGCGATAGACAGACCAGGAGCGGGAGGAAGGCGCCTCGGCTTTGACCTTTCCCAGAATCTTCGATGACAGGGTTGGAATCACCGTCATGGAAACGAGCAGGCTGAGCCCCACCGCACTGCTGATCGCGATGGCGATGTCCCGAAAGAGTTGACCCGCCTCTTCCTGAATAAATACGATCGGCACAAAAACCGCAATCGTGGTAAGCGTGCTGGCAAGCACCGCCCCCCACACCTCCACCGTGCCGTCATAGGCGGCGTTCAAGCGGGATTTTCCCATCTCACGATGGCGAAAAATATTTTCAAAAACCACAATCGAGTTATCTACCACCATGCCGATGGCGAAACTCATGCCCGCCAAGCTTACCACATTGATATTGCGCCCAAACAGGGTCATGACAAGAAAGGTGCCCACCACGCTGATGGGAATGGCCAGGAAAATAATGAGCGTGCTGGTGAAGTTTCTCAAAAAAATCACCAGGACCGACAAAGCCAGTGCCCCGCCCACATAGATGTTTTGCTTGACCAGCCGGATGGCGCTGTAGATATAGTTCGTCTCGTCGTAGGCCTGGATGAATTCAAGGCGCCGATCGTTCAGCAAACCGTCGTTCAATTCTGCAAGGGTTTCCTTGATCTGCTTCATCACGACGAGCACATTGGATCCCGTTTCCCTGACGGCGTTCATGACAAGGGTGGTAACCCCTTCATGGCGCACCACCACGTCCGGGTCCCCATAACCCAGAGAGACGCGGGCCACGTCTTGAATGGTCACCGGTGCGCCGTTGATTCGTTTGATAATGACCTTGGCCACATCTTCAGGGCTCTCATATTCCCCCACGGTGCGGGCAATATACCGCCGTTTGCCCTCATCGAAATCGCCGGCGCTGATGTTTCGGTTTTCGACGTCCAGGACCCGAAGGACTTCAGGAATCGTAACTTGCCTGGCCGCCAGAGCGTCGGAATCCACAATCACCTGCAGTTCGCGTTCCTGACCCCCGTACAGATTGGCGGACGCCACTCCGGGAATACGTTCCAGCCGGGGCTTGACGTGTTCGTCGCAAAAATCGTATTCTTGGCTCAGAACGCCCTGATAGCCTTCGGTGGCCCGAAGAATCATCCAGGCGATAGCGCTTTCCCGCCGCCCCCCGGACTTGATGACCGGCCTGTCCATGTCCGCGGGGTACTGCTTGACCTGGTCGAGCTTGTTGGACACGCGCAATAGGGCGGCATCCGGGTCCGTCCCGATTTCAAACTTGAGGTTGATGTACGCCAAGCCGTCCAGGCTTTCACTCTTCATCTCTTTGAGGCCTTCAACATTCTTGAGTTCATCTTCCTGGACGTCCACCACCTCGCGTTCCACCTCCATGGGGCTGGCGCCCCGCCACACCGTTTCCACCGAGATCTCCGGCTTGTCCACATTGGGGGTAAGCTGGATAGGAATCCGAAACAGAGAGAGCACGCCGAAAAGCACCAGCAGGATAACCCCCACGGAGACCGTGACCGGTTTTTTTATGGACAGGTCAACAAGTTTCATAACTCACTTGATAATCGATACCGGTTGTCCGGTTCTCAGTCTTTCATTGCCCCTGGTGACCACTTGATCGCCGGCCTTGAGAGAACCCTCCACGGCCGCGTTGCCGTCGTAGTGTCCGGTCACTTTCACCGGGACGGCCTGCACCGCATCGCCCGACACTACGAACACGGAACGGCCGGCCCCGCTTGTGACAACCGCGTCCTTCGGAACGAGAAGCACCCGTTTCTCGTTCCCCAGGTGAAATGTTGCCCGGGTTTCCATTCCCGCTTTGATTTTGAAATCTCCATTTTCCAAGCTCACATGGACCGGGAAGGTGCGCGCATACGGATCGCCTTCAGGAAGTACGGAAGAAATCTTTCCAAGGAAAGAGTCCTCGGAAATGCTGGTCAGCAGAACCCGAACCGGGCTGTCAGGCATGATCCTGACCATGTGGCGTTCCGGCACATCCACAACAATACGAATACGGGCGAGATCCACCAGGGTCACCACCGGGCCGCCCACGGCAACCCATTGTCCCACCTGGGTATGTTCCTTGGCCACGAAACCCGAAAAAGGGGCCAAAACGCTTTTCTTGTGGATATCGTCTTGTAAAAGCTCGATTTCCGCATCGGCGCGACGCTGTTCCTGTTTCAACGACTGGTGCTCGTACCATACTTCGTCAAACTTCCTGGCGGCAATGCTGTCGGTCTCTTTGAGAGCCAAATACCGGGCCAGTTCTTTTTCCACAAAGCCGATATTCGCCAATATTTTTTCCCTGCTTGCCTCCGCGGCCTTCAGCCGGAGCAACGCATCGGCGGATCTGAGTTTCGCCAAAAGCCGCCCTTTTTTTACAAAGTCTCCTTCTCGCACAGGAAACGCCTGAACCAGCCCGGAAGCCTCGGAAGCAATCATGCTCCGGGCCGCAGCCTCGGTGGTTCCCACCAAGGTGATCTGCTCGGAAACCGTGTCTTCCACCACCAAGGCGGTTCGAACAGGCGCGGGAGGCGGTCCTTTGGACGTTTCTCCTTTGTCCGCCCCATAGGTCATACCGCCGGTCAGCCAAAGATATGATAAAACCACACAGATTGCGCCCGCGCAAGACCGACAAAACCCCTTTTCCTTCATATCCTTTTTATCCATTCTTTTTTCAGATCTCAAGGTTCTATTGACAACAAGCAGGCCGCCGTGTCCATATTGTTCCCATCGGCGATGAACAGCAGAGCCGGGGGTATGTGGAAGGTCCCTCGAACAGGGCAAACCGGAAAATCATACGGCCTAGCGAAAGGTGCCCACATAACGATCTCCCAGCAGATGATTGGCTATGACCACCCGCTGGATCTCAGATGTTCCTTCATAGATGGTAAAAACGCGGGCATCGCGATAATACCGTTCGACCGGATACTCTTTTGTGTAGCCGTATCCCCCATGGATCTGCAAAGCATTGGCTGTCACGCGATTAACCATTTCCGAGGCGAAAAGCTTGGCCATGGAAGCTTCCAGCCCATAGGGCTCGCCCCGATCCTTTGTGGCCGCGGCCGAGAAGGTGAGTTGCCGGGCGGCCTCCAATTCCGTGGCCATATCCGCCAACATCCAACGAAGCCCTTGAAACTTGGAAATGGGTTGACCGAACTGCTCCCGCTCTTTTGCGTACCCGATAGCTGCGTCCAAGGCGGCCCGAGCTACCCCCACGGACTGCGATGCAATGCCAATGCGGCCTCCGTCCAAGGCGGTCATGGCAATCTTAAACCCGTCTCCTTCCGAACCAAGAAGATTTCGTGCCGGAATCCGACAGTCCTCGAAATGCAGGTCCGTGGTGTCTGAAGCGCACAGACCCATTTTTTCTTCGGTTTTACCTACGGAAAACCCGGATGTGCCTTTTTCTACAATAAAAGCGCTGATACCCTTATGCCGTTTGGCCTTGTCCGTTTTGGCGGTAATGATGGTCACGCCCGCATGTTTGCCGGAAGTAATAA
>CAYSGJ010000206.1:0-5228 GCA_964430705.1 uncultured Desulfobacterales bacterium | reverse complement strand
GCGGCTTGAATTTCGGCCGCTATCGTTCGTGCATGGTTTCAAATATCCGTGATTGCCCCCCGGGGCGCCCCATAAAGGGGGCGTCTCGGGCCCCGGGCAAGAGCCCCGTGGAAAGCGTCACATTGAACCGTTGTGAAACCTCTCGCTTTTTCCTAGGACAAAAATCTTACCCGACATCCAATCTTGTCAATGAACATCTCTTGTGCGCGGTTGTTTTGCCTCGTTGTTTTTGAATAGGGCTGAGCTGTTTTGGCTTCTTTTTTGCAGATTCCGGTAGTGGGCTTAGGGGCCTCACCCTCCTTTCCCCCTAATCCCTTAGGGAACAGCTTGAAAACAAACAATGGCGCATGAGCAATACACTTCGACCGAGGCCCCTAAGCGACCCTTTTTAGCGTCCATGTTTGTGAAGGCCAAAAAAAGATTGTAAATACATTTGGGATATGTTAGCTAGTTCGATTCAGTAAAATTCACACGTGCCTGGACTCTTTCTCAGGTGCTTGGGGGCGCAGGTCCCCGGGTTTGGAAAGGGGAAGATAGGGGCGGAGGAAAAACCAACTCACAAGGAGGAACCACATGGCTTACGTTACCATGAAAGAACTGCTGGAAGCGGGCGTCCATTTCGGTCATCAGACAAGACGTTGGAATCCCAAAATGAAGCGTTATATTTTTGGCGCTCGTAACGGAATCTATATCATCGATCTTCAACAGACGGTCAAGATGTTTAAGCGGGCATACAACTTTGTCGTCGAGACGGTGGCCAACGGGGATTCGGTGCTTTTCGTCGGCACCAAGAAACAGGCGAGGGACGCCATCTACGAAGAGGTGAATCGGTGTGAGATGTTCTACGTGCATAATCGCTGGTTGGGCGGCATGCTTACAAACTTTCAGACGATCAAAAAGGGCATTGACCGGCTCAACTATCTGACTCAAATCAGTGCGGACGGCTCGATTAGCCGTTTTCCCAAAAAAGAGATGCTTAAACTCGAAAAAGAGCGGGTTAAATTGGATAATAACCTGGGCGGTATTCGCAATATGGGCAAGCTGCCGGGGGCCTTGTTCGTGGTGGATTGCAAGAATGAAAGTATTGCTGTGCGTGAAGCCAGGCGTCTTCGCATTCCTGTGGTTGCCATCGTGGACACGAATTGTGATCCGGACGAGATAGATTACGTGATTCCGGGAAATGACGATGCCATTCGGGCCATTCGCCTCATGACTTCACGAATGGCTGATGCCTGTATAGAGGGGCGTCAGCGTTATGAAGAACGGGTCAGGGCGGAGGCTGATAAAGAGGTCGAGGCAGCGGAGATGGTTCAGGGTGTTGAGACAGAAGGTGTCGAAAGAGCGGTCATATCGGACGGCTCCGAGGGTCCGGTGGTTGAAGTGATCAGGAAGAAGGCGGGCAAGGAAGAGAATCACAGAGCGTCTGCGGAACAGGAACGGGAGGAAGCATAATGGCTGAGATCAAGGCGACCATGATCAAGGAGCTTCGTGCCAGGACCAATGCGGGTATTCTGGACTGCAAGGAAGCGCTGCAGGAAGCTGACGGGGATATGGAGAAGGCGGTCGATTGCCTTCGCAAAAAAGGGTTGGCGACAGCGCTCAAGCGGGCGGGTCGGGAGACGACCGAAGGCATGATCAATGCGTATATCCATGCCGGCGGTAAAATCGGTGTATTGGTGGAGATTAACTGCGAGACCGATTTTGTGGCCAAGACAGACGAGTTCAAAGAATTTGTCAAGAACATTGCTATGCATATTGCCGCTACCAGGCCTTTGGGCGTTGGCCGAGAGGACGTTTCAGAGGACATCATTAAACGAGAAGAAGATGTTTATAGGGCTCAGGCCCTTGAGACGGGAAAACCGGAAAAGATTTTGGACAAAATCGTCCAGGGGAAAATGGAGAAGTTTTTTAAGGAAAATTGCCTCTTGGAGCAACAGTACGTGAAGGATACGGATCTGACCATACAAGATTTGATTCACGATATGGTTTCAAAGACCGGTGAAAGCATCTCGGTGAGGCGATTTACGCGATATCAACTGGGTGGTGAATAGCCGAAATCATAATCCTTGGTCAGACACAAAGAAGGGTTGGCCACATGCCTGCACCGAAATACAAGAGGGTCCTGGTGAAGCTTAGCGGGGAAGTTCTTATGGGCGACAGGGGCTTCGGCATCAGTCCTGATATGCTCGACTACCTTTCAGAGGAGATACGGTCTGTCTATGATCTGGGGATCCAGATTGCCGTGGTCGTTGGGGGGGGCAATATTTTTAGAGGCGTGGCTGCATCGTCCTATGGCATGGACAGGACGTCGGCCGACCACATCGGCATGCTGGCTACGGTCATCAACAGCATTGCCCTGCAGGACGCCCTTGAAAAGAGGGGTATTCAAACCAGGGTGCAAACGGCCATTCGTATGGCTGCGGTGGCCGAACCTTATATTATGAGACGGGCCATTCGTCACCTCGAAAAGGGCCGGGTCGTCATTTTCGGCGCCGGGACCGGAAACCCCTACTTTACAACGGATACGGCGGCGGCCCTCAGGGCTCAGGAGATTCGCGCCGAAGTGCTTGTGAAAGCTACGAAAGTCGATGGGATTTTTGATGCAGATCCGTTGATTGATCTACAGGCCAAAAAGATAGACAACCTGACCTATCTGGAGGTCCTTAAACGCCAGCTCAAGGTGATGGATGCAACCGCGATTTCTCTGGCTATGGACAATAAACTGCCGGTGATCGTTTTTAATTTGAAGGTGAAAGGAAATCTTAGGCGGGTGGTTTGCGGAGAAAATGTGGGGACTTGTGTAAGGGAGGGCTAGGAAGGTGCTTGATTCAGTCTATGATGATGCGCAACAAAGAATGGCGAAAGCCATTGACGCCCTGGACAAAGAGTTCAAAAAGGTTCGAACCGGCCGTGCTTCCCTGGCCCTTTTTGAAGACATCAGAGTCGACTACTACGGCACACCCACGCCGTTGAAACAAATGGCCTCCCTGTCTATTCCAGAAAGCAGGTTGGTCATTATTCAGCCCTGGGATCAGACGGTGATCAAAGAAATCGAAAAAGAAATTTTAAAATCCGAACTGGGCCTTACGCCAATGAACGACGGAAAGGTGATTCGGATTTCCATCCCGCCGCTGACCGAGGAACGGCGCAAAGAGCTGGTGAAGATTGTGCGAAAGATCGAAGAGGAATATAAAATATCGATCCGCAACATCCGACGGGATGTGAACGAATTCCTCAAAAGCATGAAAAAGGATGGGGACATCTCCGAAGATGACTTGTACAAAGCGCAGAACGAGATTCAAAAGATAACCGATGAGCATATTCGACTAGCCAACGAAGCCTGCCAGAGAAAAGAAAAGGAAATCCTTGAATTCTGAAAGCGGTTCCCTCTCGTTTACATCGCTTCCCCGTCATGTGGCTGTTATCATGGATGGGAACGGCCGGTGGGCAAAAAAGCGCTCTTTGAACCGGATCCTAGGACATAGGGAGGGCACCAGGTCCGTCCAGGATATCGTACGTGCCTGCCGTGAGGTTGGAGTCCAAGTGCTCACCCTGTACGCCTTTTCAACAGAGAATTGGAATCGTCCCCCGAAAGAGGTTTCGGCCCTTATGAAGCTTCTGAAAGAATTCCTGAACTCGGAACTGGCTGAGATGATGGAAAACGGCATTCGCTTGAATGCCATCGGCGACATTCAACGGTTTCCCGACCATGTCTTGAAAGTACTCCGACACACCGTAGAAACGACCCGTGACAACCAGGACATGTTGTTGAATTTGGCCTTGAGTTACGGCGGCCGCCATGAGATTTTAAGGGCTGTGCGACGCATTGCCGTGCAGCTCAGGGAAGGCCTGTTGCGTGAAGAAGAGATCACCGAAGACCTTTTTTCCAGCTATCTCTATACCCATGGGATGCCTGAACCGGATGTGTTGATCCGAACCAGCGGGGAGATGCGGATCAGCAATTTCTTGCTTTGGCAGATTGCCTATACTGAAATCTTTATTACCAAGACTTTGTGGCCGGATTTCAGGCGGGAGGAGCTGTTTGAGATTTTCCGTGATTATGGAAAGCGCGAACGCCGTTTTGGGTTGACGGGGGAACAGGTATAGGCAAAACCTTTTCGGTCCGTTTATCGGTATGCGCACTTTTTCTGTTTTTGGTTCCGGCTTGTCCGGGTTAGGAAGACGTTCCGTGAGTTCCGTGCACACGAAACGGGTTATTACCGCTGCAATCGCTATTGCGGTTGTACTTTTGGTCCTACTGAAAGGTGGCCACGGTGGGGTGGCGATTCTTGCCGGTTTAACGGTTGCCGCCGGTCTTTTGGAATACTACAGCCTCTTTCTTCCCGAGGCGTCCGCCCTCACGAAGACGGCTGGATTGATGTTCGGATTGGCGCTGGCCGGGTGCTTTTATGGCGGTCATATGGTGGCGGGCCTGGGCATTCTTGCTGCAGCCACCCTGGTTTTTGCCGTTCTTGCCCTGGTTCGGTTCAGTTCGCAGGCCCGGACAGCGGATTTTTTCCCCAGGCAGATTACCGGTTTTGTGTATGTTCCTTTTTTTCTGGGACATGTCATCCTGATTCGGAACTGGCAACATGGGACCATGTGGGTCCTTTTTTTGCTCGCCGTTGTGTTTTCAGGAGATACGGCCGCCTACTATACGGGAAAAATGCTGGGGCGCCATAAGCTCTGTCCTTCAATCAGCCCGGGAAAGACCGTGGAAGGAGCCATAGGAGGGCTTGTCGGGAGTCTTTTGGCCGGTTGCTTGTTCAAGGTTTATGCATTGGCCGAGCTGCCCTGGTTGCTGTGCGGGGTGCTGGCGTTACTTTTGGGCGTCATTGGCCAGGTCGGGGATCTGGTAGAATCCATGTTGAAACGTTCTGTGAAAATCAAGGATTCTGGCACGTTGCTGCCCGGGCATGGGGGCGTGTTGGATCGCATTGATGGTTTGCTTTTTGCGGCGCCGGTTCTCTATTATTTCAAAACCTTTCTATTGTGAATTCGTTATTCGAAAATCGTGAGACGGTAATGGGACAAGGTGAAGCGAATGCTGAGCCGGACACGACCAACGATTTGCGAATAACGATTTGTGGATAACGACCAACCAACATGAAACGTCTTGCCATATTGGGTTGCACGGGGTCTATCGGCAGGAATGTCCTTCGCATTGTCGAGGGCTTCCCGGGCCGGGTTTGTGTGTCGGCCTTGGCGGGGGGGGGGCAAGGGGGGGT
>CAYSGJ010000205.1:0-10431 GCA_964430705.1 uncultured Desulfobacterales bacterium | reverse complement strand
CGCGTAAGGACGGCCGATGAATAGGAAAAACCATGACATCTGTGAATCACGGTACTTGCCAGGCGCGAACCTGATCGCGTTGCGGCCGTCCAAACGCGGCCTAGACGCCTCAAACACTTGCCCGGCTTACGACTCGATACCCATTCGGCCTCCTTTTCATATGAACTTGAGCTTTCCGGATAACCGCAAAACACAATATTAAAATTACGGTCTGCCCTCATGTGGCTGTCGGAAATCAGATTCATTGCCCAAATACACCGCCGCAAAAAACGAAGCAAGGGAATAAAGGGTAGTTTTTTGTTGACCATGTCTCTTCAGTTTTCCTATAAGATCGCCACCATGAACGTGCTCTTAATTGAAATGAACCCCTTTGTCCCCGTATCCACTCCTATTTCGCTGGGATATATCGCCGCCTTTCTTGAAAGCGAAGGATTTCGCACAAAGATCCTGACCATCGGACAGGACACACCTTTTTCCAAAACAAGTCTCCAGGACCTGATCGCCACCTTCCAACCCGCTCTCGTAGGCTTTACAGCTTATCAGAGGACCATGCTGTACGTGTTGGGCCTGGCGGCACTGGTAAAATCCGTGGACAAGAACATCAAGGTGGCTATCGGAGGTCCCCAAGCAACGTTCATGCCCTCAGAAGCCCTGTTCGAGATGCCCCCCGTGGACTACATATGTCGATCCTCCGGGGAAGAGACTCTTCTGGGAGTTGCGCGGGCCATACAAAAAGGAACACCCTTTTCGAGCCTGGCCGGCGTCAGCTACCGAGACAATGATAAAGCCGTGCATGACACGGACGCAATCAAGGATACCCGGGATCTGGATGCATATCCATCGCCTTACCTGAACGCCCTGATTGATTGTTCCCGTGTGAGCGAAGCCATCGTGCTCACCTCCCGGGGATGTCCTCACAACTGCATTTTCTGTTACACGCCCCAGGCCTTTGATCACAAAATCAAATTCCACTCGATAGACCGCGTCATTGAAGAGATCCGGTGGATCAAAAAGCAAGGCATTCAAAGGCTCTGGATAGCGGACCCAAACATCTCCTACAAGTGGACAAGGGTTGAAGCGCTTCTCAGCGGACTTCTTACACAAGGTCTGGAGACACAAATGTGGCTGCAAACCAGAGCCGATCTCGTCAACCCGGACATGCTGAACCTGATGAAACGCGCGGGAGTCAGCACCATCGCCTTTGGTTTGGAGTCCGGCTCAGAAAAAGTCATGTCAAAACTCGACAAGCAGGTATCTATTGAAAAGGTGGCCGAAGCAATCGCCATGGCCCAGTACGCCGGCATCGAGGTGGAGCTGTTCACCCAGTTCGGTCTTCCTCACGAAACCTTCGAAGATGCGTTGAAAACTTTGGAGTTTGTGAAAAAAAACAATGTCAAGATCATGGGCAATACGAATTCTCAACAGATGCAGATCTATTTCGGCACGCCCATGGAACGACATTACAAGGATTACAATATCCGCCCTTTGAATATGAAGCGGCCGGCTTACATCTCGCTGGGATCTCAATACGAGACCGACTGTATGAACCAACAGGAGATGCGTAAAATCCAGGCACAGTGGCGAGCGGCTTCTCTGGACAGGGGAAGACGTATCGTGTCTTGACCCAATGTGGGAACCAACGCAATAGGATATGGATGATGACCATCCCGGTTGCAGAAAAAATCTATGTTATTTTGGACAAATACGACAAAAATCGTCTTGACGGTCTTTGTCGTGGCCTCTCGGAATTGTTTTCCCATGTGAACCTGACATCCAATCTCTATATCGTTTGCAAGGATATCTCTGATGGTCTCCCCCAAGTGGAAAGAATCCAGAAAGTCGTAAAAACCTTCCTCAAAGAAAACCTTTTTGCTAGAATTTACGTGCATTTTGTCCACGGTCTTTCCCTGCAAGCCCCTTCGGATGGGGACTACTATTTCCAATACTATTACCAAAGCTGGAAGCGCACGACCCTGGAATCGGACCGGGAAGGTTACAGGCACCAAGAAATCCCCAGGCTCGTCTTGCTGCCGGTTATTGTCCCCCAAAAGGACACAGCACCGGACTTGCTCGCAGCCCTGCTCGGCCGGCTGAAGGCGGCCTTTCTCATGCCCGGTCTTTATCTGGATGCAGACACATTCTCTCTGGCACAAAACGATGGGCTTCGACGCAATACGGAAAAACTCTACTTTGGCGAGGGAGACTCGCAAGACCCCGCCAACGTCGTGCGCAATCTCTATTATCAAGGCATGGTTGAAGACCTGACGGACAGTCTGGGGGCGAATACACCACACGCCGAACATGCATGCACCCCGGCCTTGATCATTTCCGCCCGGGACGGCGCTGTCTACCGATGTGTAGACACGTTTGTCAGGGGAAAAGGCCTGGCAAGTCTTTTCGAAGACGCATTTGCAGCTACTTTTCCGGATAGGTACGCTCGGTCAACAGCATCAAAAGACAGGTGCCTCCAATGTAAAGAACGGGCGATGGGATTTTTTGCGCGATCTCCTTTGCCCAAAGAAAGGGAACAGGAAGTAGGCGCCTTACTTTATTATTTCGCTACCTTGCACCAGGACTCCCAAAACTATGTCCAAGCCATCACCAACTTTGAATCGTCTTTGGCCTGTTCTCCTCAGGAAGAACACGGAACTATTCACTTTCGAATCGGACTTTGCCACATCAACCTGGGAGACCACGACCAGGCCCTTGAAGCGCTAAAAAAGGCTCAAAACACCTACCACGACGAGCCTTTTTACCATTATTATCTAGGTATTTGTTTTTTTGGAAAGGCAGATCTTAGCCGCGCCCTGGACGCCTTTTCCACGGCGTCATCTTTGAACCCCCCGCCCGAAGACCTCGTTAATATCCTCATCTATCAGGGAACATGCCATAACGCCCTCGGCGCTTATGAGAAAGCCCTGATCCCGCTGGAAAAGGCAAAGGCCATGACCGCTCATGTTAAAGAAATATTCAGCACGCTGGGCTTTTCTTATTTTCAGCTGAAAGATTTTGACAGGGCCATTGAAAACTTGAAGCAGGCCGTGGCGCTGGATCCCCTTTCCGCGGTGGATTACGCCAGCTTGGGTGCAAATTACCGAGAAAAGGGGGACCGGAAAAGCGCTATCGTCATGTTTAAAAAGGCTTTGGAGCTGGAACCGTCCATGGACGCAGCAAAGCAGAACCTTGAGATGCTGATCAACCTATCATGAATGACAAATCCTTTGAACGGCTGGAAGCGGATCTTGGCTATCGTTTTCAAGACATGGCCTTGCTTCTTGAAGCCATGCACCACAGTTCTTATGTCAACGAGCAGAACGATCCGCGGCTGAAAGACAACGAACGCCTGGAATTCCTGGGCGATGCCGTACTGGATCTGGTCATCACCCATATCTTGATGGATCAGTTTCAGGAAAGCCCGGAGGGAGATTTGTCGAGAATGCGGGCCACGATCGTGAATGAATCGCAGCTCGCATTGGTGGCACATGGGCTGAATCTCGGAGAATGCATCATGCTTGGCAAGGGAGAGACCCAAAGCCATGGGGAAGAAAAAAACTCCATCCTCGCTGATGCTTTTGAGGCCGTTGTTGCCGCCGTGTATCTGGACGGCGGCTTTGAGGCGGCTTTTGAAATCATCGAAAAACAGTTTGTTCAGGTCATCGCCGATGTCAGGCGAAGGTTGGGCGAGGAAGATTATAAAAGCCGGCTACAAGAGGTCGTGCAGGGCCGGTACAAGACCATCCCCCGCTACAGAGTCATCGGCGAGGTGGGTCCCGACCATGACAAGACCTTCCATGTCCGGCTCACCATCGGCGATGTTTTGACAACGTCGGGACTGGGCAAGAGTAAAAAGGCGGCCGAACAGGCCGCAGCTGCCGTGGCCCTCAAAAAATTGCAAGACAGCCCGAACCTCGACGATTGACAGCCCACCCCGAAATCTGCAAATATCGGCGCCCAGGAGACGTGGTCTTAAGGAATCTCCCCATGGAAACCGGTACGGTGTTTCACTTTGACACCATAAATGCGAAGCACGATATTCGAATTACGGATTTTGACGGTGATTTCGTCTTATAAAGCGCAGGCATTGACATACGACCATGCCCCGAAACGTCGGCTTGCCGTCACTCAGCAAACGAGCAAAAGATAATGCGCCGCGGACCATTCATTGTTCCCGCTTTTATCCCCCACGCAGGGTGTCCCCACCATTGTATTTTCTGCAATCAGAAGACGATTACCGGCCATGGAAACGCCGCGCCATCCCCTGATCACATACACAAAAACATCTCCCGTTTCCTGGCATTCAAAGACCCTCGTCGCGGCTTGGTTGAAGTGGCTTTTTACGGCGGAAATTTTCTGGGACTGCCCGTGGCCTATCGCAACGCATTGCTGGATAAAGCCCAAGACTTCATTTACAAGGGCAGCGTCAACAGCCTGCGTTGTTCCACCAGGCCCGATACGGTTACAATTTCCAGCCTTGAAACATTGGAACCTTACTCCTTGACAACCGTCGAACTGGGCGCCCAGTCCATGGATAACGCCGTCCTTTGCCTATGCCGGCGCGGCCACAGCGCCGAAGATACATGCAAGGCCGTGGCGCTGCTGAAATCTCGAAAGATCGCTGTTGGAATTCAGATCATGCCCGGTCTGCCCGGCGACACCACAGCATCCATGCTGGAGACCGGTTCAAGGGTGGCTTCCCTGGAACCGGATTTTGTTCGCATCTATCCGACCGTCGTAGTCAGAGACACCGCCCTGGAAAAGTGGTTCCTTTCCGGTCGTTATGAACCGCTTGCTTTGCATCAGGCCGTGGAGACAACCAAAGCACTGTGGCTGCTTTTCAAAAAGCACGACATACCCGTCATCAGGATGGGACTGCAACCGAGCGACAGCCTTTTGACACCCGGCAATGTGGTGGCAGGCCCCTTTCACCCGGCCTTCGGGCACATGGTCTATTCCGAGGTTTTTTTCGATTTGCTAGTCCGGGAGTTCGAACGGCACGAGACGTTGCCCAAAAATGTTACCCTGCTGGTTTTTCCTGGTGACGTGCCAAAAGTGATAGGACAATACAAAACAAACATCAAACGTCTTATCAAACGATTCCGCCTCGACACCATCCGCGTCATGGCTGATGTAAGCATCCAAAAAGACACGGCAAAGATGGTACAAGGCCCATAAATCGGGTTATTTTTCCACCCTCCAACAATAACTTTCAATTAACGAGGCAATTTTGTCTTTCTGGTCTTTGTCGAGTTCTCCAAACCGTACGCTGCACCGCCTCTTTCCAACCTCCCCGCAGCCCTCGCCGGCCGTCTCGCAGTCCGAGACACTGCTGCACGGCAACCTGTCCAGATAGTCGGTGCTATCGGGAAATATCACCTCCAACTCAAAAGTATTTTTGGGTAGTTCGGCACTGCCGATGTAGGAAAACGCCAGTCCGCCGGATCCGATGTCGATGATTTCTCCGATTTTCGGAGAACGGCTTCTGTAATAAGCAAGGGCCTTGCCTTTAATCCTGAATCGCTCGTGTCTTCTTCGATCCGCCACATTCTTCTCCAAACAACCTATTCGATTGCGTCCCCATACAGGACTCCCAGTAGTGCTGCAAGAACCATGCGAGCAGCACGAGGCCATGGATTTCCAGGGAATTTGGCGTCCTACAATGGAAAACCGGATCACACGGTGGGCAATTGATTGCATAATAATGGTACTTTGGTACACATGGCCACCGATCCTGCTTTACGGAAAAAGACTGCTTCTGTCAAGGCTCCTGTACTGGACGGCCTCTGAGACATGACGAACGGCAATGTCTTGCGCCGCTTCCAGGTCGGCAATGGTCCTGGCAATCTTTAAAACGCGGTTAAAGGCACGGGCCGACAGCCCGAGCTTGTCGATGGCCCTTTCAAGCAGCTTGTGGGAGTCCGGACCGATCGCGCAGTGCGTTTTGATTTGCCGATTACTCATTTGGGCATTGCAGAAAATGTCGGCTCGCCGATACCTCTGTGACTGTTTGGACCGAGCACGGCCCACGCGGTCTCTGATGACCATAGAGGCTTCCGCGTCATGAACGCCGGCCAGATCCTTGTATCGCACCGCCGGAACATCCACGTGAATATCAATGCGGTCCATGAGGGGACCGGATACCTTTGAGCGGTACCGGTGAATCCGAGAATAAGAACAGCTGCACTCATGATTGGGATCGGAGAAATACCCGCACGGACATGGATTCATGGCAGCCACCAACATGAACCGGGCGGGATATGTAAGGCTTGTCAAAGCCCTGGAAATGGTCACCTGTCCGTCTTCCATGGGTTGGCGAAGCACCTCAAGAACATTTTTTTTGAACTCCGCCAATTCATCCAGAAAAAGAACGCCGTTGTGGGCAAGGCTCACTTCTCCCGGCCTAGGCATGTGCCCGCCGCCTATAAGGCCGGCATCGGATATGGTATGATGGGGGGCCCGAAAAGGCCTTCGGGTCACCAGCGCCTGTCCGTTATCGAGCATTCCCAGCACGCTGTAGATTTTTGTGGACGAAATGGCCTCCTCGAATGTCATGGGAGGCAGGATGGTTGCCAGCCGTTTGGCGAGCATGGTTTTGCCGGCTCCCGGGGGGCCGATCATAATGATATTGTGGCCGCCGGCAGCAGCCACCTCCAAGGCCCTTTTGACATGCTCCTGTCCTTTTACCTCAGCAAAGTCTATATCGTTGTGCGGGGCTCTCGAAAAGACAGCGTCGATATCGCTGGACACGGGTTGAATGATTTTCAAACGGCAAAAAAAGTCGACCAACTCCCCCAGGGTCGACACCGCCAGCACGGCTATGCCGTCCACAACGGCCGCCTCACCGGCATTTTGCATCGGCAGAATCACGCCCATCCGCCCGGAATTTCTGGCTGCCAGGGCCACCGGCAAAGACCCCTTAACCGGTTTGATGCGCCCGTCCAGGGAAAGCTCTCCCAGCAGCAGGTAGTCATCGAGCATCTCAACGGGAACGATACCCGTTGCGGCCAAAATGCCGATGGCGATGGGAAGATCGAAAGCCGTCCCTTCCTTTTTAATGTCGGCCGGCGCCAGGTTGACCGTGATACGATCATCCGGAAAACGGTAGCCGGAGTTGTTGATAGCGGACTTGACGCGGTCTTTGCTCTCCTTGACGGCCACCTCGGGCAGGCCCACCGTCTGAAAACAGGGCAGGCCGTGGCGGATATCCACCTCCACCTCAACGACGTAGGCATCAACACCCAAAACAGCACTGCTCAGGACCTTGGCAAGCAAGACATCCCCTTTTCAAGACAGCCTTAAATGGATCGAATCTGTTGGAAACGCGGCGGCGAAACAGCCCTCAGGACAAGACCTGAATTGTAGGATGCTTAACAAAGACCCCGGTGGAAAGCAAGGATTTTTCGCCGATCTCCTGTCCGGGGAAGGATAACTTTTCAACCTTTTTCTTGACTTGACCACTTTATTTGACTATTTTATGTCTAAAGGAGGTGGGCTTATGAAAACGATGGGCATCAGTGAATTCAAGACACATGCACTAAAGGTCCTGAACGAGGTTGCACAATCTCAAGAAACGATCGTCATAACGAAAAGAGGCAAGCCCCTTGCTCAGGTCTCACCTCATCGCAAACCCGACATTAAGCCTAAACCAGGTAAACTCGCGAACTCTTTTGTTTTCGAAAAGGATATAATAACACCGCTTGGTGAAGGATTATGGGAAGCCTGTCAATGAAATACCTGCTCGATACACATACCTGGGTTTGGTGGAATATGCGCCCCCAAAATCTGTCAAAACAAGTTATAAAACTGATTGAAAACGAAGACGAATATGATGAACTTCTTTTGTCTGCGATTTCACCATGGGAATTCAGCAAACTTTTAGAAAAAGGCAAAATTGGAATTTCCTATAAGCCGGAAGAATGGATCAATGCCGCCTTGGAGATGCCAAAGCTCAGATTCGTTCACCTTACACCAATGATAGCCTATCGATCCACAGACCTTCCAAAGCCTTTCCACGACGACCCGGCAGACCAGATAATTGTGGCTACAGCAAGAGAAGAAAATGCCACGATTCTCACAAAGGATAAAAGAATAACAAATTATCAACATGTTCAAACTTTTTGGTAAATTTCGGGATGTTAGACTGACTATCTTACGGATGGTCTGCAATCCTGCCCCGTGGCATGTTTGTTGCGGAACCGCTTAAGCAAACACATTGTGTTTTTGTTTGACAACAGATTGATTTCCAAATAAAAGATGTGGTTATATGAGAATTTGCCAACAAACGTTGAGGCGCGCCGTGTTTTGTTCCGGTGTCGGACTTCACTCCGGCAAGAAAGTCAATTTGACCATCAAGCCGGCGCCAATCAACCACGGCATCCGTTTTGTGCGCACCGACCTGGCCCATAAGCCCGTTATCAACGCTCATTTTCGAAACGTCATTGACACCAGCCTGGCCACCACGCTGGGGCAAGACGGCGTCATTGTATCCACCGTTGAGCATTTGATGGCTGCACTGGCGGGATTGCACATAGACAACGCCCTCCTGGAAATGGATGCCTACGAAGCGCCTATCATGGATGGCAGTGCCGGTCCATTTTCAGCCATGGTAAAAAAAGCCGGCATGGTCGAACAGAAGGGAAAACGGTACTGCTTTGTCGTCAAGGAGCCTATTGAGATGGTGGAAGATGACAAGAAAGTGGGGCTGTACCCATCAGGCATCCCCAGAGTGACGTGCAGTATCGATTTTGATCATCCCCTGCTGCGGAATCAGACCTATTCCATCACACTCGATGATGGTCATTTTGAAAAGGAGATCAGCCTGGCCCGAACCTTTGGTTTCCTTAGCGAGATCGACTACTTGAAGCGCAATGGATTTGCCAGAGGGGGGTCCTTGGAAAATGCCGTCGTGATAGACAAGGACCGAATCTTAAACCCGGAGGGCCTCCGGTATAAAGACGAATTCATTCGTCACAAGATATTGGACTGCATCGGAGACCTTTCCCTTCTTGGCATGCCCATCCTTGGTCATATCATTGGACACAAATCAGGTCACGCTCTCAATTATTCGTTGTTGAAAAGATTTATGGAACAAAAATCCTGTTGGGAAACGGTGGAAGCCAAGGCGTTTCCTGAATAAACTGTAACGGCGAATGCATCCCCAGCGACTTGCCGTCGGGCTGGGAGTGGGGGGCAAATTCAATCCTCCCGTGGCGAGCCACGGGGAGTCTTCACCGTAACGTTGTTGTCTTTTCAACGATATGCTCGCTTATCCGGTTCAAAGTTTGACGGCGCTGCTTACCATCGTTGTGAAGCTCTGCCGTCAAGTGGAACGCGCCCTGCGGGTTGTGGCATGAATCCTTAATCCCTCCCTCGTTAGCCCTCAAAATCCCTTGCAATTGGCCTGTTGCTTCGTTAATGTTATTCAAATCTGGTATGGTTTCATGTTCAGATATTATTGAATGGTTGAATGAGCCGGGATTCCTCGCGTTGGCTTTCGAGACGCCGCAGGGCCAATTCAGCATTACCGGATCCAGTCAGAGTTTTGGACAATTCCAACCAAAGGACGGTTGGCCGCAAGCCAACCCGTGCGAAGCCTTCCGCCTCCGGAGTTTTTTGATGGGAAAAACGGCATGGGTATTCATTGTCTTGTCATTACTTCTGGGTTCGCATTCGGCCTGGGGGAAAGATGCCAGGATAACCGATGTAATCGTGACAAATACCAGGGATGATCTCATTTTGTATTTCGCGGTGGGAGAATGTTTCACGCCGGAGCTGGAACAGGCCATCATGAACGGTATCCCCACGACATTTACTTTTTTTGTTTCCCTCAATCGCGTCCGAAATTTTTGGAAAGACAAAAACCTGGCTGGCTTCGAAGTCCGTCACACCGTTAAGTACAATAATCTGAAAAAAGAGTTCGTGATAACCCGAAGCACGGATAGTGAAAAACACATGGTGGTGACCTCCCTGCCGGAAGCAAAAAAGGCCATGGCTGAGGTAGAAAACCTGAAGATTGCCAAGCTCCAGGCCCTTGAAAAAAATCATCGTTATCAAGTCAGGATTAAAGCCCAACTTAGCAGAATCACACTGCCTTTTTATCTGCATTACGTGTTTCGATTCTTTTTGTTTCTTTGGGACTTCGAGACAGACTGGTACGCCACGGACTTCATGTACTAAGGGCAAGTTTTGATGCCACGAATTTCCTCAGAAGAAGCCAAGCGCAGAAAACGCGAACGCATCATCATTGTGGTGCTGGTGGCCGTCGTCGCCATATTGACTTACCTTGAAGCCAAGGTTGTGCGTTTTGGAGCAGGACTGCCTATTTCCAACACGATTGTCACTTTTATTTTGATCAATCTTAATATGCTTCTCCTGTTGCTGCTGATCTTTCTCGTTTTGAGAAATATCGTCAAGCTCCTTTATGACAGAAAACGC
>CAYSGJ010000204.1:0-4775 GCA_964430705.1 uncultured Desulfobacterales bacterium | reverse complement strand
ACGGCAGTCCTTACGCGGCCTTTGCGGCGAGTTTTGGCCGCCTGGAGGACCGATGCCCATAGGCCGGAAGACGGTGTTACTTGAGCTTTATAGAGAACTATTTAAGATTTTTTGGTTTTCACTTTTGGTCATTTGATATTGTTTGCGGCTTACGCCTTGAGAACATCACGAATTATTGTGCCGGATACGTTGAATTCGCCCCTCTCTGGTGGGCTTCCTAATACCACCCGCTTCGCGGATTGAGATTCATTTTCCTCGCATTGTTGCGGATCTGCACAACTTCATGGCAGAGAAGCTTCCCGCCAAAAGACGGAAAGCCTCTCTCTCCTTACGGAAATTCCACCGGCCGCCGGGGCATGGCCATGGTTTATCTCCCTGCTCTAGCGATCCGGCCTCAACTCCACCCTTCTGTTTTCTCTTCGGCCTTCTTCCGTATCATTGGAGGCCACGGGTCGCAACTCGCCGTATCCCTTCGCCGTGAGTTGGTCCGCACGGACGCCTCGACTCAAAAGATAGTCCAGCACCGCATTGGCGCGCCTTTCCGAAAGCTGCTGATTATACGCCTCGGCGCCGGTGCTGTCCGTATGTCCCTGCACTTCGGCCGCCAAATCAGGATTCTCCTCAAATATCTTCACGACTTCATCGAGTCCCGCAAAGGCTTCGGGTTTGATGTCCGCCTTGTTCGTATCAAAGAGAACCGCACCGGGAAGCACCCAGCACCCGACCCGATTGACCGTAGCGCCTTTTGGGGTTCCAGGACATTGATCGAGATAGTCGGGCACCCCGTCGCCGTCACTGTCTAAGGGACAGCCGTGCGGGTCGACCTTGACTCCTCTAGGAGTATTCGGACAACGGTCCAGGTAGTCGGGCACGCCATCGCCGTCGCTGTCCAGGGGACATCCGTAAACATCCACCTTCACCCCCCTGGGCGTATTAGGACATCTGTCGCTGTCATCAGGTACGCCGTCGCCGTCGCTGTCAAGCACCGGCGCGGCCTTGGCCCTTTCCAAAAAGACCTTTTTCACAAAATCGGCCATGCCGTCGGCGGTCATAATGTCATCGGCATTGACCATGAATCCACAACGCCCCGCCCCCGCCAGCTTTTCCATAAGCGTTCTACCGCCGCTATCATCACCCACCAATACGGTGTAAATACAAAGCCTGTCGCCATACTGGGATTTCATGTCGTTTGCGGCCGCCAGGGGTGCCTCGCCCATATCCTCGGCATCACTTACAATGATCACCGCCATGTCTCCTTGTGCGGACTGCAGATCCTTGGCGGCGGCCTGAACAGCAAGGCCCATGGGACTTTGTCCGCCGGCAAAATTGACTGTTTGCAAGGCTTGTTCAAAAACCGTTTTGTCGTGCAAAGCCGGTCCGTAGATCAATCGCGTTTTCTTGGAAAAAGGGCACCAGCTGTGGCCAAACGTTCGTAACGCGCCATTTAAATACAGTCCGGGAATGGTCTGATTCATGCCATTCACCATATTTTTGGCCAAAGCGAGTTTTTTTCCGCCATGATAGTCTTCATTCATGGACGACGATGCATCCAGAATCACCATAAAATTATCGACCTTTTTTGTGTATTGGGCCAATTGGGCATTCAGGTCGCGTGCCTGAAATGGGGCCAACGGCTTTTGCATGGCGCAACTGCTCAAAAAAATGCCGACAACCATGAAAACAGAGAGACTCCAATACCTTTTTTTCATTACAAACCTCCCTTCACAAAGTGTTGCAACCGGTTAGCGTTTTGAAACACGCAAGTTGCGCCTCCTTCCAGAAGCCGCTTGCCTGCGACGTTTTCGCCACTGCATGACAAAACGACTTGGTTGTAGCCCGAAATACATGGAACCTCAATGGGGGAAATAATGTATTTTTCCAAAAAAAATACCTTATTTCCGGTTAAAGCGCACTCCTCCAATCCTCCAAGAAGTCGGGTGTTTTGGTGTCAACCGGCAAACTGTCCGAGCGAATTAGAGCGCGTTGGGGCGGGCCCAATCCATGCGTGGGGCAACAGGGTAAACGGGTCGTTCTTGTCGGTCCTTTGATTTTACCGGCTTGGATCAGGTTCGCCCCTACGCGCACGTATGAGCGAGTTTTGCCGGTTGATACCAAAATAGCCGGCTATTGACACACACCGCTATCCCTCAAGTATGCTTTAACCGGATGAACCAAAAATACCCTATTCGATCCCTGGATTGCCGCTATTCATCCCTGCCCAACGCCGCAATCCGCTTGGCATATTCGGCCTTTAGAACATCAAGGTATTTGCTGTCCACCGCACCTTTCCAAGTGGTAACTTCTCTAAATCTTTTGGGAATGCCGACATCCTCGGGTTTGAAACCTGTTGCAATTCGGGTTCTCCAGCGGAGCCTCTGGATATTCTTGGACACATCTGCGATGTTGTCGGCCAAGCCGTTGTATCCGACGGCCCGAAGGCATTCGGCCAGTTGGGTTTCCGTATAGACCTCCCGGGCGAAAAGACAAGCTACCATGGACGTGAGCAAAACCCGTCCCTGTTCGTCGCTTACCAGAAAGTCCACGGCCTTGTCCGCATCCTTGTCGTCGTGCTTCTGATCATAGGCATATCCGCCGGTGTCCAGATGGGAATGGCGAAAACCCAGGGCCTGGGCCGTAAAAAAAACCTCGCCCGTGGCATAACCGGCCATTTCCTGGCCGAGCACGCAGGCAAAATCCTGCCCTCCATAGCGCGCCGTTGCCTTGGCCGTGCCTTGGGCAAGGTTGCGGTAGAATTCGTTGGCGCCCATGCCTAAATGATATATGGATGCCTTGTAGGCTTCGGCATCGCCGAACCTTAAAGGAACAAGCGTCTCCACCTCCGAGATGATCCCCTTCTCAAGCGCCTCCGTGGCCCACGCCAGGGCCACGCCGGTGGACATAACGTCCAATCCCATTCTTTCCACCCGATCCATGATGTCCAGCACCGCAAAAGCATGGGTAACACCGAGCATGGATCCTGTGGCAAAGATCGGTTCATAGTCGTAAGAGACCTGCCGGTAAAGATACCGATTGTCCTTCATGAATCGTTCCCGGACAAATCCGATGTGGATGCACCCTACAGGACATCCCGAACAAGCCACGTTTCGCAACAGCGTGTCATCGGCGAACTTCTCGCCGGTAATGCCCCCGATACCCGGATCACTGGTTTGCTGGAGATTTCGCCAGGGCAACGATTTCAGTTCGTTCAGTGCGTCCAGGTTGGCGGCAGTGCCGAGGTTGTGGTACTTGCGCATCATGTCTGTTTCAGTCACCTTATTGTGCACGTCCTTAAACAGCTTGGAATATTCCTTACCCCCGGGCAGATCGAAAACCCCGTCTCCTTCAACAACGATCCCCTTGAGATTCTTGGTGCCCATCACCGCACCGGAGCCGAGCCTGCCGAAATGCCTGTAGCTTTCCAGATTGATGCAGGCGAATGCGCACCGGTTTTCCCCTGCCGGCCCAATGCGAAAGATACTGCGGTGCCCACCGCCGGAGTACATGCGTCTTAAGGTCTTACCGGTGAAAAACACACCGCGACCCCACAAAAAACCCACATCTTTGACCTCCAGGTGCCTGCGTCCCACAGAAAGACACACCGGCCGCTTGGCCCGACCAACAATCACCAAGGCATCCAAATCCGCAAAACGCAGGGCCAACGCTGAACGGCCTCCCGCATGGCTTTCCGCGTATTGATTATGATAAGGCGATCTGAAGGCGCACACGGTCTTGCTCATGAGCGGAAAATATCCGGTCAAAGGACCGATGGCAAATATCAGCGGTTGGTCCACGTCATCCCAGGGCTTGTCCGCCCGGCCATATTTGTCGAACAAGAGCGCTGCCAGGCCACTGCCCCCCGCCACCGCATCTCGGCCGTCCACCTTGACAACGCGGCCTTGTGCCGTAGAAAGATCCACGGTCATTATCCGGAAATGGTCTCTGATCATGGTGCTGCCTCCGGTTGATTAAAGGGGTCCTTCTCCAGTTTAGTTTAAGAAAAGGGCCCAAGGATTCCAGGGGTCAAGGATCCAAGAGTTTCTTTTCTAAAGACTTTATCAGCGCCTTTCACATTCTTTCGATCTCTGCAATGGCTTTACCCCGTCTATCCTGTAAACGCTGTCTAAGTCGATTCCTTTGACGCACTGTTGCCTTCATTAGCGTTGTCGCCTGCAATCTCCACCAGTTCCAGACAGTCGTGCGGGCAGAACTCTACGCACCGACCGCAATGGATACACACATAGGGCTCACCTGTGACATCCAGATAGATGGCGTCCACAGGACAGGCCTTGGCGCAGTCGCCACACTGGATGCACAGGCTTTTTCGGACCCTTACCCCGCCGCCCTTGCGTTGGGAATAGGCGCCTGTAGGGCAGGCCTGCACGCACGGAGCCGGATCACAGGCCAGGCAAACCCTGGCCTCGAAACCGGTAGACAAGCCACCTGAAGAGGCGATACGAATTCCGGCCGTGTCCCAGGAAAACTTTTTGTGAACGAGCCTGGCGCAGGCCAGGGAACAGGAATGACAGCCAATACAGCGCTCCATACGGGGAGCACTAAACGTTTTCATTTTTGTCTCCGTTTTGTATGACCTTGTCAGAAGAACCAGTTGCAAACCGCAGAATGTCGAACAAAAAATGTCCAATCCGGTCATAAAAGTAGGGGAAAAAGGGAGGATGTGAATGGTATTTCTTCGGTATACGCTCCGGCTTTGCGTTCTTCCATCGTTAAGCCTCCACGATCCCGGACCGCTTTCATCCCCGCATCTCTTCCGGCTG
>CAYSGJ010000203.1:0-13979 GCA_964430705.1 uncultured Desulfobacterales bacterium | reverse complement strand
CACGAAATTATGCATGATTTTATCGGTCATTACTCACGTTCACCAAAGATCGAGTACACATTCTTGAATCCAATAAATCCAACTAATGACCACGAAAACACGAAAACCAAAATATTTACCACGTACTGATTTCAAGGCGCAGCCGCAAAACACGAAAAAAAACAACCCACCACGAAAACACGAAAAACAGACCACGAAAGCACGAAAACACGAAAAACTAATTGACAACTCTTCGTATCTGCAAAGCGGGTTTGGAAAAATTCAGCAACAGGCCAACTCTAAGGTCAGCAGCACGGAGGTACGACAAAACTTGAGCCAAATACACATCCGTCAACTCCTTGACTGCCTTTAACTCGACAATGATTTTGCCTTCCACAACAAGGTCAAGTCGGTGCAAACCAACTCTCACCCCGAGATATTCTATCGCAATTTCTTTTTGACATTCATAGTGGAGTCCATGTTCAGATAATTCGACTTTGAATGCTTCCTCGTAAATACTTTCTAAAAATCCAGGCCCCAGCCCTCTATGAACTTGGACCGCTGCGCCAATGATTCTATTACTAAGCTCGTCAAACTGATGGCTGGTTTCCGCTACTTCCAACTGCATAATCCCGCCTGTGTTTTCGGCACTTTCGCGAGTTCGAAATCCGTTCAATTCTATACTCGAAATACAGCCAATATTTTTTTCTTTCGCGCCTTCGTAATAGTCCCTTTTATCTTTTTTTTCGTGCCTTCGTGTTTTCGTGGTAATTTTTTTATCTCTTTTCTTCGGCCCTTCGTGCCTTCGTGGCAACTTCTTTTATTCTTTTTTCGTGCCTTCGTGTTTTCGTGGTAATGTTTTCTATCTTTTTTTCGTGTTTTCGTGTTTTCGTGGTGTTTTTTTTGTTTTCAATACCCTTTGTGGCACTGAATGCACAGTTGTTTCCTTCGATCGAACCTCAGGGCGAACTCATACGGACTGCCCATGAGATTATGACAGGTAATACACGTGATATCCCGCTTCGAACGGGGGTCAATCGCTTTTTCGCCTATCGGATGGGTGAACGTGGCGTGCCTTTCGTGGCAGGCCGTGCACACCTTGAATTCCTCGTCGGCAAAAAATAACGTGCGGTCCGAACCATGCGGCCGGTGGCAGGGGGTGCATTGGCCTTCCTTGACCGAGGGATGCTTGAACGCCGCGTCTTTACGGGCCATGAAAGCCTTCGTATCCCCATGGCAGGCAAAACATACCGCAGATTCCTTGCCTTTCATCAATGAAGCATCATCCGACGCATGGGGACTGTGACAATTGGCGCAATAGGCGCCCGAACCGACATGGCTGTTGATCTTTTGAAAATCGTCCTGCGTGGTTTCGTGGCATCCGATGCACAAGGAAGCGCCGGTCGTTTTCAGCCCCAAGGGAGTCCCGGAATCAAGGCCCTGATGGCAGGTCCTGCATTTTTTCTGCGCAAAGGGCTTATGAAGCGTGCCTTTTACCAGGCCTTTGCGATCCGATCCGTGGGGACTATGGCAGGACATGCAGTCCGTACCCTGAACGGCATAGCCCAGATGGGCTTTTTGTGCTTTGGCGCCGGCAACGGAATGACACGCGGCGCACAGCGTTTTTCGATCTTTTTTGATGAGCCCGTTGTGATCCGATGTGTGGGCGCTGTGGCAACTCAGGCACTCGCCTTTCTTCAACGGAGCATGGGCGTTTTTCTTTGTAAAGCCGGCCTCTCGGGCATGGCAACCAAAGCAAAGCTTCTCCCCGGTTTCTTTTAACAGATTCCCGGCTTTTGAGGCATGCGGCTTGTGACAGGAAAGACATTCGCCCGCGCCAAAAGGTGGATGGCTGTGCTTTCTGGCCTGAAGCGTTTTTTCCTTGTCATGGCAACGCCGACAAAGGATGCTGATGTCTTCTTTGACCAGGTTCTCATGCTTGGCGGCGTGGGGATTGTGGCAGCTTGAACAGGCCATGCTCTTAAAGGGCGCATGTACGCCCTTTTCGTGCAGCTCTTTCTCCACGCCGCGATGGCACTCAAGGCACTTGTTGAAACCGGGCGCTTTGGCCGCAGCGGCCGCGTTACCCCGGCCGGAGATCGTAACGCCCAGCAAAACACCAAACATTATGTAAATCGCTTTTCTATACATATTGTCCAGCTCTATTGGGGTCGCATCTTAATTATTAACTATTGCCGTTTCCTTGACGGTACCAATAACTCCGAAACCGCCGTCACAACGATAACCTCCATTTGCACACACGGCCCAATAGTTAATAATTAAGATGCGACCCCTATTTTCGACAATGACTAGTGACCGTTGACCAGCCTACTCATGGCACTCAATACACGCCCTGTCTTTGAACAGAGGGTGCATGACTTCATGCATCAACCCTTTGTGCTTCGAGCTATGGGCTTCGTGACAACCGATGCAATCAGCCTTTGCCGTCGGAATCCCTTGATGGGCCTCTTCCATCACAGGGCCTCGAGCCTCGTGACAAGGCCTGCAAAGGTCGGCCCCCGTGTTGGTAATAAAGGCCTTCGTCGTTCCATAGTGCGGCACATGGCATTTCAGGCACTGACCGTCCCTGACCGGAACATGCACCAGGATATCGCTTTCCAGCTTGTCGGCCAAACCCGAATGACACGACAGACACAAAGGCCCCAAGGGCCGATTGAGCTGACCGGCGATCATGCTTCCATGGGGATTGTGGCAGTTCACGCATTCTCCGCGCTCGACGGGACTATGGATATACGGGCTGACCGCCATGGCCTTGCGCGTACTTTCATGGCAAGGATAGCAATTGTCCGCTCCGGTCTCGTGCAACTGGTAGTCGTTGTCGCCGGCATGCTCGTCATGACAGATAAAACAGCGCCCTTTTGCAAAAGACTCGTGCATCGTGCCGTTTTCCACCTCGTCGAGCATGCCCTGATGGCAGTTGAAGCATATCTCGTCCGGACGATTGATCAAAAGTTTGTTCTGAACCGCCGAATGGGGATTATGGCACACCACACAACGTCCCACGCGGATCGGCGTATGCACGTTCACCCGATCAAAAAGCATCTTTGCCTTTTGATGGCATTCGTAGCATTGCACCTTTTCCGGAGCTCTCAACCCGAACGTATGGGCTGAGGCATGAGGATCATGACAAATAGTGCACTCTCCCTTTTCAACAGGATCGTGAACATAAAGTCGCGAAAATTCAACTGTTGTGTGGCAGCGATAGCAAAGTGCTTTTCCCGTGTCTTTCAGCGTATCGTCGTGGTTTGATCCATGAGGATCATGGCACGCCGTGCAACGGCCCTCCTGGATGGGCATGTGCACTTGAGCCTGTGTAAGAAACCCCTCTTCTTCCTGATGGCAGCCATAGCAAAGCCGGCCGTCGGGCAGCACGGTGTGGGCCTTGTAATCCGTGGCATGCGGACTATGACACGACAGGCAATCGCCGTTGTCGATGGGTTCGTGAGCACGTATCTTCGAAAATGCCTCCCGGCTCGCCTGATGACAGCCATAACAAAGCTGCGCGCCGGTCGCCGTGACCGCCGGCGGCTTCGCGGAATCAGGGAAATGATGGCAGGCGCCGCATTGGTTATCTTCAAGGGGTTTGTGTACGAATTCCCGCAGCAATGCGGCATTGGAAGACGTATGCGGCGTGTGGCACGTCACGCACGTCTCCCCTGTCGGCCGATAGCCGCCGTGCCCTTTTATAAAACCGGCTTTTCCGGGATCATGACATCTGCTGCATGCTTCTTCCCGGGGTGCAAAAAGCAACGGCTTAAAATCCGAGCCGTGAACATCGTGGCAGGCCAGACAACCCTTTTCCGACAAAGGTTTGTGCGCGTTTTCTCTTACGTAGGCATCCGGTTGGTGACACAGAAAACACAGTTCTTGCCCTTTTTGCTTCAGGAGATCTTTGTTCATGGATCCGTGAGGATCGTGACAACTGGTGCACGTTTCGTCTTTTATCGGGCCGTGTCCGTGCTTTCTTTTGGCAAATTGCTCTGTGTCTTTGTGACATCCATAACACAGAGTGCTTTCTTTGTTTTTCAGGTAAGCCCCGCCGATCATACCGTGAGGCCTGTGACAAGATTCACATTGCCCGGCGCTTACCGGCTTATGAACCACTTGCGATTCCTGGTACTTGGCGGCCACATCCTGGTGGCAGTCCACACAGCGCTTTTTGGCAACCCCCCTGCTCGGCGCCCTTTTTTCGCAAGAAACCGCACAAGCAAAAGCAATGGCAAGACATCCCAATAAAACCACAACGGATCTTACCGTCTTTTTACCTTCAGGATAGTTTTTTATCCTGTTCATGCTGTTTATCCTGTCTGAGAAATGCTATCTGCCTGCCGGACCGCAACCAAAGCAGGCGGTATAAGGGTATAAGCCCAACCTTACATGCTTGCACAGCCAAGCCGACGCTCTCCGCTTCCCTGAAAGCTTCTCGGGTTTGTTCACCGACACCATAATGCTGAAAACCGAAAATGGCAATAGGCCCTTTTCATCCCTTGTTGGGCGTTTTTCCAGAAAGCGAACTGTGCGGCGCCATGGTTTGGGTTTCCTCCGGGGCGCCTCTCCAATATTTTTCCGCAATGTCCTCAAGGGCTTTTTCGTGAATCTTGATGCGGGAAGCCTTGCGCAACCGGGCCAAGTAGTCGGCAAGGACCTTTTCAAACTTCTCCTGCCCCACCATGCGCTTCACTTGGTCCTCGACTTCAGAAAAGGCAACCGGCGTCCCGCCCCTTTTTCCTTTCAACTTGATAATCTTATATTTTCTGCCATGGGCAATCACGTCACTGACTTCGCCCGGACTAAGGCCGTTCACAGCGGTCCGAATAACAGGCGCAAACCGATCCACGGGGACCCATACGGTGCGATCCTTGCCGGGCATGCCGCCGGAAATCTGCGCTTCTAAAAACTCAAAAGAAGCGCCCTGCCGCAGTTCGTTCAAAATCTTTTTTGCTTCCCCCTCCTCGTGAAAACGCATTTCCCGAATCCACACCTCATAGCCTTCCTTGAACCGATCGATATGCTCCTCGTAATAGCGCGCCAACTCCTGGTCCGTCGGACTTGCCAGAGGATGGACCAGCTTCGCCTTGAAGGCATCCACCATAAGAGCGGACTTGCGCCTTTCCACCATATCGGCAAACACAGGATCTTTCATGTAGTTGCGTTTCAAGGCTTCCTGCTCGATCAGCCGATAGGTGACCAAACGATCTATAATATTTTTTTTGATCTCCTTCATTTTTTCAGACCCGATCGCCTCTTCCTTTTCGCGAGAACGGGTTTTCTGCCTTTGCACGGCCCGCTTCAAATCCGCCAAGAACTCGGCAAGAGGAATCGCTTCACCATCAACCCGGGCAACAGCTTGCGTAGTTTCGGGATAATCTTTTTCCGGATCCACGCTCTCGACCAAGGCGCTGTCCACCCATACCTCGGCAGTGCGTCTAAGCTGGGCGATAAAGTCATCCGACAAGCCCTTTTCCTGCTCTTTTTTCAGGCTTTTTTCAATGCGGCCCTTGACCCGTTCAAAACCCCCGGCATGCTGTTGCCCGTTGTCCTCAAATTGCTGTTTGTAACGCGCCACGATATCTTCTTCGCCGACATCAATCTTATCCATGACTTCTTCTTGTCTCAGCCGCAAAACCGATTGCGTCGTCACAAAAGAAGCCATCTTCGCGGCAAACTCAGGGCTCTTATCCAGCTCCACGTGTCGCGCTTCCTGCATCATGAGCCGCTCATCGATGATATTTTCGACCATTTCGCCGATGGCAATACTGCCGGCGCCTTCGTCCGGCCGAACCCCGGACATCTGCCGGTGAATGGCCCTGACCCGGTCGTGCAGGGCCTGCTCATCGATCGTTTCGCCGTTTACAACCGCAAGGACCTGCGTTGTCCGCTCGGCCGCACCCAGGCATTCTACATTCCATACGGACAAGAAGAAAAGTCCGATCCATACAACACTCATCCATATGTACCATCGAAGGTGTAAACCCGCAGGTTTATCGTTTTTCATATAGTCAACTCCGTCCAACTGCTGTGGAATCACATCTTAATTATTAACTATTGCCGTTTCCTTCACGGGGTAAACAACTCTGAAAAGCCCCCTTCACAACGACAACTTCCATTTGCAAACACGGTCCAATAGCCAGTGCAATGGGGTCACATCTTAATTATTAACTATTGCCGTTTCCTTCACGGGGTAAACCACTCTGAAAAGCCCCCTTCACAACGATAACTTCCACTTGCAAACACGGTCCAATAGTTAATAATTAAGATGTGACCCCTTCTCAACCCGGCCAAACAAAAACCAGAAAGAGAAAACAGAATGTACCACGAAAGCACGAAATGACATACCATTTCTTGTCTTCGTGCATTTCAAATCTTCTCATAGCTATACGTAATAACGGTCGTCTTGATGCAAGGGCTAAGTTGCAATACACTCAGGCCGAAAACATTGGATTTTTGAATTTCGCGTTTTGCGGCTGCGCCTTGAAATCAGTACGTGGTAACTTTTTTGTTTTTCGTGTTTTCGTGCTTTGCGGCTGCGCCTTGAAATCAGTACGTGGTTCTATTTTTTGTTTCTCCAATTTCGTGTCTTTTTGGTATTTTTTGCCTTGTACTCTATGGCAGTTTTTCGATGATGTCGCCAACCACCCTTTTTGTCAACTCTCCGACGGATCTGATTTTCCCGAAATCAAGCACGCTGATGTAGTCATCACCGGTTTTTCTATAGTCGGCCATAAACAGGATCCTGCCGTCTCGGGTATCCACCATCCGGGAACTCACGGCCACCACCGGCACCACCGCTCTCCTGCCTTCATCGGTGCCCACGTATTCGTCCACTCGTCCTAGAAACACCGCATCCACATCCAATCTTTTGCCCATCAGCTTGATCGTATCGAGGTCTATGCCTGTTCTGACCACAATGCGTTCACTCACCAAGAAGCTCTTGATGTTGCCCGGGAATTCCACCTGAAACCTTCCGCTTTCCACAAGCTGCGCAATGAGAGCCGCTGTAACCACCTCGCTTGCCTCGGTTGCAGTGGTGTTGTTATGGAAAGGAAACACAGCCACTCTTTCAATCCCCGATCCATCAAAGCCGTTCCTGACATAGGCATCCGGCCCTGACGAGCAGGCGGCAAGAACAAAGCAGAACGAACAAACAACAAAAGAAAAAAGCCTTACACCACGAAAACACGAAAGACTAGGTGACAACGCCCGTAACCTCCAACATGGCCTCAAAAAATTCACAAACAAAATACCCAAAAACTACTCACCACGAAAGCCAAAACATTTACCACGTACTGATTTCAAGGCGCAGCCGCAAAACACGAAAAAAAAACAACCCACCACGAAAATATGAAAATACGAAAAACTAGTTCACAACTCTTCGTATCTGCAAAGCGGGTTTGGAAAAATTCAGCAACAGGCCAACTCTAAGGTCAGCAGCATGAAGGTACGACAAAACTTGAGCCAAACACACATCCGTCAACTCCTTGACTGCCTTTAACTCCCGCCTGGGTTTTCGGCACTTTCGCAAGTTCGAAATCCGTTCAATCCTATACTCGAAGTACAGCCAATATTTTTTTCTTTCGTGCCTTCGTGCTTTCGTGGTAATGCTTTTCATCTTTTTTCTTCGTGTCTTCGTGGTAACTTTCTTGTTTTTCAAACAATGAACTTCCGCACCGATGCCTGCAGCCGGTCATTGGTCTCTTTCAATTTTTGCAGACTATCTTCAATGTTTTCCGGTGAGGCCTTGTCTACGATCTCGTTGATCTCGGCGGCGGCATCCTTCATGCCCTGAACTTGTTTTGCAAGATTTTTACTCATTTCATTCACGGCATCCGCCAGATCATGAATTTCGCTTCCCTTGCGCAAGGTAATTCTCTTGTTCAGGTTTCCCCGGCCGATATCCCGCAACTCGTTTTCGATTCGATGCAAAGGTCCTGCAAACGCATGGGGAAAGAAAAGCGCGACCAAAAAGCCAAGCACCAGGCTCGTGAAAAACCCACAGACCAGCACGGGCAACAGAAAATCGAGAAAATTTTTCGCCTTTACGTGGAATAGACGGTATGAACTTCCCACATTAATATTACCGTAAACATAAAAAATAATACCGGCAAGGAGCAAAGATACGAAAAGGATGGCCCAGATCTTGACCAGCATGCGCAATTGCAGCCGACCCTTGATGGAATAGTTAAAAAACCTCTTGCGTTTGTATTTTTTCTCGGCAGACATGACGACCTCCCAAACGGAAGTGCGCTAAAGTGACCTAAAATGCACTAAAATGCCTAAAATGAACTGAAGTGCCTAAAGTGAGCCACACTGTTTGTGGCAGTTGAAGTACACGCAATTCAGACCCTATCAGGTTCGCACATCACTATTTTTCTTCCTCCCGACGGATGTGAAAATGGCCAGCAACTCACTACACTCTTCATATTCTGGTCTCACTCTCTCCCACGGCAAAAAGCCTGTCTCGACAATCACTTCCAACCAATACTGTGTTTCGCTTGATTCGCTTTCACAAATCCGAATCTTGTTCTTAAAATCCGCTTTGCTCCCAGACCGGTTCGCTTCCCTGTAATTTGCGCCTATCGAACTTCCGGATTTTGCAATTTGATATCCGACCACTCTCCCTTCCGGCGCGTCCGGCAAAGAAGCTGATAGTCGAATAATACGTACAGCGAACAGGCGAGTACGTTTTTCAAGGTTCTTTGCAAAAATCTTGTTTTCAGTTTTTGGTTGACCCAAATCTACCAACTCCTGCCATTCCTACCACTTTAGTTCACTTTAGTCACTTTCTTCTAGTAACCTTCATGACAGGAGACACAAATTTCCTTCGTGATTTCCTTGCGAGCAAAATACCGCCTGATGCCGCCGTGGGGGGCATGACAGGTGACACAGGTCAAAACACCGCCGGCCAACGTGGGCAAATCATCGGGGATGGTTGTCTTTCCACTGGGCTCCATGCCGACGGGATGAGACACCCCCAACTCCTCGGGCGGATGACATTGGTAACAGGCATCAATGGCCAGATCCGTGCCGTCCCGCAAGGCCGGGTGGCTGTCCTCGTCGTTTGTCAACACGGCATCCCGGCCTTCTCCGGAATCTTCCATTGCGATTACGGATTCCGCTGCTTTCAGATACTCCACGGCAATGCGGGTGGGCTTGGACGTCTCGACATGAACGCCGACAACATCCGAGTTGAGCAAAAACACCCCGGCCTGATATAGTGTTAGGTCGCGCTGATCCGTCTCGTCGCCGACCACAGCCACAGCCGCCTGCGCGTCAGACACGTCGAAGGTACTAAACTGAAGATCTTCCGAGACCGCCTCATTGCCGAAGATGTCCCGCGACACCACACGAAAGTAATAATCCCTGCCGCTTTCAAGTTGATGAATGTTTCTGGTATGTTTTTTTTTCAATGTGCTGTCTTCCGAAGTAAACCGGCCGTATCGATTCGACGGCCCATATTCCACCAGAGAAGTTGAGAGCTCGTCTGTTTTCCACGTCACCGTGGTTTCGAGAAAAACACCCCTTGAAACAGGCCCGACCCGCACATCGAATATCCGAGGCGGATCTTTGTCATTGGTTTTCACATCCGGTATGTCCGCCGGAACGGTCCCTGGGAATTCCCGCCTCAAACGCTCACCTGAGACATCCCGGACGGTCACATAGATGTCGTACGCGGCCGTTGGCGTGAGTCCCTTGAGCAACACGGCGTGTTCGGTCCGGTAGTCATCTTCGGATACAACGATGGGTTGCGTCAACATTCGGACGGAAGTTTCAAGAATATCCGTACCGACAATTGCAGCTACGGTATGACATGTTTGACACTGTTTTTCTTCAAAAGGGGCATGGAAAAACGGATTGGAGGTCCCCTCTATATAGACCGTCTGGTGACAAGACTCCGTCACACATGACGTTGCCGGTTCATCGCTGCCGGACAGCCTTATGAGACACAGTATCAGGACCAAGGTCAAGCCAAGACCCCATCGCTTCGCATGGTTCCAACTAGAAATCTTCAATCCAAATCATCTCTTTTTCTTCCGGCGATTCCGCCTCGGCGGGTTCCGGCTCAAGACGCGCCAGGGGCTGCTTTTTTACTAGCAACCGATTCCCAGCCATATCGACGATATCCAGGGAATAGGCAAGCACCCTTTCCTCGTCATTAGATCCTGGTTCCAACGGTCTTTTTTTTTTATGTCGGCAGTCACCGTTTCGGGAAGTTCGCCTTTGCCTTCAAACCGGTCAACTTCCCGGCCGGAGGCATCAAGCACCGATAGCTCCCAATAGTCGATTTTGCTCCTATCCTTTGCCGTAATCGACAATACCATGCCCTCGTCCACTTCGGCCCTGATATGCACAACCGCTTCCGGGGCCGTACCGTCGACAACCACGCCTTCACTGAGAGCCGTCGTCGTATTCCCCGCCTCGTCCTGCGCTACAAGTCGGCAAAAATACGCGCCGTCTTTTACCGGCCTGTTTTGATCGTCTACGCCTCGCCACATGAAAGCCTGGGGCAATCCCTCCACACCGCTCTCCGAGCGCACCACCTGCCCTTCCTCATCCGCTATCTCTACCTTCCAGGACTTCAGGGCAATGGCCTCCAGCACCTCCGGGACAAAGAGCACAAAGTCTTTGATGCCGTCGTTGTTGGGAGAGACAATTTTCTGCCGAGGGGTCAAAACAATCTTGGGCGGCGTGTTGTGCACCGTCATACTGGCCAAGGCATCCATGCTGAAAAGCCTGTTCCATCGGTCCGTAATATATACTGCCAAAGGATAGGTCCCTTCTATCGGCGGCGCCGTGGCGGTCCCTCCGTAAAACCTCCCGTCCCTGCTGTAAAGCGTGATCTCATTGTCCATCACAAAGGCTTTGATGTCGCGCACTTTGCCCATGATTTCCTTGATCTCCATGGTCACCTGGGCGGTCTCGCCGCTTCTGAGGGCATCCGGGAAAAAACCGGCCCGGACAACCTCAAAAGAAGGTGGAAACCGGTTGAGCGAAGCAACCTTCACCGGCAAACTCTCAAAAAGCTCTCCCACCACCACGTTGACCAGCTTTTCCAGTGAAGTAATTCTTCCCAGTCCAAGGAATCCCGCGTAATCCGCACCCGTGCGCGAAACGGAATCGGCCCATACGATGGCGGCATTTTCGCAGTCCACCATTTGCGCGCTGACCGAAACATGGGGGTTCTCTCCGCCGCTGAGCATACTGACGGTACCCATCACCAGGGCATCCACGTTCAGCGACGCGCCCATAGCCCGAATGGTGGGTCGATCCAGAAACTCGGCCCGTCGAACCCGTCTTTTGGCCAGAAAATCCTCCAGGACCTCCTGGGCGATCACATCCAGTTGATGCCTTTTGAGTTCCTCCACCACCAGGCGGGTCATGTCAATAGACAGGCCGTCAACCGTGAAATCGCCGAACGGCATGAGGGCCACCGTCCTGATTTGCAGGCTCGTCTTTGCGGCCATGACCTCACTCTGCACGCAAAGCAGCCCGACAACCAGGCCGCACAAAATGGCAATGTAAAAACGCCCTTTCAACCGAATTCTGCCTCCAAATTAGAAAACAAGACTAACCACGTACTGATTTCAAGGCGCAGGCTACAAATAACGGCTATGACCAGACTTCTTTTCACAGCGTAATCACCTTGATACAAATGCCCACGAACGTCAAAACATGTAGAATATCGAACCCCGAACAAGGAACCGCAGAATCATGAAGTTTTCACTTCGACATTCCATATTCCTTATTCGACATTCTGCGGTTCAAAAACAATGGTTATCCTGGAACCCATCTAACCCCCAAACAACGTGTCCAACATGTCCGCAACCAGTTCCTGTGAAAGATCGCTCGGGCTCTTTTTGCCGATGCCGAAAAGCCTGTCCAGCAGGGTTCCTCCTTTGAGGCTGTGTGTAGCCTCCCACAGGATCTTGTGAGATTTTGCATCGATCAGGCTCAAGGACAGGGAAACCTCCGGATAGGTGCTACCGCCTCCCCGGGAAAGCCCGTACTCCTGAACAGAGCCTGTAATAAAAGCCTGGGCATTTAAGCGCTTGCCGGCACGCTCGGCCATGTTCTTATTGATCAGCCCTTCTTCCGGCCGAAAACCTTCTTCGCGCAACACCTTGATGACCTCGCCGAATTCCACAACATCAAAGACCCCCCGCCGAAGGACTTCCGCTGCCACCATGTTTGCCATCTTTCCTTCAGCACCCCGTTCCTGGGTAAGATTCTGAAACGGAACAATCGCCACCGTGGTGATATAGGTCAGATCGGCCGTAGGGTGGACGTAACTCACAGGCGTGGTTCCGCACCCCGAAAAGACGGTCAAGCACCACGCAACCATGAGCCCGCCCAAAAGGGCGCGAGGCCAAAAAATCAATGGCTCAGTCTGCCCCGTTTTACCCCTTGCCCTTTGCCCTTTGCCCTTTGCCGTTAAAGCAAACGCGTTCATAGGTCTTCCTCCTAGAATCTGGCTGATAGATCCGTCGTAAAGGTCTGGGTCTTGGTGATCGTTTCGGCTTCCTGCCGTCTCCAGTCGTATCCGAACCTCAAGGTGAGAAGCCGGCTTATATTCCATGAAAGGTTGGAGGTATAGCTTTGCGCATCCGTATTATTTTTGTCCAGTGAATATCCCATGTCAAGCTGCATCTTTTCCGTCATGAGCCAGTTTAAATTGTATTGTTGCCGGGTCGTTTCTTCGCCTGTTTTCTCGTTACGGGCCAACCCGTAAGAACCCCTCAGGTAAAAGACATGGGACGGCCGCCAGTACAAGGTGGTCTTTCCGTATGAGGTCTCCCCGTCGGTCCGCCCGCCGGGCTGCTCTGTTCGCGTCCAGTCCCGGTTGTACTCCAATTCCGCCGTGAGCATTGTGGTCAGGGCAAGCCTGAGATTCGAATCAATGGACCGGGTGGTCGTCTCTGTATCCGACCCCGGATTTTCGGTCCGGACAATATTGCCGTCGACATCCAGATCGGCGCCCTCCCGGAGCTTGGCCGTAATCTGCAAAAGCGCGGAAGACGTCCGTGATTGGGTCTCTGATTCTTTTTTTGAAACGGTATGGTTGAATGAAAGGTCCGTATGCAGCGTGTCCAGCGGCGATGAAAGGAAATGAAGCAGATAGGTGTCCGTGGTGGTATCATCCGCCTCCGTGTCGAAGGCCCATCGTCTCCGGTACTGGGCCCAGGCGGAAAGGTACTTGTGAAGATCCCTGTCCACCCGGCCGCTCACGTTATGCGTGTCCCGGCGGGTCTTTTCTCCATCCGTTTTATTATTCTGCTCGTCTTTGGTAAAACCATAGGTCAAAGAAACCCAGTCCAGCGGCTTGTATCCCAGGTTGGCCTGATAGGCCTGCAGGACCCTTTCATCCTCCGTGGTGGTGAAAGCCGCAAAGGTAGTCACGTCATACGCCTCGATCTGCCTGACGTTCAGTGCGTTGCCGTCATTGCTCACATTGACTACCTTGAAATACCGGGCCCTTGTCCGGGGAAAAGAAATCTCAAACCGATTCCGGTCATCATCGTAGACAACGCTTGGCGTAGCAGTGATCAGCGTCCATTCGCCGGCAACGCCCGTATTCGTATCCGCCTGATAAACCGCCCAAGTGAAATCGGTTACAGGAAAAGAATCGCCCGGCTCTTCCGTATAGAGGTATATCTTCTGCACGTCCGTCGGCGTGTTGAATTCCACGCCGATATTCTGGAGATTCTCGTTTGTTTTCTCGCCAATATCAATGGCCGCATTCCCGTCCAAAAGGGCGGGCGTATTGTTGAGCTGGATTTCCGTCGGATCGGGGGAAAAATCGCCATCGCGTGCCCATAAACCCGCATCTGGCTTCTGAGGATCATCCACAGGCACATCCAGACCGCCGGTGCGCGTTTCCCGGCTCCTGTCCGTCATGGAATAACTCGCAGACGTGGTCAGGCGGTTATCCAGAAAGGACTTTCTGAAATTCACGCGGCCTTCATGGGTATCGGTTTCCTGAA
>CAYSGJ010000202.1:0-3351 GCA_964430705.1 uncultured Desulfobacterales bacterium | reverse complement strand
TGCATCTGCTGTGTTGTTAAGGGTTCGGCGTAGCCGACTACAGCCTCACCCTTAACGCCTTGCATCTGCAACATCCTCGACTTTTACAACATTAGGGTTTACACACTGGCTTCCAACAGGCGACGCCCGACCATGCGGACGTAGATAATTGCCAGAATCAACACCAAGATGAACACGCATACCGATATGGCTGATCCGTACCCCATCCATCCTTCCACAAACATTTTTTTGTATCCATAAAGTTGAAGCACATTGGTTGCATCCGCCGGTCCACCTTGTGTCATCACAAAAGCCAGGTCGAAGACGCGGAAGGCGTCAATGGTTCTGAATAACAGGGCTATCAAGATTGCAGGGCGAATCAGGGGCCACGTGATGTGTCGAAATCTTTTCCAGGCGTTTGCTCCATCCACTTTTGCCGCTTGGTAGAGTTCTTCGGGAATGATCTGAAGGCCGGCCAGAATCAGCAATGCGGCAAAAGACGCAGTCTTCCAAATATCTGCGAGAATGATGGCGAACAAAGCGGTCCCGGGCTTGGCCAGCCAGGCAATGTAGTGGGCCACGTCATTTCCGAAGATGGCATAATTGATGATGCCGTAGGCATCGTTGAACAAAAATCGCCACATCTGAGCGGCAACGACGGTGGGGATTGCCCACGGGATCAGCACACAGGCACGCAAAGCGCCCCGGCCGGGAAAACTGCGGTGAATGAGCAAAGCCAAAAGCAGACCAAAAAGCAGTTCAAAAAACGTTGTGGTGGAGACAAACACGATCGTCACCCAGAAAGAATGTCGGGCAACCGGGTCACGTAGAAGTTCTTGGTAGTTTTCCAATCCAATAAAAGGAGGCGAAAGCCGAGGGAGTCCTATAATGATTCTGTGCAGGCTCAGAACAATGGACTGGATGATGGGCGCTGCGATAAAAAGGACAAGCACCAACACCGCAGGGACGATAAGCAACAGATAAAATTTGTATTCTTTGAAAATCACTGCCGAAGGGCCGTCTCCATGTGGACGATTCTTTTGATCTTGTCTGAAGTCGCTCGGGCCAATCCCGTGACGTCTGTTTTGCGTTTTGTAATAGCCCGGCTGAAAAAGCGTTGAAGTTCCTGGCTTATCATCGGGTACAACGGCGAAGCCGGCCGTGGCCTCGCTTTTTTAAAGGCGGGCAGAAAGAGTTGCAGGTGCGGCATTTTTTCTTGCACGTCGGGGTTTTGGTAAACGGCAATGCGGGTCGGCGCCAATCCGGCTTCCAAGGCCAGGCTTTTTTGCGTATCCCGGGAAGCCATGAATCGGACGAATGCCCAGGCTTCATCCGGGTGCGAGGACCATCGGCTGATTCCGAACTGCCATCCGCCCAGGGTTGATGTCGAATGACGGCCCGGAAAGGCCGGCAGCGCCGTGACGCCGATGCGGCCGGCTATTTTGGACTTGTCGGGGTTGTTTGCCACTGCCCACGCATAGGGCCAGTTTCTGTGGAAAACGGCTCTGCCTTGGATAAATACTTCCAGGGATTCCGGTTCTTCATAGTTGATGGCTCCCTGAGGAGCCGCCTTTCCTATGATTTGATCTCGCACAAAGGTTACGGCCTGAACAGCGGCAGGTTCGGCAAGTAGAACTTCGCGGGTCTCCCCATCTAGGACGCCGCCGCCATTAGACCAGATAAACTCCAGCATGTTACATACCAGGCCCTCATATTGCTTAAACTGTGCAGAGTATATGCGCATGGTCGGATCGCCCTCGCCTTTCAGAATAGCTCTTCCCTGAGAAAGCATGTCATGCCAGGATGTGGGAGGGGTGAATCCGTATTTTTCCAGCAGGTCTTTGCGATAATAGAAAAGGCCCGCCCCAAGATAACAAGGCACGCCGTATATGTTTCCTTGGTAGGTGTTTGCCGAAACCGGCGCCGGCAGGAATGCGCTTTGCTCTTCCTTGGAAAATCTGGAGGTCAGGTCCAGCGCCCATTCTGCGCCGGCAAATTCCGGCGGCCAAATGACATCCATGAAAAAAACATCTACAGAGGTATCTCTGTTTTTTAGACGCTGTGTCACAATGGCATGGTATTCGGTAGATGAGTGAGGGCCGACTTGGATCCGGACACGAATTGTCGGATGGGTTTCATGGAATCGTTGGATAGCTTGGTCCCAGACTTCCGGCTGATTCGGTTTCCATGTGAGGAACACGATTGTTTTTGGCTCTTCCGCGCATAACAACGTACCGTAAAGGATCGTCAGCAGCGTGATTGCGAAAGTCACTATTTTCATTTTGCCTCCGACAGATTCTGTTGTTTATGATGCATGGCCGTTTATGCGACCCGGATAAGTTTTTTTCTTTTGGCGCCGACGGTTTTGCCTTCGTCCGTTTCAGGATCTGCAACCGGTAGACTCACCATTTTGTGCCGGTTTACCACCTCACGGTAAAGCAAAGGGCGCCTATAGGGAAAAATCGGTTCTTCTTCACGCCACTGGCCAAGGTCGGCCAAGTCAATTTCTGCTTCGAGTATGGCATCTTTTTGCGCGAGCTTGGCGACAATTTCTCCTTGGGGATTAATGACGGCGCTGTTACCCGAAAAGACCGGTCCGGGCCTGTTGGCATAGATGACAAACACCTCGTTGAAAATGGCGGCGCCGGACAAGCGACGATGCATATATTTAACCGGGAACTCTTTTGGCACAGCGGAGATATTGACGATCACGTTGCAGCCTTTGAGCGCCAAAACCCTCCAGACTTCCGAAAAGGCGGCATCAAAACAAATCGTGATGCCGATTCTCCCAAAAGGTCCGTCGAAAACCTTTAGCTGCTTGCCGGGCACAAAATGTTCCGTCCAGTGGACATGGGTCTTCACATAACTTTGGACCGTGTCTTTGTCAATGTATGTGGCCAGATTATAGAATCGTTCACCCCGCTTTTTCGATTGGCCGATAATGACCCTGGCATCAAGGCTCTTCACCAGTTGGTACAGGTCGTCGGAAATGGATTGATAGACTGTCTGCATCCGTCTGTACAAAAAACCTTCCGGCTTTTCTACGGAAGGATGGCCGTGAAGCACAAGCTCGGGAAAGACTATGAGATCCGATGATTTATATTGCTCGATGATGGACTCGATCTTTGAAAGATGGGTTTGAATATTGTCGGCGTTGTAATTGATCTGGGCCACGCATATTTTTTTTTTCGTATTTGTTTTTGTCACCGCTAAACCTCTTGCCGATTCTTGGTTTCAAAGTATGGGTAGTGCTTATTATCTCAAGCCATAAGTGAATAATAAAATACAGTTCTCTATAAAGCTCAAGTAACACCGTTTTCCGGCCTATGGGCATCGGTCCTCCACGCCGCCAAAACTCGCCGCAAAGGCCGC
>CAYSGJ010000201.1:0-2857 GCA_964430705.1 uncultured Desulfobacterales bacterium | reverse complement strand
TTTTGGGAAAAAAGCTCCCGAGTCATTCAGCGTCAAAAATGCGAACTGTTTGAGGGCGTTAGCCCGAGTTTTTGCATTTTAGCTGAAGGGCTCGGGAGCACCCAAAATGCTTACGGAGAGAGCAAAATCGACTTTTTGCGAGACCATCAATATATAACGTCCTTAAAATTCTAATTTGACAACATCATGCATAAGTATTAGATGCGAACGCATGCCGCGGTCAGCCATACTTGACTGCTTCGGGGTTTTGCTCCATGTCATGATCCGGGGGATAGAACGCCGAAAGAGATATTCAGAAACGTAAAGGAACGCGAGGATTTTTTTGATCGCCTGACAGGGATCTTAGCCTTTTAAGGATGTCCGAGCCGGCCTCGCTCAGCACGGACCGTAAATTGACAGACGGCTCTATCGGAGATGCCGAATTTCTTGGCCGGCGCAGCCACACTCACCCCCAATTCCCGGACCGGCCAAAAACATAACAGGCTGCGAGCTTACATCAGCAGTCCTCATGTACCGGGCAACAGGCTAAAATATTTGACGCCGGCACCTATTCACGAATTAATCCTACAAAACGTCCTAACATTTCATTTAAATATATTTGAAGAAGCCGTCGCCACCATGGAAAAGGAAGTGCTTGTTCGAGACGAGGAGGATCGGACAAAGACAGACCGGAGCACTCGTGATGTGAAGATGTTTCCCATGGTCGTGGAGGCTCTCAAGCGACAGAAGAAACAGACGCATGGAAAATCGCCGTACGTATTTTTGAACAAATACGGAAGACCGTTGAGGCCTTGCCCGACGAGAAAGGTTGCCTGGACGCCGGCACTGGGAAAAGCCGATTTGGCATACCGTACGATGATGCACACCCGGCACACCTTTATTACCATGATGTTGGACAACCGGGAGCACATCGGCTGGATCGCGCGGCAGGTTGGCCACACTTCTCCCAAGATGATTCTTGAAAGGTATTACAGCTACATCAAGGATTATCAGAGCGAAGATGGGCAGCGATTCATGGAGATGGTGGGCAGATTGGACAAAAAGAAAAGCGGCAAAATCTACCCCATTTCTACCCCACTGGCCAGTGGTGAAAAAGACTTTGCCGCCTAACTAAATGGTATTATTGTATAAAATAGCAGTAAAATTGGTCGGGAAGACTGGATTTGAACCAGCGACCCCAGCGTCCCGAACGCTGTGCTCTACCAGGCTGAGCCACTTCCCGACCGGTGCTTTATTCTAAGGCCAACGACGTCAGATTGTCAACACCCATCAAAAGGATTCGCAAGTAAAATGGTTGCCTCTCGACCCGCCCCCACGGAGACGATCTGTATGGGCGTTTCGGTGAGATCTTCGATGCGATTTAGATAGGCCCGGGCATTTTCAGGCAGGTCATCATAATCTTTTGCCCGCGAAATATCTTCATCCCACCCGGGCATTTCTTCATAAATCGGTTCACATTGCTCAAGCACCCCCAAAGACGCGGGAAATTCGGACAACCTATCGTTTTTGTATTGATAGGCATTGCAGATCTTAAGCGTTTCTACACCACTCAAAACGTCCAGCTTGGTGATGGCAAGGCCGGTAAGAGAATTTAGCCTGGCGGAATTTCGCACCACCACTGTGTCGAGCCACCCGCACCGACGACGACGCCCTGTCGTGGCGCCGAATTCAGCGCCCCTTTCTTGAATACCATCACCAACGGCATCGAAAAGCTCAGTAGGAAAAGGCCCGGCGCCCACGCGCGTGGTGTAGGCCTTTACCATGCCTATAACGGCATCGATAAGGGTCGGACCGACCCCCGCACCGCAACAGGCATTTCCGGCCACCGTGTTCGAAGAAGTAACAAAGGGGTATGTGCCGTGATCGATGTCCAGGTGGGTACCCTGTGCCCCTTCAAAAAGGATATTTTCCCCGGCCTTGACCCCTTCCTTTAACACCACAGATACGTTGGTGACATGGGCCCGAAGGGCCTGGGCATAAGGCAGATATTCTTTGAGGATGGTCGTCTCGTCAATCCCGTCTGACTTGAGAAAGGCTTTGAGATAAAAATTCTTTTCCGGCAAAATGGCGGCAAGCTTTTCCCTAAAAATGCGTTCATCGATAAGATCACAGAATCGGATCCCCCTTCGTGTGACCTTGTCTTCATAACTGGGGCCGATTCCCCGGCCGGTGGTGCCAAGCTTCTTATCCCCTTTCATCCTTTCCCTGCCGTGATCGATAAGCTTGTGATACGGCATAATGACCTGGGCCCGCTCGCTCAACAAAAGATTCTCCGGGTTCACGGCGATACCGCGCGCCTTCAGGTTTTCGATTTCGCCGATCAACACCCCGGGATCTACCACCAGTCCGTTTCCGATAGCGCAAATCTTGTCTGGATGGAGAATACCCGAAGGAATCAGATGGCTGATAAACGACTCTCCGTTTACCACCATGGTGTGACCGGCGTTGTTTCCGCCTTGAAAACGCACGACGATGCGGGCCTTTTCCGCCAGCACGTCCACAATCTTGCCCTTGCCCTCATCTCCCCACTGGGTGCCGATTACAACGATATTAGACATATTGAACTCCTTATGACAATCTGGAGGGCTGTTTGTATTCACGCGCAAGTTTATCGCGGCATCGCGGGAAAGCCCAGGGTTCTCTATCAAAAACGGCCGTTGTTGTCAATGCTTCGGAGTTCCCCGGATTCACCGGTTGCCGAGTTTGCCGGAGATTAGACCACTCCGACCACAGCTTTTGCGGTGGATTTGGGGCCTTGTACACTTCTCACACCTCGGTTTTCAGGCGTTTTCCCTGGAAGAAAACCTGCATGAGCTCTCTGCATTCTTTTTCAAGGATGCCGCCGCGGACTTCGATG
>CAYSGJ010000200.1:0-11829 GCA_964430705.1 uncultured Desulfobacterales bacterium | reverse complement strand
CGGGCAACTGTCTGAGCCGTTTAGACCGCGTTTGAGCGGCCGTAACTCGGTCAAGTCGACACCCCATAAGAGCCTGTATGAATAGACTTTCTGTGTTATACCCATTCAAAGGCCGGCCTTAGGCGGCCTTGACGGCGAGTTTTGCCCGGCTGGAGGATTGATCTCCATTGGCCGACAAAACCCTGACCGGAGCTTTGTAGATAACCGCATTTTCGAATATCATATATTAGTTGTATGGTGGTGTGTAATCATCAACCGGGTAATACAACCCGGGAGTCTGACTTTGGGAAAACCCATTAGACCAAAAGGAGATTGTCATGAAGATTCTGATCACCGGTGGGTTGGGATTTGTAGGTACACAACTTTCCTTGCGTTTTTTGGAAAAAGGGCATGCCGTCACGGTGGTGGACCACGCCCCGGAGCCCAAGCCCTATACCCCGGAGGCGGTGACTTACGTGGCGGCGGATACAACCAAACAGGGGCCGTGGCTGGACCACGTAGGACGGCAGGAAGCGGTTGTCAATCTTGCCGGAGCGTCCATCTTTGGGCGATGGAATAAAAAAACCAAAAAGCTTATCTATGATACCCGGACTTTGACTACAAAACATGTGGCGGCGGCCATGTCGGGAGAAAAAAAAACGGTCCTGTGCAGCACGTCCGCCGTGGGGTACTACGGTTTTCACGGGGACGAAGAACTCACGGAAAAAGACGGACCCGGAGATGATTTCCTGGCCGGCGTATGTGTAGACTGGGAGAAAGAGGCACAGAAAGTGTCAGACAAGGGTGTCCGGGTGGTGCTCACCCGGTTTGGCATTGTGTTGGGAAAGACCGGCGGGGCCTTGGGTCAGATGATTCCGGCATTCAAAAAATTCGTTGGCGGTCCCCTGGGCAGCGGAAAACAGTGGTTTTCGTGGGTTCACATGGAAGATTTGATCCGGGCCTTTATGTTTGTGTTGGATCACGATGCCGTTGCGGGCCCGGTGAATTTTTGCGCACCGAATCCGGTCCGCAACAAAGACCTGGCCAAGGTCTTGGGAAAGATCCTGTCAAGGCCGTCCTTTGTGAAGACTCCGGCGTTGGCTCTTCGCCTGGCATTGGGAGAATTTGGGTCTGTGCTTCTGGAAGGCCAAAGGGTTCTGCCTGCCAAACTTCTGGAGCATGGTTTTGAGTTTCGATATTCGCAGATTGAGGAGGCACTGCAGGATCTGCTGAAGGAATAAGGGGTTGCCCCCGGCATGATAAGCGGATTGTTATCAAGGAGCAAAAGACATGTTTGAGAATATTCTCGTTCCAACCGATTTTACCGATGAGAGCAGCCGGGCGCTGGACATAGCCCTGAACATCGTTTCCCGTGACGAGGGAAAGGTCAGCGTGCTTCATGTTATTGAAACCATTGCCCATAGTGATTTTGAAGAATTTGAACAATTCTACAAAGCACTGGAGAAAAGAGCCTGGGCCGCCATGAATGTCCTGGTTGCTCCATATGAAGACGGCGGCGCACCCCTTTCGCCGAGCATTGAGTACGGAGGGCGGGTCGAGCGGATCTTGAATTTTGCATCGGATCACCATATCGATCTGATTGTCATGCAGTCCCATAAGATCCGCCCGGAAGATCCTATTCACGGCTGGGGAACCATCAGCTACAAGGTAGGCGTTTTGTCTCAGTGCCCTGTCATGCTTGTGAAATAAACTTGATCCTTACTTCCTGAGTGCACCACGGGAATAGGAAAAGTAGATTCCGGCCAGGCACAACCCGGAGAAGATCGAAAAAACCCACCTGACGGAACGCAGAAAAGCCCCATGGGTATCGGGAGAAATGACCGCTTTTCCGATCAATATTGCAAAAGCCGTGGTTGCTATGGCCATGCTGAGCATCTGCCCGATCAGCCTCATGGTCGCCACGGCGCCTGATGCCACGCCGTAGTATCTTTTGTCCACACTACCCATAATAGCGTTCATGTTGGGCGAGGAGAACAGGGCAAACCCCAGACCGAGGATGATGAGGCCGGCAATCACATGAGCAAGTGAGGTATTGCCGGAAAGAAAGACAAAGAGAAACAACCCCACGGTAGTCAACGCCATTCCCAAGGAGGCGATGAGCGCCGGTTCCACACGGTCGGATAACTTTCCGGCCAGAGGGGAGAACAGCGCCATGATTAACGGCTGCCATACGAGAACGAGTCCGGCATGCTGGGGAGACATCCCTTGTATGTACTGAAGATAAAGGCTCAGAAGAAAAGCTACAGCGAAGGTGGCCGCATAGTTGATCATGGCCGCCACACTGGAAAAGGCAAATATGCGGTTGTGTTGAAAGAGCCTGATCTCAAAAACAGGAAACGGGGTGCGCAGTTCGTGCCAAACAAAAGTTCCTAGTGCCAGCAGTCCGGCACAGAGAATTCCCCAACCGAAAAATCGAGGCAAGACGGAAAGCCCGTATACGATTCCCAGCAGTGCGGCTGCGTACAAGGCACTGCCGAGGTAATCGAGCCTTTCCCCTTTTGCATCCGCCCATTCGTCCCGGATCCTGGTCAGGCACAGCACGAGAGACAGAATGCCGATGGGGCCGTTCACCAAAAAAATGCTGCGCCAACCCAGACGCCCTGTGAGCAATCCCCCGGCAAAAGGACCGACGGAAAGGCCTATGTAGACAGCAGCCACGGTAATTCCTATGGCCCTGCCCCGTTCGTTGGGAGGAAATACGGCGGCAATAATGGCAAAGCTGGTGGCCATGGTCATGGCGGCCCCCAGTCCCTGGAAAATACGACAGACGATGATCCAGACAAAGGACGGGCAAAATGCCGTGGCAACCGTAAAGATGGTGAAGATCAATATCCCTGAAGCAAAGACCTTCTTTCGACCAATCAAATCGGCGATCTTTCCCACGGGTACGAGAGACATGCCGCAGGCCAAAAGGTAGACGTTTGCCACCCAACTTAACAACACAGCGTCCAGGGAGAATTCATCTTGAATGGCCGGCAGGGCGACGTTGACCGCTGAAAGCATGAACGGTCCCATGAAGGTGGTTACCGCAGCAACCACAAGCACGGAGGTTTTGGATGTTTTTTCCGCCCGGATAGCCATGTTTTTTGTAAGAAGCGAGGTGAGATCGCACTTCTTTTTCCTCGGCGTCATTCCTTCAGTTTGAGGGAAAGCCCGCCTTCTTCCACACGGACATGTTCGACTCCCGAGGCAAATGCCTTCCAGAAGCCTCGTTCAGACCCGAATTCTTTGACCAAGTCGACATTCTTAAGGCCGCCAAGCCATGCGTTGGGAAGAGGAATTCCCCAGATACTGACCCCTTTGAGCATAACAATCGGTCTCCGATTATCATACCTGAGTTCTAAGCCGGCAGTGACTTTGAGCGTTTTACCTCCGAAAAAGGGGACATCGGGGTCCAGGGGTATGAGCAGTTTAGCGCTGGCGAGGTCCTTGGATAGATCAATGGCAAGCCTATGGGCGAGGTCGGTGTTTCGGGCAAGCAGGCCGTTGAGCTCGCGTTCGCTCAGCCTGATTTGCCGGCCGGCGCCCGCCTCGCTGTACCGTTCAGGGGTTATTGATGTGCCGGATTTGTCCGGAACCACCCGGCGATCATTACGATGTCTGCCGGGCCTGTCCTCTGCGTATCCCTCGGCGGGATCCAGACGGGACAATTTTGTATTCAGCACCTGCTCTTCACGCTCACTGAGTGCAACCGGTTTAAATTGCCCCGGGAACAGAAATGAGATGGTCAGCCAGACCGTTATCAACGACGTTACGATGGCCACGGCTACGATGAGCAGCAGTATCTTGAAACGGCCCGACCGGCTTTGTGGTTGGAGCGGTTTTTGTTGTGAAATATCCGTGTTCATTGGCGCCTCTTCGAAGGGAGCATATTGGGGTCTATTTGGCCAAATACCCGTTTCGGTATGGCCTTGCCGACCTACTTGAGCCCCAGGTCGATGATTTCCACCGAAACGTCATCACAATCGGCAAAGTCGTCTGTCACGCACCGGAACGTGCGGGACATGCCCGGCGCAATTTCTATGAGGTATCGGTTGCGTACCTCGTGGACCACGCGTCCGTCTTTTTTGCAGGCCGCCTTGATGCCAAACCCTGTGATCGTTCTATCGCCTTGGTTCATGATCCTGCCAACGATCTTGTTCAAGTCTGATGGTTCTGCCCGCAGGCTTACATCTCCGATAACCACATTTTTCTTATAGGCCTGTTTCACCGCCTTGTTTTTCTGGTCGGCTATGTACTCCAGGGTTATCAACAGGGCCCTCTTGTCGTCTGCGAAATATTGGTGGGCCAATCTTGCCGCCTCTTCATGCGCACCGCTTTTCACCTTTTCTCGGATGTCTCCTTGTCGGTCTTGATGGGGCGTGCAACCGGTCGCCAGAGCGAAGATGACAAGGAATATGAACCTTATGAGGGACCAGGGCCTGGCCATGATATCTCTTTGAAATTTCAATCTATTTATTCATAAGAAGCTCGCGTTTTAGGCCCACGCCGTCGCTGCGGGCGGCAAAACCGTTTGTATGCGAAAGCCGGGAGAGGAAAGCGTTTCTGCCTGAGGATAAGGCAAGCGGCACAGTATAGTGACGGGATAATGGTTTCGCTTCAGGGTATCGGTTTCACCGTTCCGAGTTGGGAGCCGGGAATTCAAAAGCTCAAAGTCCAAGATAAAATAGCTATGACCCTTTGAATATACTATGAAATTTTAGAGTTGTTTGTATCATGCCCATTTGGCAAAGTAAAGGAAAACATGGGTGACGATTTTGTGTTGGGATGCTTGTCAAGCGATAACGTTTTCTGATATGAAGTAAAAAAAGGTTTTGGTAAAAGCTGTTAATGACCGGATGTGTACAATTCCGGTTGGCGCTGAAACGAACGGACAAAACCTCGTCGTCTTCAAACAAGGAGGCCCCAACATGCGGTTCATGGAAAAGAAGGTCTTTATCGAAGACCCCAGGGAGAATATGAGCACCGAAGAGAAAAACCAGATGCTTTCTACCGAACTTCGTGTTCATCCCCATGACAAACGGAACATTTTCCGCATCGAAAGGGTTGAAATTGGGGCGGCCGGTTGGTTAATCCATTACCGCGCCAGGTCGACAGAGTAACGCATGCCGCGAGGGAAATTATCTGTCGGCCAAGCCGCCCGGAAAACCGGTATGCTTTCAGGTTGGGCACCGTTTACGCATGGTTCCTGAGCTGCAATTCCACGGGATGGGGATGCAGGTAAACCTGCTGTTTCAGGTAGGGCTGGTCGTATTTTCGGACGTAATGACCAATCAGGGTGATCGGGACAATGAGCGGCACGTGACCTTTGCGGTAGAGGTCGACAATTTCTAAAAGTTCCTGTTTTTCATCTCCTGTCAGATCTTTTTTGAAATAGCCCATCAAATGCAGAAGCACGTTGGCGTTTTTCTTTATCGTCGTCTTGAGCGTCAGGGCGGCCATCAATTGTTTTTCATATGCATCATAGAGCGCCGTCAGCGACTTTTCTTTGGTCTCGGCCACCAGCTTGCCCATTATGCGATAATGCTCCACACCGTGTGACATGATTAATAGCTTGTGCCGGGTGTGGAACGTGACCAACCTGCCTCGGGATTTGCCCTCTTCCAGACACGCCCGCCATCGTTTCAAGACGAAAATCGATTCAATAAAATTTTCTCGGAGCTTATAGTCATTGAGCCGGCCTTCCTCTTCGACCGGGATCAAGGGAAAGTGGTCCATGAAAGCACGTGCAAAAAGGCCTACCCCGGTATGAGCGGGCATGCCCTTGTCGTTAAAGACCTTGATTCGTGCCATGCCGCTGCTGGGAGATCGACTCTTGAATATAAAACCGCACAGGTTGTCGGCCTCCAGTTCCCGGACCCTGCCGCGGGCCCATTGCAACATCTGCTCTGTCACATCCCGTTTGGATCTGGTAGTAACCAATCGCGGTGCATCGGGATCACCCTCAAGGTGCATGCTCTCTCTGGGAATGCCGAATCCGGCTTCCACCTCAGGGCAAACCGGTATGTACTGCACGTGTTGGCCTAGTGTGTCGGTCAGGAAGCGGTCCCATTTATGCCCGCCGTCGTAACGCACTTTTTCTCCGAGCAAGCAGGCGCTGACCCCGATTTTGATCTTATTGTCTATCGTCATTCTTCAAATGGCCTTTCCACATCCGTGATTCGCCCTGAAGGCAACATGATGGATGGCTGCCCCAACGCAACGGAAACCTTTGGGGCTGAAATACACACCAAAAACAAATCCAACCTTATGGACAAGTCAACCCGTTCCGGCCCGATTAACACGGAGGTTCCAACGGGTACTGCGGTTTTGATACGTATCTATACCATCTATACCCGTTTCCGGGTATATTCTCAAGGAGGAAAAGCACCTTGCTTGACAAAATTAAGACATGGCCTTGGATCGCAGAAACGTCAAGGCCCTGACCATCACCGGCCGGTATGAAGAGGTGAAGGAAATGAAGAAAAAGGCGGCCATTCAGCGAGACATGATGAAACGTCATCCCCATCTTCGAAACATCATGCTGGATGAGAACGGCGAGATCATAGCGATCAAGATCGTTTCCTTTCTTTTGTTGGACGGCCCGACCGATGGGTATTTCGAACGAGTGACGGAAAGTGGCGGGTATGGCGAAGCCATCGGGTAATCGGATTACCATCTTGCTGAACTGAAAATTACTGTTCAAATGGAGCCCGAATACAGTGTTCTACTTATTTACATCTTGTTGATATTGGTATTATACATTACGAACCCTAACATATGCATATGGGAACCATTAAACAACATTATCAACGAAAGGAGAAAGGTTATGGATGTAAAAGACTATTGTGGTTCGATGAGCGCGGAGTTAATGGCTTGGAAGGCAAAAATGTATGACATTACCCGAAGGTTGGACAAGATGGGCACGGCCGAAAGAGAAAAGATCCTGCCGCAGGTAGAGGACATGAACATTCTTGTCACGGAAATGGCTGACAGAATAGACAGGCTAAACCGCGAATGCCCGTCGGAGTGGAGCCCCGACAAAAAGGCGATCGATAGTGCCCACGTGGACATGCGTTCCAAATACGAGGAAGCCATGGAATACATTGGGAAAGCGGCCCCTGTGTCCGTTCCGGGCTAAAGGCGACGATGGAAACAGGTGTAAAAAAAAGAATTTGGATGCATCAAGATCAAGAAAACGAAATAGATTCTCAGTGGTTTTTGCAGGCTTAACAGCCTTTGCTGAACGGCACGGTCGTTCAAAAAAGACTTTGAGGTTCCTGATCACATTTGAAAAATAGAGGCGAGACAAAAAATCTCAGGCCTTGAAAAATGAGAAGGGCGGAGCGAAAAACACTCCGCCTTTTTTTGTCCGGCGAAGGCCGCGACAGCGCTCTATCTTTCCCAGAGAGTGCTATGCATGCGCTTTTTCATCCCAGTGGGATGAATTGCAACCGTCGGAAACCGTGCTTTACATTTTGCAGATCAGTCCTATGTATGTAAGCATACGACTTGTTGGATTGTCGGAGTCGGCGGGAGGTTGGACATTGAGAATATGGGATATTGCTCCTGATAGATTGTGTCGTCAGCACTTGCTGGGCGAACACAGGGAGCTGCATGCGTTGTGGTCCATCCTTACAAAAGGAAAGAAGGGGTACGCCAAGCACCCGGAGACATTACGGTGGCACGGCAAGCTGAAAGCTTTGTATGGGCGACACGAGGCATTGGTGGAGGAAATGGTGCACAGGAATTATGTGCACAGGAGCCCCTTGTGCAAGACATTGGCTACAGGCAAGGGGACCCAAGATACATTTCTGAATTCCTATGAAGAACAGGTGCGCATGCTCTGCACCAAAGGGTGCGATTGTCATGGCGGGCCGAGAAAAAAATAATGCGGTTATCTACAAAGTTTCAGTCAGGGTTTTGGTCGGCCAATGGACATCAATCCTCCAGCCGGGCAAAACTCACCGTCAAGGCAGCGTAAGGTCGGCCTTTGAATGGGCATAATACAGAAAGTCTATTCATACAGGCTCTTATGGGGTGTCGACTTGACCGAGTTACGCCCGCTCAAACGCGGTCTAAACGGCTCAGACAGTTGCCCGGCTTTTGTCTCGATCTCCATTGGCCTTGTTGTAACATGAACTTGAGTATTCTGGATAACCAAAAAAATTTTTTACAAACCTCCCTGCGTTTATTTTTTTTTCAGGGACACGATGTGCAAGCTTTGGCCGTGCCGGAACCACAAAAAAAGTCTGGGAAAAAGGGCGGCTGGTTTGCTTTGTTACGAAGGAGATCATACCATGAGCAAAACAATCAGCAAAGATACGTTGGTTACGCTGGCCTTTGAACTCAACTGGCGTAGCGACGTGGCCAAGCACAAGGAACTGCAACGGGCGGAGAAAGTAAATTTTTGGCGGGACATTTTCCCCGAACCCGTCGTCAAGGACGCCATGGGAAGCGAGGCCGGTGATCGGTTTTTCTTTTCTTTCCCTCCGGGTCAGATCGCCCCGCCCTTTGAATCAAAAAAACGATTCAAGCTGAACAACCGTCAATTCGAACGCCGGGAAATCAACTCGCACAGAATTGAGCCTCGTCAGGGGCGTTTTTATCCCAAAGGCCTGCTTTGCGGCGTTGCCGGTGTTTTTAAGCAAAATATCGAGCCTTTTCGGTGCGGCACCGTCACGCCATCGGAAATAGCAGTCGATTTTAACCACCCCCTGGCGGACAGGGCTGTCGATCTACAGGTCACAGTGGAGAAGGTGATTCCCAAAGAAGGCGATCGCGGTGGGAGGCTCACGGATTGGATGGAAGTTCTAACTGATGGCCCGGGTATGCAAGCGCGGTACAATGGCACTGCCACCGATTTTTTCTCAGACAATCCTTTTGTTCGAACGGATGAACAGGACGATGCCGCCTTTTATCAGGAACCGCGTCTGGTGGCCCATATCGACAGCCAGGCGCAAGAGATCATCGGCTCAGTTTACGGGGAACTGTTGGAACCCGGCATGCGGGTCTTGGATCTGATGAGCAGTTGGCAATCCCATGTTCCGGACTCTGTTGGGCTGGAAGCTTTGGTGGGGCTGGGAATGAACAAGGACGAAATGGCTGCCAATCCCCGTTTGACAGAGTCTGTCGTTCATGATGTGAATCGTCAATCCAGATTACCATTTGAAGACCAATCATTTGATGCCGTCATCTGTACGGTTTCTGTGGAGTATATGACCCGTCCCCTTGAGGTGTTTGGTGACGTGGCCAGAATCCTGAAGCCCGGCGGCTATTTCATCAATACGTTTTCCAACCGTTGGTTTCCGCCAAAGGCCATCCATTTGTGGACCGAACTCACTGAGTACGAACGCATAGGATTGGTTCTGGAATACTACCTGAAAAACGGCGCCTATCGGAATTTGGAAACGGTTTCAGCCCGCGGCTGGCCGCGTCCTGAGACCGATAGGTATTATCCGGAAATGCCCGCAGCCGATCCGGTGTACGCGGTGTGGGGACAACGGGCTGAATAACCCACTCTTAAGTGTTGTTCGGGGATGCATAGTTTTTCATTGCGGTTCGCAGGACCTTGGCTTGAAATGGGCGGCCGTGGCCGGGGCAGATGGTCTTTGCGCCGGCCTCAAGCAGGTGCATCCAACTCCGAAAGAGTTCCTGGACGTCGTCTGCGAAGGGCGGGACAATAGGGCCAAGGCCGCCGGGGAGGTAATTGGCCGCCAAATCTCCCACGCAGGCGGTTCCATCCGGAAGCAAGACCGATAGTGATCCCACCGTATGACCGGGTGTCGGGATGATACTTCCCGGGACCCCATACCGTTTTAACGGGAGTTCGCTTGAAACCAGGAGGTCCGGCTGTAGGGGGGCGAATTTGAGAAACGGCGCCATACCGCGCCCCAGGCGTGATGCGATCCTGCCAAAGAGATTGGTCCCCGGAGGAAACACCACGGTCCCGTGGCTCAGCAAAGAGGCCTCTTTGACATGGATGGCCACCGGACATCCACACCGTTTCGTGAGTGCTTTCAGATTGCCCACGTGATCAAAATGGACGTGGGTGATCACAATGAGTCTGACATCTTCCGGACGAATACCGGTATTTTTTAAATGGTTAAAAAACAGACTCGTCCAGCCGGCCTGGCCGGTGTCCACAAGGACCGCTCCTTCTTCCCCCAAAATCAGATAGGCGTTGCAAAGACCCAGCCGGATCTTATGGATACGGGTTTCCGGCGTTCCCATGTCGTTTCCTATGGTCTTATGAAACACGCCTGTTGGGAGGGAAGTCTTCCCGGGCCTTTCTCGGTTTCCGTCAGGGCCGTGCAAATCGCTTCTTCCATTCCCATGAGATCCATGGGTATGATGTTGCGAATGCGATTGTCAGTGCAAATCACTTCGTTTTTCATCCCTTCAACCAACGGAAATACAATGCCGGCAGGCACCGGTGTAACAAACTTGATCCAGTATGCGGAAAGGCGGGGGGTAAGAACCGGCACCGTAAAGAGGAATCGATGCAGACCGCGCACCCGGGCGTAGAGGCGCATCATGTCGGCATAGGTGACGATATCCGGGCCTCCGATATCAAAGGTCTCACCGGCCGTAGCGGGTGCCTTGAGACATCCCACCAGATAGGCAATCACGTTTTGCACCGCAATGGGTTGAGAGCGGGTGTTGACCCATCGAGGGCACATCATGACGGGAAGACGTTCAGCCAGATACCGAACCAGCTCGAAGGACGCTCCGCCCGCACCGATGATAACCGCAGCCCGAAGGACTGTTGTCTCAATGCTGCCGGACTGAAGAATCTGAGCCACTTCCTGACGGCTGGCAAGGTGTTTGGATAAATTGTCTCCTGTTTCTCCAAGCCCCCCCAAGTAAATAATGCGTTTGAGCCCTGCGGCTTCCGCGGCTTTCAGGAAGTTGGTCGCTGCTTGCCGATCTCTTTCAGCAAAGGCTTTTGTCTCTGCAATACTGCGTCCTCCCATGGAGTGGACAAGATAATAGGCGGCATCCATGCCTTTCATCGCCCTGGACAGGGTTTCAGGCTGCAGGAGGTCTGCGTAGACTACCTCTGGTCCCTGCTTCAAGGGCTGCCTGATAGTCAGCTTTTCAGAGAGCCGCACAAGACAACGTGTGTGAAAACCCTCATTGTCCAAGGCATGCAAAAGGCGTCCGCCGATAAAACCTGTGGGGCCGGTGAGTAAAACCTTTGTTTCCGGTCGGCTCACATTTGACCTCCTTTGCTTTTTGACGCAAGATGCCGTTTGGTTTTATTCATATTCCGCTTGGGTGTTTCTCACAGCCGACTTTGCCCTGCCGTCAACTTTTGGTTTCCTCGCCACCCACCAATGGCAACACCTTGTCCACCTTGAAATAGACCAGGTACAGGTCTTTCTTGTCTCCGTAATCCCGTCGGCGGAGGGATTGAAGAAGTTCGGTGTCCTTTTCTTCTTTCACCTTTGTTAGAAAAAGCCTTTTTCCCTTGGACTTGGTCCCTTCTTCCACGAACAGATAGGCGGCATGGGGATTGGAGTCAAGATTGTGATGCGAAAGGCGATCGTGCATGATAAGAGCGACGGTGTCTTCAGCCATGACGTGGGGTCTTGAATACACAGCCGCATCCACCTTGCCGTCAGCGTCTGATGTGGCAAGGACACCCAGGCCCTGCGCATTGTCAAAGTAGTCTTTTAGATTCATTTAAAGCCTCCCTGTATAAGCGTTTTATTGATGCCAAGCGCATGGTAATCGGTACATAAAAAGGGTTCATCCGGTTAAAGCATACTTGAGGGATAGCCGTGTGTGTCAACAGCCGGCTATTTTGGTATCAACAGGCAAAAACGCGCTCATAAGTGCGCGTAG
>CAYSGJ010000199.1:0-4000 GCA_964430705.1 uncultured Desulfobacterales bacterium | reverse complement strand
AAAGAATTGGAAGAGGAGCTCACGCATTTTTTGAAGTTCTCCCCCTGTGAAAGGCTTCGGTTTGTCGAAAAGGAATGGCTTGAACTTCAAGACTATATTCACCGTTTGGAGCCATATGGAACCGGAAATCGAGCTAGGATTTTTTGAAATCGTTGCAGATTTTAACCAAATGAGTATCAGATACCTTAAATCTTTCCTCTTGACAGTCACGAGGTCTTCCCATAGGAGAAAAACCATGGTGCCCATGGAGGCTTAAAAGGGAATCCCGTTGAAATCGGGAGCGGGCCCGCCGCTGTGATTCGAGGACGAAAGCTGCATTCACGCCACTGTCCGCTGGGATGGGAAGGCGCAGCCGGTAGGATGATCCGAAGAGCCAGAAGACCTGCCGCAACAACATCGTGCGTTTGGCCCCGAGGGTGGGCCGTGAGCGCCAAAACAGTGTGAGGATTAAAAAGGGACATCCCCGGACTGGTTGATCAGTTCGGGGATTTTTTGTTTCAACGCGGTTCGTCTTGGGTTGGGTGCGACTTTGACTGTCTTCAGACGACATATATCGGGACCTCTTTTCCTCGTATTCGTCTTTTTTGTGTCGGCCGGGTCCGCTTCCCCGGAATGGCCCGGCATCATGGCTATAACCGGAAGCGCTTCGGCATCTGAGAATCAGACAGGGGGACCCATCCGGAAACGCATTATTTCTATGGCCCCCAACATCACCGAGAGCATCTTTGCTCTGGGTTGCGGAGATAAACTGGTGGGGGTCACGGACTTTTGCATCTATCCCGCCCAAGCCCTGGCATTGCCCAAGGTCGGGGGGTTTTTCAATCCAAACCTGGAAAAAATCACCGCGTTGCGGCCCGATCTGATTGTTTTACAGGGCAAGCACGAAAAGATGGACGGCTTTTGCCGGGTCAAAAAAATTCCCGCACTTCATGTGGTCATGGACAGTCTTGATACAATCTACGAGGGGATCACCGCGCTGGGCGACGCACTGGGCGCATCGAAAGAGGCCCGGCAACTCAACGACACAATTCGCCGAGAACTGGAGGCGGTTTGCCGGGCCGTGTCCGGGTTTCCCAGAAAAAGGGTTTTCATCAGCCTGGGCCGGGCCATGGGTTCCATGGCCAATCTGTATACGGTCGGGGGGCCAAGTTTTTTGAGTGAGTTGGTGCAAGAGGCCGGCGGAGACAACATCTTTGTTGATGTGAAACAGCCGTATCCTGAGGCATCAAAAGAAAGCCTCATCAAACGGGCCCCGGAGGTGATCCTGGAGATGCGTCCGGGAGAACACTTTACCGAGGCCCAGCACAAACAGCTCGCAGCCGAATGGGATGTATTTTCCGACATGCCCGCTGTTGCCGATCGCAGGATACACGTGGTCACCGAAGATTTCGTGCTCGTGCCGGGGCCACGTATCGGCATGGCCGCCCGTATTCTTGCACAAAGCATTCACGGAGAGATGCAAGATGGCCGTTGAACTTCTTTCCGTACAATCGGTCGCCTATGCCTATTCGGGAAACGGCTGGCGCCTCCTGCCGGCATCCTTTTCCGTGACCAAAGGCGACATCCTGGGAATCATCGGTCCCAATGGATCGGGAAAAAGCACGCTCTTGAAACTTGCGGGCGGCGTGCTGCGCGCCCGCAGCGGCAACGTGCTGCTTTCAGGAAAGGACATCCGGCAAATGAAACGGCGCCGGATTGCCCGGATCCTCGGTTATCTGCCGCAGCATGCCGAAAGCCATTTCGATCACACGGTAGAGGAAGTGGTTGCCATGGGACGGTTTCCTCACCTGCACGGCGCAGGCTTTTTGACCACCCGGGACCTGGATGTAGTCAGCCGGTGTCTGCGTCAAACGGACATGGACGGTCTGCGCCAACGCAGACTTTCACGACTTTCAGGTGGGGAACGCCAACGGGCCCTGTTGGCCTCGGTCATGTCCCAAGAGCCGGAGGTGCTTCTGCTGGATGAACCCACCACGGCACTGGACATCCATCATCAGATGAGGCTCTTCGCCATTCTTTTGGAGTTGGCGGAAAAAGGCATGGCCGTGGTCGTGGTAACCCACGATCTCAACCTGGCATCCGTTTTTTGTGAACGGGTCTTGTTGCTCTCGGAGGGGACCATTGCCCACCAGGGACGGCCCGAGGAGATATTAAAAAAGGACATCCTGGAAGACGTTTATGGAGGAGGCTTGCAAATCATGGAACACCCCAAAACGGGGCGCCCCCTGGTGGTTCCCACCGCGGGACGGGATATCCAAAAGGATAGGCCGTCATGAGCGCCATGCTCACCAGACGGAAGTTCGCCATGCTTCTGAGCGCCTACCTTCTGTTGTCGGCGGTGGTCCTTTGCACAACCCCATTTTTTGGCAGTGAGCCGCTGGACATCCAAGAGGTGGTGAAAGGCGTAATTGGAGAGAAGTTCTCCGTGGATGCCGAGATTTTTTTCTTCCACCGCATCCCGCGGGTATTACTCGCGTTCTTGGTGGGCGGCGTCCTTGCCGTGTCGGGAAGTGCGCTGCAGGTGGTTTTGAGAAATCCCCTGGCCGAACCGTTTATTCTCGGCATTGCCGGCGGCGGGGCGGTAGGTGCCGTTATCGCCATTTCCGTGCCGGGGCTTCTGATCCGCTTGGGCCCCCTGTCCAGCGTGCAGCTTTTCAGCCTGGCCGGATGCCTTTTGTGCATCTGGGCTATCTATCGTTTCTCTCTGAGCCCTGCGGGGATTTCCATGACAACGATCCTTCTTGCCGGTGTGACGATCAACATCCTGTGCGGGGCGACCATATTGCTTTTGCGTTACGTGGTAAGCCCCAACCTGTTGGTGGCCATGGACCGGTGGATGATGGGTGGACTGGATGTGATCGGTTTCAGAGAGCTTTTTACGCTGGTGCCCTTGGTGGTTCCGGGACTCGCGCTGCTGCTTTTTCAGGGGGCGTCTTTGAATCAGCTTGCCCTGGGCGAGGAGATGGCCCTTGGACATGGCGTCCACGTGGGATCCGTTCAAAAACAGGTGCTGCTGGGTACCGGTCTGGCCTGCGCAGGAGCGGTTTCCCTGGCCGGCCCCATCGGTTTTGTAGGCCTTATTATTCCGCATGCGGTGCGGCGCGTGTCGGGCGTGGATCACCGACTTGTCCTGCCTGCGTGTTTTTGTTTGGGAGGGTCCTTCCTGGCAATCTGTGATCTTGCGGCCCGGACGGTGGTGGCGCCCACGGAAATGCCGGTAGGCATTATTACGGCTCTGGTGGGAGGGCCGGTGTTTCTGAAAATCCTGTTCGCAAAAAAACGGCGTTGATCTTGCGCCAAAAACATGAAAAGCGTTTATCCACCTGAAATCATAAAACAAAACAGTTGTTCCTATTTAGACTGAAATCCTTGACTTGACTTGGACACTTGCCCGTGGTATCGACACGGTGACTCAGGTGCCCGTTAGGGGCTTAAGAGGGAACCCCGTTAAATTCGGGGACGGGCCCGCCGCTGTAATCGGGGACGAACGCCGCAAAACGCCACTGTTGGAAAGTCGATGGGAAGGTGCGGTCAGTAGGGTGATCCGAAAGTCAGAAGACCTGCCTGGGTGCAAGGCTGACCTGCGCGGACGAGGTGGGCCTCAAGGTTTCGAGGATAAAAAAGGGACATCCCCGGATCGGAGTTTTTTCGGTCCGGGGATTTTTTTGTTCCAGACTTCATAATTATTGGCGGAGGAATCACGGTGATGAAACACAATTCATATCGCATAAGCTTTTGGATTTTGGTTGTTGTGGTTCTGACTTTTTCCTTGGCTAATCCCGCGCTGGGAGGGATCACAACGGACGAGCCTTGGCAGCCTAACGGCCTAACCGGACCAGACCCGGCGGTATTCACCTGGAACAGTTCTATTGCATATTATGACGGTCAGTTAATTTATCCGGGAGCAGATCAGAAGATCTATGCCTATGACTTAGACACGGGCGGTTCCACAGCCGTTTTAGATCTGAGTAGTGATCCTAATTTTGGCTACGGTCCTTCT
>CAYSGJ010000198.1:0-6162 GCA_964430705.1 uncultured Desulfobacterales bacterium | reverse complement strand
ACGGCAGTCCTTACGCGGCCTTTGCGGCGAGTTTTGGCCGCCTGGAGGACCGATGCCCATAGGCCGGAAGACGGTGTTACTTGAGCTTTATAGAGAACTGTATTGTGTTTTTTCGGTTCAAAGTAACCCGCACGCCGTTCTCTCGGCACTCTCCACTGAGTATCCAAGGCCGGGGCCACACCTGGGCGATCCGGGCGTACCGTTGCGTGTAACGGGCACCCATCGCGTTGACGACTTAGAACCTTTGGGTTGCGCCCTGAATGCAATCAGGATTTACGCAGTATGCTGACCAACCCCTTGGGCAGGAACATGATGATCAACAGCAAAATCAGGCCGTAAACCAGCACATCGAAGTCGTGGAACATGTGAAGCCATTCGTTGGACAAATAGGTCAGAAGGCATGTCCCCAAAAGGGCCCCCCAGATGCTTGCCATACCACCGACAACCACCATCATGAGGAACTTGATGGACCAGAAAAGGTCAAAAGAGCTGGGACTCAGAAAGGTCATGTAATGGGTGTAAAGACTGCCTGCCAATGACGCGAAAACCGCGCTGACGACAAATATCCGGGTTTTGTACGACGGCGTGGGGACCCCCATGGCATTGGCGGCGACCTCGCTGCCGTGAATGGAACGTAAGGCTCTGCCCACCCGGGAATGAATGATGTTGAGCGAAAACAACAGCACGACGAAAACAAAAAACCACACAAAGTAATAGTATTTCAACGGGGTGTTCATCTCCCACGGTCCCACGGAAATGCCCGGTATGTCGACAAAACCCGACGGACCACCGGTAAGCGACACCTCCTCGTTGAACACGACAAAAAGAATCACCCCAAAGCCCAGCGTAGCCATGGCAAGATAATGCCCCTTCAGCTTCAGGGACGGAACCCCCACGACAAAGGCCACGGCCCCGGTCAACACCATGCCCACGCACAGAGCCGGCCATGGAGACCATCCGAATTTGCCGGTAAGAATCGCGGAAACATAAGCCCCCAAACCAAAAAACGCCGCCTGCCCCAAAGACACCTGGCCTGCATATCCCATGACCAGGCTCAAGCCGATATTCACCAGGGAAAAGATCCCCACAAAAACCATGATATCCACATAATGCCCCAAAGATCCCACGTTGAGCACCAGGGCGGGAAAAAGAACGATTCCCGCCCCGGTATACAACAAAACGCGCATATCTTGTTTCTGGGCCGCAGTCATACTAGAACTCTTTCATCTTCATGACTTCGTCACTGCCGAAAAGACCGCTGGGCTTGAGAAACAGGACCAGCAGCAGCACAAGCAATGCCGCGGCATCCTTGTAACCGGAAGAAATAAATCCCGCACAAAAGGACTCTATCAGTCCCACAAGAAATCCGGCCGCAACAGCGCCGTAGAAATTGCCCAGTCCTCCCAACACGGCGGCGCCAAAGCCTTTCAGGCCAAGAAGGGCCCCGCGATCGTATTCCATCAATGATATGGGGGTCACCACGATGCCCGCCACCGCGCCGATGGCGGCACTCAGGCCAAAGGAGACCATGATCATGGTCTTTACGTCGATACCCATGAGCTGTGCGGCTTCCCGGTTATCGGAACTGGCTATCATGGCCCGGCCGAACCGGGTGTGTCTAAAAAAATAGGTCAGGACAAAAACGACCACCAGGGTGGTGGCAAACACCCATAGAGACTGGGGGAAAACGGCAGCGCCGAATAAAAGAAAGGGCTTTCGGTCCGTAAATGGGGGCAACATAAAGGGATCTTTTCCCCATCCGTACATGGCCGCACCTTTCAATAGTATGGAACAGGCGATGGTAATGATGATCATGGTCAGTACGGACGCGTTTTTTGCCGGAAAGATCGCAAACCGTTCCATCGTCACACCGATGATAAGAACAACGGACACGGTCAGAATGAACGCCACGGGTAGGGCCAGGCCTGCCACGGATGCAAAAAAAACCATGAAAAGACCGCCAAGCATGACAAATTCGCCCTGGGCGAAATTAATGATCTCCGTCACGTTATAGATGATATTGAACCCGATGGCCACGAGGGCATAAATGCTGCCTACCGTCAATCCGGTGATAGCGTACTGCACTATCTGCGAACCCAGTGTGAATTCTCCCATCGTTTTCCCACCGCCGGCAAACAAAAAAACCGAACCGGGCGATGCTCTCTGAGAAAGTCTTTTGATTGTATCTCGTCACCCGGTCGTAAAAGGGGTCGGCTAGTCCGCCAGCGCCCAATCTCCATTTTTCACCACAACCATGACCAGGTCGTCTTTGGTCAGGCCGTTATGATCTTGGGCTGAAAAATTGAAAACCCCGTGCTGGCCCACGAAACCTGTCAGGTTTTCTATATAATCGCGAATCTTGGCCCGATCCGGCCCCACGGCTTCCAAGGCCTTCACTGCAATGTGCAGAGAATCCCAGGCATGTCCGCCAAACGAGGAAATAGGCTCATTGTATTTTTTCTCATAAGCCTCCGTATACCCCATAACCACCTTCTTTTGGACATCATCATCCGGCAGGAGCGGTCCGACGTTGACCTTGGCCAACGGACACAGAACCCCTTCCGCGTCCTTGCCGCAAAGCTCGATATTTTTGCGACTTCCAAAGCCGTGGCTTTGATACAGAGGCAGGTTATCCATGCTCAAAGCGCGCCAGTTCTTGACAGCCAACACTTGGGTGGGCCCGATGGACCAGTTGACGATCGCTTGCGCCTCGGTACCCTTGATTTTGGTCAACTGGGCCGTCAGGTCCGTGTCTTTGGGACCGTACCGTTCGTCGGCCACGATCTCGATTCCGAACTGCGAGGCAAAAGCAAGTAGCTCTTCCCTCCCGCTGGCCCCAAAGGCTGTCGTACCCGTCATAATCCCCACTTTGGTGATTCCATTGGTCTTCATGTGATCAAAAATCCGTTGGGCCACATGGATGTCTGACCCTGCGACCTTGAATACCCAGAAACGCTTTTCCACCGGCATGACGATATTTTTGCTGGCCGCGCATGAAATCAACGGGACCTGAGCCTGCTCGGCCACACTGACAATGGCCAAGGACGCACCGCTGGTGGATGGGCCGATGACCACGGGGACCTTGTCTTGATTGATAAGTTTCTTCATGGCCACATTGCACTTGGTGTTATCACCCTCATCATCATAGATGACGAGTTCAAGGGGGTGCCCGTTGATCCCGCCCGCTTTATTTATCGCTTCAGCAATCATTTCAGCGGTTTTCTTTTCCGGTTCCCCCAGAAACGAGGCCCCTCCCGTCACCGAAAAGATCGCCCCAACTTTATAGGCCTCTTTAGCTTGTGCCTGATTTACCCAAGGCAGTGCAAACGCAACGCACAAGAGCAATAAAAAAGCAATCCACAGCGTCGTTACCAGGTTTTTCTTTCGCCTTTGCATAGTTTTTTCCTCCATCAAAGTTCATCAACCTCCAAAATGACGAGCACGCTCAAACACAAAATCCAACGTTGTGACCGCCCACACCTCCTTTCACAAAAAAAGCCGAAGGCCTCACGGCCCACGGCTTCAATCTTTCCATAAAGCCTGCGAGATTGATTACCTCGTGGGCCAACCCGCCCAAAATGACAACGGTCGGCCCCGTGCAGTCCGGACACAGAAACACAAGACCACGAACATACCGGGCAGACATACGAAAAAACCGTGTTTCTGTCAACGAAATTTCCAGATCCAGTTGATTTTTCTTTAATTATCAAATAAGTATGTGTATGCTGTTTTGCGTTGCATGTCGTCAAGGCGGCTTTACCCGCCAAGACGGATTTTATCGGGGCGGCCCCGGTGTTCTGTGGTACACCGGATAAAAAAATCGATCTCACAACGACGACGGCACAGGAAACGGATGAACCTTTCACGTCTTGCACGCCACAAGTCGATGGTCTCGGGCAAACACCTGGTTCTTTGTTTAGGCATTTTGACGGTGTCTGTGCTTGCCGCACAACCAACCACCTTTGCGTCCACCGTGGAAGACGATCCCTACACCCGGTCCACCCTGCAAGGCCTGGACGGCGTCTATGTGGCTGTGGAGCCTCTGAGTCCCGACATCGAAAGTCGCGAGCTCAGTGCCGCCATGTTGAAAAGAGATGCCGAGTTGCAGTTGCGCATAGCAGGGATACGGGTTCTTTCAAAAAGAGAATGGGCAACGACAAAAGGGGGGCCCGTATGCTATGTCGAGGTCAATGTCATCACCGATGTAGTGCTGTCGCAAGATCTGGGCTTCGCCCTGTACGCCTATGAAATCAAGGTTGAATTCAACCAAGATGTGGTGCTCGTGCGAGACATGACACGGAAGGCCCTCTCTCCGACATGGTCGATCTCGTATTTCGGCATGACCAACAGCCTGCCCCGAATCCGAGGCAAGGCAAAAGAACTGGTGGCGCGTTTCGTTGCCGCCTATCTGGAGGTCAATCCCAAAGAAAGCGAGGATGAATCCTTGGGTTTCCCCGGACAAGATTAGACGGCCGCATCCGGATTGCAACCGCACCGCACGAGCGCAACCAATTTAGTCAACTCCGGATAACTCGGCAACACAAGGGGCATCATACATGGGAAACATCCACGCCCGGACACAACATGATGGCTTAAAGCGACGTGAAAATCCAAACACACATTTGCATGATTGCGTTGGTGTCGGCCGTGGCATCTTTTGCATCGGGTTCTCTAAACGCACAGACCGTGGAAGTCTGGGGTGTCGAGGTTGTCCGGTACGGGACGTATGCCGCCGAGGTCCGGCACGTGGAGGAAACCGAGAAAACGCCCGGCGGCAAACGCCGTGTGGTCACGGCGCCGACGTTTCATGAAGAAACCTTTCGAATCCCGGCCGTTCTGGGAACGCGCTTTGGGTTCAGATACATTATCAATGGCATTCCCGACGGGGCGGAAATTCCCATCGTCATTCGCAAAACCTATCCTGGGTTGAAAGACCCCAGATATGATAAGCGCATTATCAACCATGAATATACCCGGATCCACAGGATAGGCGAGCCCAACGGCACAGGATATGGGTTTGACCACCCGTGGGAGCTGGTTTGCGGTACATGGACTTTTCAACTCCTTTACGAAGGCAACATTCTGGGCGAGGTATCCTTTGAGATCTACCACCCCCAATAGCACCGGGACAAAAAGCGACCATCGAACCGGGAAGGCCTTTCGCCATAGGGTTCAAATCAGCGAGAAAGGTTTTACGGGAGATATACGGACATGAAGATTTGGCAAATCCTTGGGACTTGTTTGCTGATAGCTATTGCTACGGGACATATCGCAAAGACAAAAGGCAAATCGCCGTGGATATGGGGTGTGGTGGGCTTTGTTTTTTTCGGCATTATTGTCCATACGCTTGTCGGTATTCTGGTATTTTTACTGTTTGCCTGATTTTCATGATCCTGATGACGCCGGTTTCGTTTCCCGGGACTGTACGGCCGGGGCGGACCAACTTCCAAGACACCCTTGAGTCATTGGGAATTTTCTTTTGCGGCTTAGACGCCTCAAACACTTGCCCGGCTTACGACTCGATACCCATTCGGCCTCCTTTTCATATGAACTTGAGCTTTCCGGATAACCGCATTTTCTTTTTTCCCGCACTCGCAAATGACTCCCGCGGTTAAACCCGTGTTCGCCTTCGGCGATGACGCGGTTTCCGACAACGGAAGCAACGCCGTACAAGCACTCAACGCTTTTAGGTTGTCGGTGCAGCTAATATATGGAAATAGCTATCGATATCCACCATCTGGCAGGATAATTGCATATTTTCGCCGTGACACGGCGTCCGCGGCACAATATGCCGCAAGACATTTTTCCAACGCCACTTAAACCAGGTAGGATTTTGAGGGGGTAACATGAATAAAGCAGATCTCATGGAAAACTTGCGACGGGAAACGGGACTCAAAAAGGACAAGGCAGAAAAAATCGTCAATATTCTTTTTGAAGAAATGTCCAAGACCCTCGTCGAGGGAGGCAGGGTCGAAATTCGCGGGTTCTGTTCCTTTTATGTCAAGGACTACCGCTCCTACACGGGAAGAAATCCGAAGACAGGCCAACAGGTGAATATCGCGCCCAAAAAGCTGCCGTTTTTCAAATGTGGCAAGGAATTGAAGGAAAGAGTCGATCCCGACCAATCTCAACCATCATAGGCTGAAAATCCCGCCCCGGTAT
>CAYSGJ010000197.1:0-39823 GCA_964430705.1 uncultured Desulfobacterales bacterium | reverse complement strand
GACCTTCTCGAACAGCTCAAGCTCTGAAAGACCCAGCACGGCCGCGGCTCCCGCACACACCTTCATGAAGTCCCGGCGTGAAATGTCATTCAATAGTTTGTTCACCTTAAAACCTCCTTGTTCGGAAAATTAGATAATGGACACCCTTACGAAACAAATCAAAATCCGATAGGCCGACACGCATCACCACCTTTCGAGTCACCTTGACAACACGAATTGCTTGTAATCATTTTTCGGGAATCCTTTTTTGAATATTGAGACATGGTCTTTGTTATCGACATTACAGGAAAAACCTTTAATCACGCTTGTTGCCGATTATGACAGCAAGTCTTGTGCCACCGAAAGGAAACGAATAAGTGCCTGAATTAAAGAGAAGAAATGGATAGAACAATCCGGACGTCAAGAAATTGACAACAAACCAGGAAAGATTTGACGGTTATTTCAGAGGCTTTGGCGTAAAGCGGATGTTCGAACATGAACCTTGGATGCCAACCAGGGCGCAACGTCCATGAAACCCATTGCCGGGAAACTCCCTATGCAAGAGCCAAATTGTATTCTTTGGCGACGTCGGCAGTAAACAGCACGGCGTCAAAGATTTGTTCAAAAGGAAAGGTGTCGTTGGCCACCACATAGTGAGGGGCGACGGGATCAAAGGCAAGTCCAAATTTTTCTGCTTGTTCAAAAAGGGGGGTTCCGGGCAATACGTGTAAAATACTTATAACGATATGGGCCGGACGTAAGTCCATGGCAAAGGCGACCGAGCAAGCGCACCGGAAAAAATTGTCGCCGGGAAGACCGACGATGAGATCGCACCACACGTCGATGCCCGCCTTTTGCATCGCGCGAACCCCCGCAGAAAACTTCTCGGGATCAAAGTAGCGACCAATCCGTTTTTGAGTTTCCGCAATGGCTGTCTGCGGACCGGTTTCCACGCTCTGCACCCCGGCTCGGACAAGGTCTTGGACGGTTTGATCATCTACCGTTTCCGTAAACACCTCAATAGTTCTGAGTTTGGTTTGATATCGGTTTGCATGATGAAGCATGTCGGCAATGTTGCTTAAGTGCTTGGAATTGAGATTGAACACGGAATCCACAAAATGAAAGGTCTTGATGGCCGGGTTGGCCATAATATATTCGATTTCAGCCTTTACTCGCGCATTCGAAAAGAACCGAAGACCCTTGTGTCGTCCGGCTTCATAACAAAAACCGCACCGGAAGGGACACCCTCGAAAAGACTGGAGATACGTCACCCCGTCTCGCGGCGTAAGGACCCCTGTAAGATAGGGCGACGGAATCTCATCCAGGTTCGTCATCGGTGAACGGTCCGGGTTTCTTACCACGTCATTCCCTTTGCGAAAGGAAATGCCGGCAATATCTTCCAAACGGCCCTTTTTGGCAAAGCAACATCGAAGCAAGTCTGAAAAAACGGCCTCCCCCTCGTCGTGAACCGCCACATTCAGGCACGGGTTTTCCTTCAGGTACCGGTCGGCAGCAGGACCGACCTCCGGTCCTCCGACAACAAGAGGTACTTTGGGCATGATCTGTTTGGCTGATCGCGCCAACTCCAGAAGCTTACCCATACTCCAGCAATAGCAGGACAGCCCGATCAGATCGGGTTTAAACTCGGCAATATAGTAAAGGGCTTGGCGGACGTCGTTTTCTTCGTTACTGAAGTTCAGAATTTCAATCTGCGTCCTGCGAGACAGGATATCATCTTTCAACGCATAGGCCTTGATGTAGCCCAAAGCCAGTGAATCATGGCCGGCGGCATTAAAAGAAACAAGCAGAACGCGAGTCTTAGGACCGGCCATGGTCAAACCTCATTGCCCACAGACGTGTAATGTCTTCCGAGTAGGGCGAACCTGAAACGGCGCGGAACTCCTTGGAGCCCTTTTTTCTCACGTACTTTGCCGGTGGTCCACCACAGAATGCTTCGTAATCGCATTTCAGACAACCCTTTGGTTTTTCCCCGGAACGCGTCCTGAGATCCAGAAGCTCTGACACATGCCTTTCACAACCCCCCATCAAACAAGGAGGAAACCCTTCACTTTGGGCCCAGGTTCGATTCAACGCGGCCACCTTAATCGCATTGGTCACCATAAAAGCGGCTTCCGTCATGGCAAAATCACACCCCTTGCAGGCCAAAACAATGCGATCTACCCCAAAAGAGGTTAGCATACTCACAATAGAAATCAGGTCTCCAAGATTCGTTCCCGTAACCCCCACACGCGCTGCAACCAAAAGGGTATCCCGGTCATTGGCGGACCGGGCCAAGGAACACAGGTTTTCCAGTCCCTGAAGGGTTTCGCCAAAACTGCCCGTGGTGCGGGTTACCGCATCGTGGACCTCAGACCTCGAGCCCTCGATCTTCACCTCAAAAATGCGACACCCGGCATCCACGAGACCGGCGAGAAAATTCATATCGCCCAGTCTTCGCCCATTGGTAACCAGTTTAATTCGCCTGGCACCGCGTTCTCGGATTTGGGAAACCAAAGAAATCACGTCGGTGAAAAGGGTCGGTTCGCCGCCCATGAAGGCCACATTCTCAACGTTTTCCAATCCGTCCACCTGACGAATAAGGCCGTCGAGAGAAGGACCAGCCATGTCGCCTTCGGCCTCGCAGCCGACACAACGGTTGTTGCATGTTGAACCAAAAAAAACCGTGCGGTAGAAGATCATAACCAGTAAGGCCTTGATTTCTATTCTTCAGCCAGGGCAGCCTTGGCAACGTCCAGGACCAACTCGATGACTTTAGGCACCTTGGCCGCCACTTCCGGAGTCAGCTCCATGGACATTTCCAAGGATTTGGGCTCGATACCGATAATCGTGGCTTCAGGTGTTTTTCCTTTTCCCACGAATTCCGAAAAATGGATGACTTCCAGGATACCTATCTGATGTACCGACGTCTTGTACGAATCGGGCATGGAGGGCGCATCTTTGACATCAAATCGGTATATGGCGCCCGGCTCACCGCCCCCTTTTACCGCATCAACCACCACAAGCCTGTCGGCACCGGTCACCACGCTCATCAGCCGGAAACCGTCGGTTCCCCCTTCGTAAACTTCAACGCCCTCTGGAAGATCCATCTCCATGAGCTTGTTGGCCACATGCACACCGACCCCCTCATCAGACAACAACAGATTGCCGACCCCCAGAATCACGACTCGCTTTGGTGTGTTCATATTCTCCGGGCCTGTTTTCTCTTCGGTGGAACGCGTTTGTTCGGTCATGTGCGTTTGTTCTCCGTTAAAAGCAAATTCGAACTTTTTTTGCGGTTATCCGGGAAGCTCAGGTTCATATGAAAAGGAGGTCGAATGGGCATCGAGTCGTAAGCCGGGCAAGAGTTTGAGGCGTCTAGGCCGCGTTTGGTCGGCCGCAACGCAATCAGATTGGCACCCGGCAAGTACCGTGATTCACAGATGTCATGGTCTTTCCCGTTCATCGGCCGGCCGAAACACAACTTGAACTTTTTAGATGACCGCATTGTTTTTTCCCGAGACTTTCCCCGGAAAGCTTCAGGGCTTTTCGCCTTCCCGTTTGTGTCGGGCTAAAACAATCAAGTACAGGCGCCTGGTCCCCCAATCAAGAATACATGTCCCGGCAAACGCAAAAAATAAAGGGATCGAATGGAGGGTATTCCAATTGCCCCTCAAAATCAATCCCTTAATAAGTGCACCGTCCAATAGCCGGCGATCAAGAGAGAGCTTCTCTGGCTAAGCCCGGCGATCTGGGTCATAGCAGGTAAGACAACACCGCAAGCAACGATCGGCCTCTTTCAGGGCGGCTTCTTCGGTCAGGGTAAGATCAACCTCTGCAAACGTTTGTTGTCTTTCGTAAGAACCGGGTTCAAGCTCCGGCTGCTCGGCGCGTGCTATCTTTCCAACCCCTTCAATGTTCTTGAAGATGGTACCGGGGATATATCCGGTCATCCGCCGCGGGTCGACCCGCAGTTTGTTTTCGGGAAGGGCCATATCCTGTCCCATGAGATACTTATGAATGCCGCGGGCGGCCCGCCTGCCCTGCCCGATCGCAGTCACCAAAAGCCCGGGAGGGCCTGCGCAGTCCCCACTGGAAAAAACATACGGAACAGAAGTTTGAAGGGTATCCGGATCAACTGCAAGAGCGCCCTTAACGGTTTCAAGCCTGGACACCGCAGTGCCTTCTTCCTCTACAAAGGCCGAATCCGTCTTTTGACCGATGGCCAACACGAAGTTGTCAATGGGCAGAACCGTTTCGGAGCCTTTGATGGGCACAGGCTTTTGGCGCCCGCTGGCATCCGGTTCTCCCAGTTCATTTTTCAAATATTCAATGCCGGTAAGGTTTCCTTCGTCATCCGTAAGGAACTTTACAGGACTACACAAGGTAATGAATTCGATACCCTCATGCTGACAGGCCTCTATCTCCACCTTGTTTGCAGGCATATCTTTTACTTCGCGCCTGTACAAACAATAAACCTTTTCGGCGCCCTTGCGAACGGAGGACCGCAGACAGTCCATGGCGACATTTCCCCCGCCGATGACCCCCACCCTTTTTCCTACCGGATACGGATCTCCCACGCCGGGTTCGGTCATGGACCTGAGGAACGTGGTTGCCGGAACGACACCCTTGACCTTGTCTTCATCAGGAATCCACGCAGATGCGTGTTTCCAGGCCCCTATAGTCATCAAAACCGCATCATACTCACCACCAACCAGAGATTCCAGATCGAAGTCCACCCCAAACTTGACGTTGGTCTTGACCTTGATGCCCCCCAGACCCAAAATACGATCGATATCTTGGTCAAGGATTCGCTTCGGAAGACGATATTCCGGAATACCGTAACGAATCATCCCCCCCAGCCTGGGCATCCATTCAAAAATCGTTACTTTATGCCCCAGTCGTCTTAAGAAAAAAGCAGCGGAAAGCCCGCTCGGTCCCCCGCCCACAACAGCTACATTGTATCCCGTATCGGGCGCCACCGGGATCTTCACCGGCAAGGCATGGTCAAAGACCCAGTCAGAACAGAACCGCTTGAGCTGGTTTATAGAAACCGGCTCGTCATCCCCCACCGCCCTGCGGCACGCATCCTCGCAAGGATGCGGGCACACCCTGCCAATGGAAAGCGGCATGGGATTTCGCTCCATCACGGTCAGATAGGCCTTATCGTATTCCCCTTTCGCAATGTGATTGATGTACTTGGGAATATCGATCTCAGCAGGACAGGTCTGACGGCACGGAGCCAGACGGTCCGTAGTCAGATTCATATGAAGAATCCGCTGAGACGGCGTGCGCACCTGCATGATTCCTTTGGGGCACACACTCTCGCAGGCACCGCAACCCACGCACTTGTCCACATCCACAATAGGCACATTTTCACCCTTCGGATCGATGGATAGCGCCCCAAACTGACAGGCCTTCACGCAGCTTCCGAAACCAAGGCACCCCACAACACATTCCTTGGCCCCGGCATACAGAAGTGTTGCCGCTCGGCAGTCACTGACCCCCATATAGTAAAATTTCTCCGGGGCGCGATGGCCGCCCGTGCAAGTATTTTGCGAAATCAGCACCTCTGCGGCACCGGCCTCCAATCCCATGACGGCGGCAGCCTTCTCGGCACAGGACGCTCCTCCGACAATACAAGCCGTTACAGGGGCCTTTCCGGCCACAATGGCTGCAGCACAGGCAGCGCAGCCCGTGTAGCCGCATCCCCCGCAGTTGGCGCCGGCCAAGCAGTTTTCAACCTGGGCAATCCGCGGGTCCTCCCATACGTAAAACAGCTTGGAGGCAATCCCGAGAACGGTCCCCGATAATGCGCCCAGTCCCAGCATGAGCAGTAAGGATTCCAGCATTTTCTCTATCTCCTAAATATCATATAGCTTTCGCCAAGGCCAAGCAACCCTGTTTGAAACCGTCTTCAATCACACAGACGGCCTCCTTCCCGCGCAAACCCGTCAGATCATGCCCTTAAAACCCAGAAACGCCAATGACATAAATCCCGCGGTCACCAAGGCAACGGCAATATCCTGCAACGGCCCGGGTACCCGCCCAATGGTAAACCGCTCCCTTAGTCTTTTTTCAACCAGGGTCAAATCTGTTTTTCGTTTTGCAGTAACCCGGCCCACCTGAATCCGCTCGCGCAACCCGGCGAACAGGACGAGAGCCAGCCCAAACCCCAAGGCATAGGAAATGGACGACAGCAGCATCTGCAAAAAGTTATATTCTTCTTTGATGTTAATCAAACACACACCCATGACCGCACAGTTGGTAGTAATCAACGGCAGGAAAATCCCCAGACCGGCATACAGGGCCGGAATGCTTTTTTTGAGAAATAATTCCACAAACTGCACCAACGAGGCGATGACCAAGATAAACACCAGGGTCCGGATGTACTCGAGACCCAAAGGCTTCAGGAACACATACTCCAGAATCCAAGTAACTATCCCCGCCAAGGAAAGCACGAAGACCACCGCCATGGCCATACCGGTGGCCGTATCCATCTTCTTGGATGTGCCCATAAAGGGACAGTTCCCCAAATATTGTATGAGCAAAATATTGTTGACCAGAATGGCGCCGACAACCAGTAGAATATAATCTGCCATGCCAAATCTCCTTTACGCAATCTGTGTTACTTCTTTCCGACCAGGTCCATCAGCCCAAGGAGCAGACCCAGACACACAAAGGCCCCGGGGGCTTCGACCATAAACGTAAATGGCTGAAACGACGGACCAAACACATTGATGACCTGTTCGGAAAAAGGAACCGAGATGGTCCCGGCCCCCAGAATCTCTCGGATGGCGCCCACGACACCCAGGGAAAGGGTAAATCCGAGACCGATGCCGAGCCCGTCCGCCGCGGCCGCGGCAACGCCGTTTTTGGAGGCAAAGGCTTCGGCCCGGCCAAGCAGCACACAGTTGACCACGATCAGGGGGATGAAGATGCCCAGCTGGAGAAACAACGGATACGCAACCGCCTGCATCACCAGTTCCACCACCACCACAAACGTAGCAATAATGATAATAAAACAAGGCACTCGAACCTTGCTGGGAATGACGGAACGGAGCGTGGAAACCAGGATGTTCGCACAAAGCAACACAAAGGTGGCGGCCACCCCCATGCCCACGCCATTGGCCACAGACTTGGTGACAGCCAACACGGGGCACAAACCCAAGACAAGCCTAAAGACCGGGTTCTCGTCCCAAAGTCCTTTGGTGAATTCTTGAACAATCGTTTTGGCCATTATTCCTCTCCCTGTTCGCCAAAGGCCTTGGCTTGTTGAACAATTTGCGGCTTCAATCTTTGATAGAAGCTCTGACCCGCCGTGACGCCGGCACAAACGCCCCTGGAGGTAATCGTCGCGCCGGACACGGAGTCAATTTGCCCGCCGTCGGATTTCACCTTGATCGGTTCGGACAAAGGCAACCCTTTGAACTGGGCCCGAAAAGCAGGATCGTCCTTGGCCCTCGAACCAAGGCCGGGCGTCTCGGAGTGGACGGTCACCCCGATGCCCACGAGGGTGTCGGTGTTCAGATCCACCCCCACCATCATACCCACATCTCCGCTAAACCCGCCGCCAAAACTCTCGAAGACCACAACATCCGGCCTGCCGTCAAAAACCCCGACAAAGAAGCTTCTTTCCACCTCGCCGTCTTGCAGCTTAAAGCGGTCCACGATGGGATCGTTGGTTGCCCCTTCCAGGATTTCTTTAATGGCAGGTCCCTTTACAAACTTGAGCTGCTGGTATTCGATCTGCTCTGCGGTATTGGATTTAACCGCCGCCAGCAACCCTCCGGACACGGCGCTGAGCACGGCAAGAACAACCATCATCCTGATGACATCACGCATTTTCAACCACCTTTCCAATCGCTTTGGGTCTGATCTTGTCCAGAAGTGGATTGGCAAGATTCAACAGAAGAATGGAAAAAGGAATACCGTCGACATAGGCGCCCAGATTCCTGATAAGCACTGTCATCACACCGGCCAAAACGCCAAAAACCAACATGGGCGCCAAGTTCACCGGCGAGGAGGAATCCTCCGGAAGCAGAAAAAATGCACCGATAAGCGTATAGCCCACCAAAATATGAAAAAGAGGGCCCGCATATTTTGCTGAATCGGAAAGGTGAAACAACCATGCCGTAATAAACACACCGGCAAGAAAAGACATGGAAATCTCCCATCGGATAAATCCCCTTACCATCAGGTAGATTCCGCCGATCATAAGACCCAAGCCGAAAGTTGAGCCCACGGCCCCGGCCTGTTTTCCCATCAATAAGGCCCCCGGGGCAAACTTCTCGATGGCCTGGGTACCGAAGAATTTCACATCCGCCAACGGATAGGTCATCGCAAAACCCAGGTCGTAATGGACAAGGGCCTCATTAAAGTCGAAAACGCTGTTAAAAGAAATGAGAAGCATGGCCAGGGCAAGCGCAGGCAGATTCAAGGGATTGAGCCCAAGGCCGCCAAAGATCTGCTTGCCCACCACGATGGCCATAAAGGTCCCCAACACGATGAGCCACCAGGGGGCCGTAGCCGGAAGCAACATGCCGAACAACAGTCCCGTCAGCGCCGCACTGCCGTCGCTGAGGGCGATCCGTTTTCCCATGAGGAGATTCATGAGGAGCTCCCAGAACATGGCACAACCCACGGCAAAGGTTAACACGCCCAGTGCCGGCGCGCCGTATTGACTGATCCCCATGAGCACTGCGGGAAGTGCCGCAAGCATGATGTGACGATATTTTTTTGATACCGTTTTGCCATCGTGCCAGAAAGGTGCGTGGGCGACAACCAGCGTCTTTTTTCCTTGCATGTGACTATTCATCTTCTGCCTCCGCAGCCTCCGCCAATTTCAGTTCGTATTTCGCCATGTTGATGTAGTGGAAAATCGGGATCCTGGACTCACAGACATACGAGCACAACCCGCATTCTATGCAGGAATCGAGATCATAAATGTCTCGAGCATCGGCATAATTGCCGGCTTCTAGAAACCGGATAAGCATGTTGACCGGAATTCTGACCGGACAAATTCTCACACATTCCCCACAGTTTACACAAGGATTGTCTGTCAACAGAGCACTGAAAACCTGGGCCTGGGCCACAATGCCGTCGGTATGAGGCTCCACCGGCAGATCAAGAGAATAGGTGGCAACCCCCTTCATGGGCCCGCCTAAAATAAGCCGATCCCGATCGTTCATCGATATCTCACATGCGGCCAGGACTTCCCCGAGAGGCGTTCCGATTCGCGCCCTCACATTCTTTGATTGCCCGTCTTTTCCTACCACCGTCACCAACTTGGCAACCTGAAGCCTGCCCGTATCCATGGCGACCCCCAACGCCGCCACCGCTTCTGCGCTCATAAAGACGGTTCCGGCATCTTCCGGGCAATCTCCGGCGGGAAGAACTTGGCCCAGGACATCTTTCATGATCATGTGGGGCAGACCGGACGGATACACCGCACTTACGGTTTTCACTTCGGCGCCCGTCGTATTCGCTTGCTGAACCAGGCCTTCCGGCACCGCAATCACGATGCGATCTATCCCGGTCATGGCCTTCAGGACGTTGACCCCTTTTTTGATATTACCGGCCTCGTTTCGAACCACATGTTGATTGACCGTAAGAAGAAGGTCCTGGTCCATGCCGTAAATCACCACGGTCCGAATGGTCTTATCCGGATCGGCAAACGCCTTAAACGAAGGACCTCCCGGCGCAAATTCAAAAAAGCGCAGCGCTGTATCCAACGTCGATTCGGATATAAATCCATCATCCCAGTCATCTTTGTCGCCGGCATCAATGGTAATGGCCGTGTATTTTCCCCCGAACGTTCCGAAATGGGGCGCAATCGCCGAGATGGTCCCCGTAACCGAGGAAACAACATAGTCGGCACTGTCTGATGATTTTGCGAGCACTTGTCCCGTCTTGACGCTGTCGCCGACCTTGAACCCGCCGCCGCCGTTTTGCGAATCCTTTAAAAAGAGAACGGCTCTGTTCGGCACAGGCAGCTCCTCAACCGCGCTTGGAACCACATTGTATTTCAGAACCGGCTTGACCACACCAAAAAACGATCTTTTTATCATCACCTGATCCTTTGTATTGAAATCCTGCAAGCCCCTAAGACATGATGTGACAGGCCGCACATTCCACCGGACCCGCCCCGATGTCTTCGTGGCAACCGATGCAGTTCATATGCAAGGCGTCGCCCCTGGTTAGGTCGCTTTCCGGGCCATGGCAATACTCGCCACTGCAAGACATGCTGTCTTCCTGTTCCTCGTGGTGACAACTATCGCACGACACGCCGTAGCCGTCGTCCGCAGCATGGGTTTTGTGATCCAGCAGAATTTTGCCGGCAGTGCTTTTCAGCATAATTCTCACCGGCTCTTCCGGCTTTTCCGGAGCAAAGGCGGCATAACTCGCAATCCCTATAACAAGACATACAACCAGAAGGCCAAACGCAAACACTTGTTCTCCCTTTGCTGTCATCCTAGATAACATTCCTTTCGCGGGACGGGCGGAACCCGTGTCGTTGAGATGTCACAATATGATTTAAGGGTTCATTGACCCAAAACAACGAAGTCATATATGAATAAAAGCACGACAAAAAGCCACTCCCGTTGTGAGATAAAGTGGAAGCCTTCATGCTTGCCACACACCAAGACGGTGTAACAACGCCGTGGAATTCTGGAAAAAGAACCGCTGGCCTTATATGACAGAGCCGTCACAATGTCAAGCAGTTTCATGCACAATGGAGGCGGCAAACAACTTGAACCCGACTGGAATCACACCACCGGCAGTCATTCGACGATCTTCGACCCGGGGCTCAGACCGCAAGGACCCGGCCGAATACGTGACACGTGACAATGCTTAAAAACCGGAACGTCTGGACAGGGTATATGCGTTGATTTATGGGTCCGTTTGTTGGTACGACGCCAAGCCCTGCCTGCGTTGACCTTTTGAAATATCTTTTTTTTCGCACACCGGCAGGCGGATGGTAAAGGTGGCGCCTTGACCCTCGGCCGACTCAACCTCTATGTCGCCCCCGAAGTCCTTGACCAAATTGTAGCTTATGGAAAGGCCCAACCCCGTGCCTTTGCCCATTTCTTTAGTCGTAAAAAAAGGTTGAAAAATCTTTTCCTGCACGGACAGTGGGATGCCAATGCCCGTATCGGAAACTTTCGCAACCACGCTTTCTCCGTCCAGGTATGTCGTTATGGTCAGGAACTTTTCGCCGGACGCTTTCAGGTCCATGGCATCCCTGGCATTGGTCACCAGATTCAAAAAAATCTGCTCCAACCGATTCTTGTCCGCCAACACCATAAGGGGTTCTTTACTGAAAATTGTCCGGACCTCAATCTTGCGCAAACGGAGTTGCTGGCCCAAAAGAGTAAAAACATCGTTTATGGGTTGATTGATATCAACAGGGTAAAAATCGCAGTCGGTTTTCCGGCCGAAGTCTCGAAGATGGTCGATAATGCGCGTTGCCCTGTCTACCTGTTGTCCGATGTTCCGGCAAGTCTTTATCATTTGGTCTTTGGGAATCTCCTTGCCGCGGCTCACCATCTTGGAAAAAAAATCGGCGCCAACCTGTATGACATTAAGCGGTTGATTCAATTCGTGGGCAATGCCGGTTGCCATCTCACCAAGGGTCGCCATTTTTCCCGTCTGGATCAGATTGGCCTCTTGCTCAAGGCGTCTGGTAATATCAACGATCCTGATAATAAGGCGGGCGCCGGACGGGTCTGTTCCAACATCTTTTACGGTACCGCGAGCGTGTAGATCTACAATAAACCGCTTGCCGTCTTTTCTGATCGCCGACAGCTTGGGGATAAAAAAATATTGTGCCTCTGTAACGGCATACAGCTCCTTTCGAGCCCTCGCCGCCTCCTCTGCACTGAAAAAATCCCAAAAAGACATGTTGAGCAACATGTCTCGCCCATAACCGAATGTCATGGTAGTCGCATTATTGGTATCCAAGATCTCGCCTGACCCTACATCCACAACAAGCAGTGGATTGGGATCATAATTGAACAAGAGACGATACTTTTCTTCGCTCATTCTGACGTTTTGTTCTGCCCGTTTGCGCTCTTCGATTTCGTGCGTCAGTCGTTCATTTGCCTCCAGCAGCTCACGGGTCCTTTCTCTCACCCGCTCCTCCAGCTCACGATGGGCCTCTTGAAGGGCCTCCTCTGCGCGTTTTCGCTCTGTGATTTCTCTGGATACGCTCCTGATGGTCTGGTTGGTGATTTCTTTTAGCGACTCCAGCAACTCAACCCCGGAAGCGCCCGAAACCCGAGCAGACAAATCCCCCCTGGAAACCCGGAGTAACACGTCAAAATACTCGGCAAGGCCCATGGCAAACTCATGTGACAGGTCAACGATCTCCCCCAGATTCTCGGCGGTCAGGTTCACAATCTTTTTTAGATCCGAGATCAGCTCCAGCTCCGACGTTTCGGGGATTCTCACATGAGGATTACCCAGAGAGATTTGGTTCAGTGCGTCAAAAACCTCCGACAGGCCTACAGTCAGATTGTGGCTCATATGGCGGTATTTTTCTTCGCTGGTTCGGGCTTTTTCCTCTGCCCGCTTCCGATCCAAAATCTCTCGGGACACGCTCACAATCATCTGGTTGGTCACACCCTTGAACAGCTCCAACAATTCCACGCTTGAGGTTCCGCCGACCCGGGCGGACAAATCTCCCTTGGAGACCCGATACAATACGTCAAAATGCTCAGCAAGGCCCATGGCAAATTCATGCGATAGGTCAACGATTTCCCCAACGTTCTCGGCGGTCTGGTTGACGATACTTTTAAGTTCGGCAATCAAATCGATTTCCGACCCTTCTGGAATTCTTACCTTGGGATTGCCCCAGGAAAGCTCATTCAATGCATCAAACACCTCAGCCAAGCCCAAGATCAGAGCACGGGCAAGACGTCTGTATTGTTCTTCGCTTTTCCTCAACGCCTCTTTGTGGCGATGCCGCTCAGACACATTGACAATATTGCCCAATATGGCCGGCTTGCCCTGGTACATTATCCTGGTGTTACGCCGAACGACCCAAACGGTTCGACCGTCTTTTGTCAGTCCCCGGCTCTCATATTCCAACGGAGCCCCGGCTTCCTTGATGCGTTTTTCCCTGATCTGTTGGACCATGTCCCTGTCGTCGGGATGAACTAATCTCCACGAATCCATGCCCAGGATCTCTTCTTTAGAATACCGGTAGATGTCGGCAAATTGCCGGTTGGCAAACACAATCTTTCCATTCTGGTCGACGTAGATGCCCGTCAGGGAGTTTTCTACCAAATCGCTGTATTTTTCCTCTGATGCGCGCAGATTCTTTTGTATGCTGAAATGATCTTTAGCCCGCTGAACAGCCGCCAAAAAGCCTTCGTGGTTGATGGGCTTGATGATGAAGTCCGAGGCCTTCAGCCGTAAGGCACGAACGGCAAGTTCCACATCCCCATGGTCTGTCATCACAATGACCTCTTTGCACGGATCTTCCTTCTTGATCCGCTCAAGCACTTCGAGGCCATCCATGCCGGGCGAAAGGATGTCAATGACGACGATGTGCGGGTCGAATTGCCGACACGCTTCTAGACCGCTTTTACCGTCCGCGGCGGTAACGACCTCACAACCGACGTCCGCAAGGCTGATAGCCGCCAACTTGCGGAGGCCCTCTTCATCCGAAATAACCAGCACCCTCCAAGGATCATTGTTCATCTTCCCAAGACCTTTTAAAAAAACATTCCTGTCATTCGATCCGGACCCCAGCAAACGGGTCCTTGCGGCGCCCTGTCCCTGCGGCCGCCCCATCCAAAGACCGGGATAAAAAATGGCTCGACAAGCTCCCTGCAACCTGTTTGTATCAGAGTTTCTTTTGGGAATCCACCATCATGGTTGGTACATCGCTTTTCAAAACAGACGGGTGAAAATGAAAAAACAATTGGATAATCCGTCAAACTCGGAAAAACGTATCAAACGGCACGTTCTGGGCAAAATCAGGGCCTTTTTTGTATCGACCGCACCGGATCTGGAACATCTCTGTCTTGAAGAGGTTTCCGCCCTTGGCCCTGCCATGGCAGATGCTGCGCCGACCCAAGGTGGTGTCGATTTTCAAGGCCATGTTCATGACTGTTATTTGGCCAACCTGAAACTCCGGATGGCCAATCGGATATTGCTGCGGATTGAGACTTTTCGGGCAACAAATTTCAGACAACTCGAAAAAAAACTCGTTGACTTGCCCTGGGAGCTTTATCTTGACTATGGTTCAGTCTGTGACATTCATGTAACATCCAGGCGCTCCAGGCTTTTCCATGCAAACGCCATTGCAGAACGATTTGAACAGAGCCTGGTCCGGCGGCGGAGTGTTGCCAACAGGGCTTTTTTTAAAAATGACGAAGACCTGTCGCGTTTTCCCCAGCAGATTTTTGTCCGTGTACTAAACGACCGTTTTTCCGTCTCCATAGACAGCAGCGGGGCCTTGCTCCACAAGCGTGGCTTGAAAACCCGGGGTGGAAGGGCGCCCATACGGGAAACGATTGCAGCGGCCATACTCACCATGGCCGCGTTTCGTGACGACGAACCCCTTGTGGACCCGTTGTGTGGGGCCGGGACCTTCTCCTTGGAAGGGGCCATGATGGCAAACCACATTCCCGCCGGATGGTATCGTGGATTTGCTTTCATGGGATGGCCCTGTTTCAGGCCTTCCAGATGGAAACATATCAGACGGGAGGCAAAAAAAGAAATGGTCCACAGAAACCAGCCGATTGTCTGCGCCTCCGACAAAGACAAACACGCCTGCCAGAGCCTGGAAAAAACCGTTGGTGACAATGACTTTGCCGGCACCATTTCTGTCACTGCAAAAGACTTCTTTGATCTTTTACCATCCCATATCCAGGAACAAACACAAACGAAAAGAAAGGGACTGGTCGTCATCAATCCGCCTTATGGCCGCCGACTGGAAACAAAGGCGCAAAGTCAGGCACTGTTCATAGAGATCTGCAAAAAACTGAAACAGGATTTCAAGGGTTGGAAGTTCGCCCTCATCGCCCCTGACAAACGCCTTTCCAAAGATATCCCCTTCCCGGCAACCACCCACCGGATCTTTCATGGCGGCCTGAAACCCATCCTGCTAACGGGAAGAATATGCTAGTTTCGTTATCGCCATGTTATCACCCTTGACCGACCGGATCTTTCACGACAAGAGAAGCCATACATAGGTAGATCAGACCCTGTTTGTCATGGCCGATGGCGTTTGAAACAAAAGACAATTCATGGGTTTTTTTTCAAACACGGCAAGATTTTTTTGCGGACGAATGCAAACCGGTCTGCATTACGCCTGGACAGACATAATTGCGCTTGACAATAGCCGCAAACACCCCTAATTTTGCTATCTCTTCGGCGTTGCGAAAGGACGAGTCGGCATGGGTTTCAAAGAGAGTGTTTCACGCAAAGAAGCTCTGGATTGTACTCTGCAAAGCATACGCCCGCTTGAACCCATTACCCTTGCCTTGGACAAGGCCTTGGGATACGTCTTGGCCCAGGACATATACGCTTCTCAAGACGTTCCCTCCTCTGACCGGGCCGCCATGGATGGCTATGCCCTATCGAGCCAAGACACAGTCTCTGCGACCAAGGGCCATCCGGTAAGGCTGGTCGTGTCGGGAGAAATTCATCCCAGCACGGCCGAACCTGTTTCCGTTGAGACGGGATATGCGGTCCGAATAATGACCGGCGGTCCAATTCCGCCGGGAGCGGATGCCGTGGTCAGACAAGAAGATGTGCTGGTCAACAGAGAAGCCATTGAAATCGCTGCCCCGGCGCCATGTGCCCGATTTGTATCAAAAAAAGGCAAGGACATTCAAAAAGGAACTCTGGTTGCCGGGAAGGGTACGGTTATAGAGCCGGCCCACATCGGCATCCTGGCGACTTTGCACGTCCGAGAAGTTGTCGTCACCAGGCGGCCCGAGGTGGGCATCTTGGCCATTGGGAACGAACTTCTTGACCTGAAAGCACATCCGGAAAACCCCAAAATCGTGGCCAGCAACCTGTATATGCTGTCGGCCATGATACAAAGCCAGGGATCAACGGTCGGCTTTTCGGCAATCACCAACAATCGGAACGAGGCCATTCGAAAGGACCTTGAAAAGGCCCTTAAAAAAGACATGGTCATTACCATCGGCGGAACGGCGCATTCCGATTCTGACCTGACCCGTGCCGCCATCGAGGCCGCGGGAGTCCGCATTCAATTTGCCGGCATCGCCATGCTCCCGGGCAAAGGCACCGCATTCGGCCTTTACGGCAACAAGCCGATCTTCGCGCTGCCGGGCACGCCGAGTGCCGCCTTCACGGCCTTTCACGTCCTGGTCTTGCCGGCCCTCCGCCGCCTATCGGGCCTGCAAAAACCCGGCCTCAATACCACCACGGCGCTCTTGGAAAAGGATATCAAAAAAAACGCAGCTATAGAACGTGCGATCCAAGGGATAGTCAGCCATCGAGGTGCCTGTGTGCAGGTGCTTCCCCTGGTTGGACCGGAGCCGACCGGAATGCTCGCCATGGCCAAGGCCAACGGACTCATCATGGTTCCGCCCAATTCCGGTTGTCTTTCGGCAGGCCGGCCCGTGTCCGTTCAGCTCCTTGATTACGGCAAGCCCGGGTTTTTATATGAAAGGGCTTTGCTTAACCACGAGAAAAGTGCCGAGCCCCCCTTTACCATCATTTCTATCGTTGGGAAATCGGACGCAGGCAAGACCACGTTTTTGGAAAAGCTTATACATGAACTCAAATCACGGGGTTGTAAAATAGGAACGATCAAGCACGACGTGCACGGTTTTGACATTGATCACAAAGGCAAGGACAGCTGGCGACACAAACAGGCCGGCGCCCATACCGTCATCATCTCATCTCCAAAAAAAATAGCCGTCATCAAGGATGTGGATAAGGAGGAAACCATTGACAACCTGGCCGGAAAGTATTTCCAGGGTATGGACCTAATCCTGACGGAGGGATATAAAAGGCAGGACAAGCCAAAGATCGAAATTTTCAGAAGCACCGTTCATGCCGCCCCCCTCTGTAAAGACGATACCAGCCTGATTGCCATCGTGTCTGATATGCCCCTGAACCTGGGAGTCCCCTGCTTCGGGCTCGACGACATCAAGGCGATTGCCGACTTTGTGGAAATCAGGTTTTTGAAAACCCAGCGCCATTCATGAGCCGCCGACTGTTCCGATGGTCGCTGACTGCCCCTGCAAGGCCCCGGCTACACATCTCTTCCCAGCATCTTGTTGACAGATGCCAAATCCTCTGGGGTATTGATATTCAAAAACGACTCCAGGTCGGGATCGGCCTGCCGCAAGATCTTGCCGGGAACCTCTTTCACGCGAACTTTTGAAAAAAAATCCACAATTTTCGGATGTTGTGCTTTCAAATGGGCTTCGATAGGCTTGATGCAACGCTTTGAATAAACGGCACACAGCGGTTGGTATCCTTCTTTTGTGACCGGAATGATCACGTCCCATTTCGGCGCAAGTTCCCCGAGAAGGACTTTGACTACCGATTCTTTTAAAAACGGCATATCACAAGCCGCCACCAATACATGGTCTGAAAGGGCATGAAACAGACCGGCATGTATGCCGGTCAACGAACTGCGCACAGCAATCATATCCGTTACGATCATTGCATCCCATGACACGTATTCAAGGGGAGCGTTGGTCACCAGCAGTATTTCCTGAAAAAGCCCCGCCATCGTATGGTACAAACGATCTAAGATACGCCGCCCACCCACACAAAGGAAGGCCTTACTTTGACCGCCCATCCGAGTATTCAAGCCGCCGGACAGAATAACCCCGGAACAAGGACAATTCATGGAAAGGACTCCCTTGATCAGTATGTATAAACGAAAGGCCGCCAATAAGAAGACCAACCGGCAGCAAACGATAACATATCGATTTACATCGAAAACCTATCAGAGCCGTTGTGTCGGGGTCAAGCACGATCTATTTTTCCCCTTATCGTGCCGTCGTCGGGTCTTTCTTGACTATGCCGCCGGCAGATGGTATGAGATATGACTTTCAAAAAAACCGGACAAAAACTTTCCGGCTGGGGAAAAGCATGATTTTCAAAAAGACAATACCATTTCTGGTCGTGGTTGCACTGGTTGTTCTGGGTAGTCCGGGTCTTTGGGCAAACGAACCATCCAGGGTAGCCGTTGTTCCCTTTAAAATCCATTCGGAAAAAGATCTTTCTTTTTTGCAGGACGGGATCGTGGATATGCTTACCACTCGCCTGTCGTGGGAAAACAAGGTGGTGGTAATACAGCGGGAAGCCACCGAACATGCGTTAAAATCGACACCCCAACCTTTGAACGAAAACACGGCCCGGCAACTCGGCACAAGCCTTGATGCCGATTATGTCCTTTTCGGAAGTCTCACCATTTTCGGAGAGAGCGTTAGCATCGATGCCAAGATGATCGATATGCAGGGCGTGAAGCCCGCGGTAGCGGTCTTTAATCAAAGCCAGGGGATGGATGCGGTCATTCCGAAAGTAAATGCGTTTGCCGCAGATATCAACGAGAAGGTTTTCGGGCGAGTCACCGCCCAGCCCGGAACAACGACAACGCCCGCCCCTGTCGCGCAAACGCGGCAAACCCCGGACATATACGCCCACCCTGAAAAACTTCTTGGCCAACCGGGCTTTGACCATGGCGTCGGCCGAGACATGACTTCAGAATTAAACCCTGAATTTGTGGTCTCCGGAGACCGCAAACACGGCTCCACATATTGGAAGAGTCGTAATTTCGACCACTATCTCAAGAGCATGGCTATCGGGGATGTAGACGGCGACGGAAAACAAGAGATCGTTCTCATCAGCCAATCGGACATATTCATTTACAGAAAAGTTGAGGGGCGTCTTCTCAAGGTCAAAGAAATAGTTGGTGGCGCCAACAATCAATATATTACGGTGGAAGTGGCTGATGTGAACCGCAACGGAAGAACCGAGATCTTCGTCAACAGCCTAAACACAACGAGAGACACCCTCGAATCCTTCGTGCTGGAATGGGATGGAACCGGTTTTGCTCCGATCGTGGAAAAGGACAATTGGTATTATCGGGTTCTTGATATGCCCGGCAGGGGACCCGTGCTGATAGGACAGAAACGGGGCGTGCGCCAAGCCTTTCTTCCCGGAATCCATGAGCTGACATGGCTGGACGGCCGTTATGAGTCGGCATCGACGTTGGGTGTGCCAAGAGATCTGAACGTCTTTTGGCTTACCATAGGGGACATCATGAACGACGGCAGTGAAGTCATAATTACGTTTGACGAATATGACCATCTTCGTGTTCTGGGCAAGTCCGGCTCTAAAGAATGGAAAAGCGAAGAAAAATATGGAGGTTCCCTGAACTACCTCGACATTTTAAGCAACAATTATTCTTCGGTAAAAGACGAAGACAAAGACCGGATCTATCTGGGACAACGGATCTTTTTAAAAGACCTCAATCGAGACGGCAAACTGGAAGTCATTGTAGCAAAAAACCAGGGGGCGACATCGAGGTTGTTCAAACGGCTGCGGCACTATTCCAGCTGTGAAATTGTGAATCTGTCCTGGGATGGCATTGGGTTGAGCGAAAACTGGAGAACCCGGAAGATACAAAGTTACGTGAGTGATTTCGCCATTGCTGATTTTGACAACGATGGCGAAGATGAACTGGTGGCTGTGGTCGTCATGCAAAAGGGGACTTCTTTACTGCTCAAAGCGAAAAGTGCTATCATAAGTTATGATCTGGCCATTCCTGAAGCGTCACAGGGGGAGTAAGCATAACGGCGGTGTAGCTCAGCTGGTTAGAGCATGCGGCTCATATCCGCAGTGTCCGGGGTTCAAGTCCCTGCACCGCCACCATCTTTTTGTATAAAAACAACAAGTCCGTTCTCTTAAACAACAACCGTAAACTATTCCCGGACCAACGGACCATGCTGGCACATACATTGCGTCGGCAAAATTTTGGTAAAAATCCGGCCCGTTGAAAACTCCGGTCCTTTAGTGTTTCAAGGCACTACACTGTTTCAAATTTCGCTTGTGCAGCGGGAGGCTTGTCCGTGCCGTTTTGGAAATTGCCCACACGCCTGCTGTGTTTGCCTTCTCGTTCAAAACAACCGCAGCCTTACGCGTTTCGGGTTGAAACGGCGCAAAGGGGGAAAAGAAATGGACAACACGGCAAAGAAAGGCGATACCGTTAAGGTACACTTCACCGGCAAATTGGAGGATGGCACCATATTCGACACCTCCAGGGATCGCTACCCGAAAGAAATAACCATTGGAGAGAACCAGGTCATCCCGGGCTTTGAAAAGGCAATCATTGGAATGCGTTCCGGTGAATCCCAGAATGTCAGAATTGAAATGAATGAAGCCTTTGGACCACATTACGATAAACTCGTAGGAGCGATGGATCGAGACAGGCTGCCGGCTGATATGAAACTGGAGGTCGGACAGCGCGTGCAATTTACTGTGCCGGACAGCGACGGCGACATCATGTTTGCTACAGTAACCGATATTTCGGGACAAAGCGTTACATTGGATGCCAACCACCCTTTGGCTGGAAAGGATCTTTTTTTTGAAATTGAATTGCTCGAAATCGTGTAATCGTTCAGTTCGTTTCTCTTCTATGGAGGAGGCGCGCCTGCTTTTGGACCGATACAACCATAATGCTCAGAGAAGAAACGTTTGAAAGGGTAAAACATAATCAAGACCTAAGAAAGGCGCTTACGCCTTATCTGACTGACGAAACAGATCCGTATTTTGACACGTTCTTGGCGGCGGTGTGTTATTATTTGCCTCAGAAGCAACTTGAGAACATATTTGATGAAACCGCTTACAGGAACAATCTGCCGGAATTTATGAAGAAAGCAACCATATGCGAAATAGGAAAAGGGCCTCACAGTCGTGCTTTCAGGTTATTCGGGAAGAACTATCTGGCTGTTACAGAGCCTGAAGTGAACCCGCTTCCGACAGCCCGGTCCGTTTCGCACTATGAAGGCGCCCTTAGAGAAGAAAGGGTCGTTGATTTGAGATTTTTTGCAGAACATTCTCTTAGCGGGCAAGAATTCGACATTACGCTATCACATGGCTTTCTGGGCGACATTACTGGAACAGGCCTTGTTGCCGGAAAACCTTCGAAGCGGCACATGGAATTGTGCCGAAATGAACAGTACAAACTATTTCACACACTGTCTTCGATTAGAAATATGTTGGCTGTTTTTTCGAATATTACCGGTATGGGGGGCATAAGCATTCACAGGTGTGATCGTTCATTCATGAAAAATCTCGACCAGGAAAACTATATTCAACTGTTAGGTTTTCACATGGAGGCATTACTGGAACCGACGTTCAAGGGAGGTTTTATCAAGGACGAAGCAATCGCGGCGCTAAAAAAGACCCATGGGCCTAAGGATGGAATTCACCCTTTTTTTGTGGGAGCTTCTGAAATACTGCACATATATAACGGCAAATGTGGAATAAAAGAAGTCCCCGATAAATTTTCAAATGCCGAACCTTCGCACATCGGTTCCTCTTCCAGCGCTTTATCGTAACAGATGGCCCGCAGGCCCTGAGACACGGCGTATAGCGTCATCTCGCGCAAGAAAACCCCGGCTATATGAGCGGCCTTCCAAAGAGAAACGCCCGCCTCTTTGAACAGGACAAGGGCTTGTTGCATTTTTATCTGGCGCAGACCCATGGCAAGGACTTCGCCGAGATTCCCTTTATAGGCCTCTAATTTTTTGACAAGACCTTCCGGAACTTCCACCAATAATTGTTCCATGTCCTTTTAACCTCCGAACGACCGTGTTGACGCCCCCCACCTGGTCCGCTGTGCATTGAGCCACTATCAGTTTGAAACCATCCACCCGTTTCTGGATGGCAACGGCCGGATCGGCCGCCTGCTGATCACCCTGTATCTGGTTAGCCATGGGCTGCTGAACAAGCCGTCCCTCTATCTTTCCGCCCATCTGGAAAAGCATCGCGGCGCGTACTACGACGCCCTGACCCGCGTGCGCGAATCCAACAACATCGGCCACTGGGTGCGTTTCTTTCTGCATGCGGTTGTCGAGACCGCCGAAAGCGGCAAGGAGACGTTCCAGCGTATTCTTTCGCTCAGGCGGGAACTCGACGCCGAGGTCGTCAAGCTGGGCCGCCGAGCGGAGAATGCCCAGCAGCTTATCTTGTATCTTTACGGAACACCGACAATTACCGTCAGCAAGGCCATGGAAGTGCTGGGGATCAAGTATGTGCCAGCCAACGGCCTCATCGCGACCCTGGTGGATATGGGCGTGTTGCATGAGATTACCGGGTTTCAGCGGAATCGGATTTTTGTCCTTCGGCGCTATCTCAATATCTTTATGGACGGAAACTAAAATATGTTAAAGCTTATTATAATTTTAGTGACTAAAAATATAATAAGGCTCGCCGTATATACAGTTTCCAACCCAATAACGATACCGCAAAGCGAGTTTGCTTTGTTTCATTGCAAACCTCCAAAGGTTTTTCAGCTCAAGAAAATCGGTGATCATGAAAACAAGAAATTTAAAAAAAAAGATGAAAATGCATACAATGATGTCAAAATATCCATTCTGGAGATGATTATGCAAATCCAGGATAAAATAAAAAAGCTTGGAAAGAACAAAGGATTAGCCTAAAAACAACTTAACAGAAAGATATGAACATGCTTAAATTGGGAGACGGATCATGCCGGAAGCAGACTACAATCAAGTCATATTCAAGATAAAAACACTAAAGCTATCAGACCAGCTTCGCCTTTTAGAAAAAATGGCCACGCTGATTCGCAACGGGGCAAGCAAACAAGCACCCCGCAGCATTTTGGAGATCAAAGGAAAAGGCAGGGATATTTGGAAAGGGCTTAATGTAAAAGCCTATATTGATGAGGAAAGATCATCGTGGAAGGGATAAACGATCTGCAGGGGAAAACGGTTGGCCTCGACACCGCACCGCTGATTTATTTTATTGAATAAAATCCAGCTTATATTGAAGCTGTACGACTTTTCTTTGAAACAATGGACAAAGGCAATTTTACGGTGGTCACTTCAACCGTGACCTTGCCGGCATGTTCATTTTTTTGACAATCGTAAAAGGCAATCAATGCACGAAAGGAAACCGCATGCGCTATCTATGGTTGGCATGGCTGGCCGTTATTTTCAGTGGATGTATCCCCTATTCCGATAACCCCCTGACCGCGCCGGATAACAAATATCCGGATACGCAGATTTTGGGGAGCTGGTTTGTCCACGATAACGGCGAGACCGTATTTCTCCACATCGGAATGGATGAAAAAACCCAGGGGCTTCGCGTGGTGATGGTGGAGCTGCGAACAGGCGGTGAAGTGAAAACCTCGGAACTTACCGGACACGTCTCCCGGCTGGGAGACAAAACCTATATGAATCTCCGCTGGGAACAACCGGGAAAACAAGAGGCGGGCTACCTTTTTGTTAAATACATCGTTGCTGCGGACCGTATCGGTATCGGGTTGATTCGGTCCGATGCCGTGGAAAAAGCCATCCGCGAGGGAAAGCTTCGGGGAGAAATCGTCGAAGGACAATGGGTTTCGTCCGTGAAGATCAAGGATACCTCGGAACGATTGCAGGCGTATTTTCAACAGCATGACGACAAGTTGTTTGAAAAAATGACGTTTTTGAGCCGGTTGAAAGTCTCTGAAAGATCGGATGGGGCCATGGCTGAAGAAGGAACCGACAAGGTTTCGATCCGGCGCAAAGAACACCTGTCGGAAACGGTCTATCTTCTCGGCGATGCGTCTTGTGAGGTCAACCTGACCGTACACCGGTCGGAGTTAAACAGGGGGATCGTTCATGTACGATCCAAGTGCGCCCTGTCCTGGGAAAGACAACTGTTTCTTTTTAATAAGGTTTTGCGAAAGGTGCTGGAAGACAACAAACAGGCCGATGCCTTTCATACCCTGTTTTGGGGAAGACTGGTCCCGGATCCGCCTGAAGGCCCGCAACAAATGTCCTACCGGTTGGCCCTGGCAGCTTTCCAGTCCCCGTTGTGGGATAAAAAGCTGGGGCAGGCAAAAAAAGGGCACGAAAACGAGTGCGTCGCGGAGCTGGCCAACGGGGCGGATATTTACCGGGAATTAAGGCCCATATTCGCTGCATTCGACCGACAGATACGGTTTTCCAGCGCCGAGAAAGTATTGATTGCAGAGGCGGAAAATCTCCCTTTCTTCGACGCGTTGAAAAAACATGGAATTCAAGCCAAGGATCGGCTGCCCTTTGACTGTCTGGCCTGGTTTTCGGTATCCGGAACAAAAGAATAAGGAATAAAGACAATCAAGGGGCAAGCCCAGATCCGCCGCCAGGAGAAAAAATATCAAACAAGGCAGACAGGAAGACATCAACATCATATCCACCCAAGAAACCCTTGACGCCATTGTAAGCTCGGGCTGGACGGTTGTCGGACCGCGGCAGGATGCTGAACAAGACCTGCGCTATGCAAAAAACTTTTTGAAGCGCCGCATCGCATTCTACCCCGAACATGTCCTGGAAGCGGACGGCTTCCGGATTGTCCCTCCGAATCCGCTGACACGGGGCCACCAATTGATGTACAAAGACGCGGGACAACTCATTCGTTACACCAGGAGTCAGTACAAACTGGTCTGTGGGCAAACGGAGGTGCCTCTTTATGTTTTCTTGAAGGAAGGAAATACAAGCCTGTAAACGTTTGCTCCAAGCAACCCGGCGATGGTTTCTTTTACAATGGCCCGAATCACGCCGTCAATTTTTCTCAAAGACAGGGCAACACAGCCTCAGTGCCTGCGGCTTGCGGGCAGAAACGGAACTCTTGCAAAGCCGTGAGGGTCGGCCGACCCGTTTCATGACGACTGACATAAGAGAAAAACCATCCATCTATGAAGACGACGTCTTGGCGCTGAACTTCATCAGACGTCCTGCGGTCTATACGTACAGGAGACATTATCGTCAGGGCTTGCGCTCCCATATCATGGAGGTACTCAATCCCAAAGACACACAACGTGAATCAAAAGGAACAATCATAGACGGCCTGAGATGCTATCCAAGGGCGATCCCGTCAAAGATGCTCAGGATCTTCAGGATGAAATTCGAAACCCTGAAAGCGGCAACCGACGAGGTATCACGGGTAAGAACCATCGCCGTTTATCTGGCCCCGGATCACATGGCCATGTCCGAAGAATTTCTTGTGACTTACGAAAACCATGGAAAGCAGTCAATCCTTCTTTGCGGGCTCCAGGAATACGTGCAGGGCGAAATACTGGATCCATGGGGCTTTTTGAATGAAGACCATCTGGTTTCCCTGGGCAAAAACATGGGGGCGGAAGGGTCGGCCTGGAGTCCCGACCAGTGGATCGTTCGTGTTCGAAAAAAAGCCAAAACGTTCGTCGAAAGAGTCAAGAAAATCATCATGGAAGCACACCATGTCCCGGATCTTGCCGGCGTCGGCAATCTTATCCTCACCGCTTCCGGGAAGATCAAACTGGTGGATATCAACAACGTTTCTCGCGTCCATTTTGATTCGCTTGTGAGAGTCGACGACAGGGGATATCCGGTTACCGACAAATCCATCGAAGCCTTGTCGCTTCTCGATCAGAAACTGTTGCAAACGAGGCGGCGCGGCGACGATCCCATTTACAAAATATTTTTGAATCCTAAAAGGATGGAAGACGTCAAGGCCAGAGAGGAGGCATTCAACCTGGCCACGGGGTCGGCGCCGTCTTACTGTGGAACATCTTAAACCGACATGTGTGGACCACAACAGCGGGGACAAATCCCCATCCCGATCAAAAGGGTAATGTATCCCGGGAATGGAGGCTCGAAGCCTGTCATTAAAAAGCAATGGTCTGATCGACGCGATTACAACAGCCCGTGAAGCTTTTGAACCACACGGTCATATTGGTCGCCGCCAAAGCAAAACCGAAGCTCAAGGAAACGCTTCCGTAAGGCCGCTACTTCTTCGGTGACATGCCGATCCATTTTTACCACATCGTGGATAAGGTCTGCCAGGATACGGAAGTCATCTTCTTCCATGCCGAAGCGCGTCATTTCAGATACGCCCATCCTGAGTGCCCCGGAAGCGGTGAAACCCTCCTCATCCGTGTTTGCCTGGTAATTGCAAATGATGTTGTTGGCCTCAAGTCGTTGGGCGATCTCCGGTCCGTGGCTGTACCCTACATCGATAACGACCTGATGGGTTTCGGTAAAGTCAATGGCCGGGTCTCCGTCCACGTCTAAGCCCGACTCCTTAAGGTCCCGTGCAAATGCCTTGGCATTGGCAATCACCTTGGGCTGGTATTGGTCTTTGAAATGGTTCATCTCGTAAGCGGCCATAAGCAGCCCCAGCAGGGTTCCCAGGTGGTGATTGGAGACAGCTCCGGGAAAAGCCCGCCGAAGCAGGGACTCCCAAAGCGCATACCGCTCCTCATGTTCTTCAAAACGGCTGCCTACCACGCCGCGCTGGGTGCCAAAAAAGGTTTTATGGGTCGACCCGGTGACGATGTCCGCCCCTTCATCAAAAGGCTGCTGAAAGTGAGGCCCGATGAGGCCCAGCACATGGGCCATATCATACATGACCACAGCCTTGATGCCTTGGTCGTCAAGGAATCGGCGGACTTCAGCCACCGGTTCCTTGTGAAGCACCATGCTCTTGCCAAAAACAATCAGCTCGGGGCGATACTGATCGATCAACTCCAGCGTGGCGGAAACATCCATCTTATGGGGGTTGTCCGCCAAAACAGGAAAATTCACCACCGCCGGCCGCTCGGTACGCGGATCCCGGGCCACAAAGTCTTTCAGGGCGCCCATGGGTTGGGCGCTGAGGTGACCGCCCTTGCCAATGTGATTGTTCATAACCTGGCGGATACGGCGCGGTTCAACCTTGCGATCCGCCCGATTAATGTAATCCACCATGGCGCTGAAGACCGATGTATTGGCCATCTGTCCACTGACAAGGCGCGTTTCCACTTCCAGACACCCCAGGAAGGCCTTCATCTCCTCATCCAGCATCCGTTCCACCTCGCCTATAAACTCCGTGCCTTGATAATAAAAGACCTCAAGGTCGTAAAACGCCGGGGCCTTCTTGTGCTCTGCATAACGAAAAGCCGGGTCCATGACCGAGAGCAGCCGGACCATAGGCGACAGCGTCATCTCTGAGGGAATCAGGTTGATGCACCGGGTCTGTCGCCATTGGGTGTTCTCCACAGCCTTTTCCATCAATTTCAAGGCCTTCGCGGGCCTGTCGCCTGAGGGCAGTGGTTCTTCCTGCAGGTCGTGATCAAAAACGATGGGCCTGGCATAGGGCGGCGCATCGGAACGCATGTGAAACGGCACAACCACAGCATCCACGGCCTTGCCGCGAATCTCAATGGTGATCCTGTCGTCCTCGACAATGTCGCTGTCCACGTATGCCAGGCAGATGGAACGCAATTGCCGTTGCTCGGTCTGTGTGGATTCCAATCCCTGACCATCCACACCCCACATGGGAACCATGGTACCACTGGTTACAAAGCCCACATGCCTTCCTTCCTTGAACACCCCGGCCCCCTGTCGGGCAACGCCGCGGCCCGCCACGGCGACAGGCTGGATCATCCGTGGCAGATCGCCAATTCGTGAATAGTCTCGGAACACAATCCTCTTAAAAGCTTCGTGCTGTATGGCAAGCTTGTCACGGCCTACGAAATCGCCCTTAAGCGGAGAAAAGCTGACGGCAAATTTCGCCAACGGGCAGGCAAAAACGGGAATCTCTTTGCCCTCCGGGTCTTGGCCCAACTCATGTCCGTAGAGCGGCAACCCGGCTTCCAGACGCAATGTGTCCCGGGCGCCGAGGCCGATAGGGCTCGCTCCTTCGGCTACAATGGCATTCCACAGCTTGGCGCCGTCTTCCCGTCCGACAAAAAACTCGAAACACAGGGGTTCGCCCGTGTAGCCCGTGCGGGCCACCTTCACCTCAACGCCGGCGATGGTAACCGTGCTCACCGTATTTCGCATGGGCTGCGGCATAGGACCGGACTGGACAATCCCCTCCAGGATCTTTCGTGATGCGGGTCCCTGCAGTGACAGCATGGCGATCTCTTCGCTACGATCAACCAGCTCCACGTTGTCGAACCGGTTCACGAACGTCTGAAGGTGGTTCCAGTCCTTTTCGCGATTCGCCGCATTGACGACCAGCAGATATTCGTCATCCACGAACCGATACAGATAGGCATCATCCACGGCGCCACCGGTGTCATTCGGTATGAATGTGTATTGGGCGCCTACGGCAATAATGTCGAGGGCTTGAGCATTGTTGGACAGAACATGCTGGAGGAATTCCAAAGACCGGTCTCCCCGCAGGATAAACCGACCCATGTGGGACACGTCAAAAAGGCCGGCCCTCTTGCGTGTGGCCAGGTGTTCTTCCACGATGCCCGCGGGATAAAAGATGGGCATTTCCCAGCCACTGAAATCGACCATCTTGGCGCCCAGGGCCACATGTTTGTCGAAAAATGGGGTCCGTCGCAATTCGCTCATCAACTTCCTCCTTTGCTTCAACATAAAGAAGCCCCCTGTAAGGCGCGGTATAACCAAAACCGCTCCCAACAGAGGGGCATTTCCCGTTGTCTTGCAGGCCGGTAAATCTATCAGGCTTCACAGCATTGGTCAACCGGGACATGGAACCCGGATCCACCGGCTGCTGAGTTTGCGGTTGTTGAGTCCGGAGCAAAAACACGCCGCAAACCGGTGTTTGCAATCATGAAAACGATATGATAATTTTCCCGTATTCTCATTTTAAACACATTCGGCCCTGGAACTCACATCACCAAACGGTACGGAAAAGGAGAAAAAAACCATGAAGGAGATCAACGAACTGAACATGCCCGATGACGTGCGCTACGCAAAGGATCATGAGTGGGTCAGGGTTGAAGGCGACAAGGTACGGGTCGGCCTTGACGATTACGCCCAAGACCAACTGGGCGATATCGTTTTCGTGGAACTTCCCCGGGAAGGTGATACGTACAACAAGGGGGACGTGTTCGCCACCGTGGAATCTGTAAAAGCCGTATGCGAATGTTATCTGCCCATTGGGGGAAAGATCCTTGCCGTGAACACGGCCCTGGAAGAATCACCCGAATTGATCAACAAAAGTCCATACGAAGACGGGTGGATGGTCCAGGTCCATCCCGATGACACGTCCGAAATAGAGACGCTTATGACCAATGCAGCGTGTCTGGAAAAGCTGAAAGGAGCCCAATAAATGCGCTATTTGCCGCATACGGATGAAGATATTGCTTCAATGCTCCGCACGGCCGGGGTTGACGATCTGGATGGGCTTTTTTTGACAATTCCTGAGCGTTGCCGTTTTTCAGGAGACCTTGATCTGCCTGAGGCATTGAGTGAGTGGGAATTAAACAGCCATATGCAGGGCCTTTCCGACAGCATGGCCGTCGGCCCGGAATACAAGGTGTTCTTGGGCGCCGGCAGCTATGAACATTTCGTACCTGCCTCGGTATCGTACCTGCTGAGCCGTTCGGAATTCGTCACGTCCTACACACCCTACCAGCCGGAGATGAGCCAGGGGACCCTTCAGGCGATCTATGAGTATCAGACCCTGGCTGCCCGGCTCCTGGGTATGGAAATAGCCACGGCATCCCATTACGACGGCGCCACGGCGCTGGCGGAATCGTTGCTTATGGCGATCCGGGTGACCAAACGCAAAAAAATAGCCATTTCAAGCGTGATCCATCCATTGTATCGCCGCGTCATCCACACCTATTTTGAACCCACGGGATACGAAGTGGTGGAACTGGGCTACACGCCGGACGGCGTGACCGATCTTTTCGCCCTAGACACCTTGGACGATCCGGCAGCTGTTGCCGTGCAATCCCCGAATTTTTTTGGGTGTATAGAAAATCTCTGTGCCGTGGGAGAAAAGGCCCACGCCAAGGGTGCTCTTTTTGTCGCCTCCTTTACGGAGGCCCTGTCTTTCGGGTTGTTGAAAAATCCCGGAAGTCAAGGCGCAGATATCGTGTGCGGAGAAGGTCAAAGCCTTGGGATTCCCCAGGCTTTCGGCGGACCGGGATTGGGCGTGCTGGCAAGCAAAAAGGAATTTATGCGAAGCCTGCCAGGTCGGCTCGTTGGACTGACCAAAGACTTGGACGGCAAAAGAGGCTTTGTGCTCACCCTTGCCACCAGAGAACAGCATATTCGCAGGGAAAAGGCCACATCCAACATCTGCACCAACAACAGCCTGTGCGCCCTGGCGGCCGCCATGTATATGGCCTCTGTGGGCGGGACGGGTATTCGCGAACTTGCCGGTCTTAACCGGGATAAGGCCGAATACCTGAAGGCACGGCTCAAGAAGACGGGATTTGCCATTCCCTTTGACACCCCCACATTTAATGAATTTGTTGTGAAATTCCCCACGGGTTTTGAAAATACCCGCACAGCTCTCCTTGAGAAAAAGATCGTCGCCGGCCTTCCCCTTGCGCGCCATTATCCTGAGTTGGCCGATCACTATCTTTTGTGCGTGACGGAAACCAAATCCAAGGAAGACATGGACGCCTTTATCAAGGAGATTAAATCATGAATCAATCTGCGGGTACAACCGGCCTTATTCTCAACGAACCCCTGCTTTGGGAAAAGGGGAAAAAGGGAAGAAGTGGATTTTCGCTGCCCCATCGCGATGTGGCGTCTTTTCCTCTGGAGCGCAAATTTGCAGGCCAAGACCCTGACCTTCCGGACTTGAGCGAGATCGATGTGGTGCGTCATTATACCAGGTTATCCCAATGGAATTTCGGCGTGGATACAGGCATGTATCCCCTTGGTTCGTGTACCATGAAATACAATCCCAAAACCAACGAGAAGCAGGCGGCCCTGCCCGGATTTGCCGGCGCGCATCCGCTGCTTCCGGAAAACCTTTGTCAGGGCGTGCTTAAGCTGATGTTTGGGTTGGAACAATATTTGGCGGAAATCACGGGCATGGACGTTACCACACTTCAGCCCGCAGCAGGCGCCCACGGAGAACTCACAGGGATGCTCCTCATGCATGCCTTTTACAAAAGCAAGGGCAAACAGCGATCCAAGATCATTGTGCCCGACACAGCCCACGGCACGAACCCGGCATCGGCGGCCCTGTGCGGCTATCGTCCCGTGTCCGTCAAGTCCAATGAGCAGGGCATCCTTTCCGTGGAATCCGTTGCCGAGATCATGGACGAAGACACGGCAGGCATCATGGTAACGAATCCAAATACCTTGGGTCTTTATGAAGAGAATATGCACGCCATAGCGGAAACCGTGCATGCCAAGGGTGGCCTCGTCTATTGTGACGGGGCCAACATGAATGCGGTCATGGGTATTGTGAAAATGGGTCGGATCGGCGTGGACATCATTCACCTGAACCTGCATAAGACATTTTCAACCCCTCACGGAGGGGGAGGGCCCGGCTCGGGTCCTGTGTGCACGACAAAGGCGCTCGAACCATTTTTGCCGGTCCCCCGCATCATCGAAAACAACGGGCAATATAGCCTGTCGGAAAACTATCCGGCATCGGTGGGTAAGATACAGGCCTTTTACGGAAATGTCGGGGTGATGATCAAGGCATACAGTTATATCCGCAGCATGGGGCCCCAAAATCTGAAAAAAGCCAGCCAGCTTGCCGTCCTGAACGCCAACTATATCAAGGAAAGCCTGAAAGAGACCCTGGACCTTGCCTATGACAGACCGTGCATGCATGAATGCGTCTTTTCGGACAAAAACCAGGCGGCCCACAGAATTATGACTATGGACATGGCCAAAAGACTCATGGACTACGGGTTCCATCCGCCCACCGTCTACTTCCCGCTGGTCGTGCACGGCGCGATCATGGTGGAGCCCACCGAGTCGGAGTCCAAAGAAAATCTGGATGCGTTTATTGAAGCGTTTCAGGCCATCGCCATGGAAGCCGCGGAAACGCCTGACCTGCTCCGCGAGGCGCCGACAAAGTGCAAGGTCAGACGGCTTGATGATGTAACCGCGGCGCGAAAGCCCTGCCTTGCGGGATAACGCCCAACACGCGCCATGCCTTATTTTACGACACAAGATCACTGCCGGCTTTTCTATGAAATGCACGGGACCGGCGCATCAAATTCCGTTGTTGTCTTTTTAAACGGCACAATGCAAAACACGCTGTATTGGAAACCCCAGTGCGATGCGTTTCAAGACCGGTTCCCAATACTCACATACGATGCCCGAGCCCAGGGAAAAAGCGATGTGGGCGGTCAGAAGCTGTCCCTGGACGGCCACGCCGCCGACCTGGCTGCATTGCTCGAATATCTGGCCATTGAAAAGCCCTACCTGGTGGGCCTGAGTCATGGGGCAAAGGTGGCGCTGGCCTACGCGGCAAAAAGACCTGAGCAGGTAAAGGGCCTGGTGTTGTGCAGTGTAGGGGCGACCCCTACCTGCCGCGGCAAGCTGATTGCCGGGTCCTGGCTGGCGATCTTGAACGGGCTTGGTCTGGAGGCCATGGTCTGGGCTGCCCTGCCTGTGGTGCTCGGGGAACGTTTTTTGAGTCGGAAAGAAAGAATCCATCGATCCATTGTGAACGCCACAGTCAAGAGGAACAGCAAAGAGGGCCTCAACGCCCACCTGCAAGCCATGGCATCCTATCCGCCGCTTTGCCGACTTGCATCCCATATGCGGCTGCCGACCCTTGTCATGTCGGCCTCTGAGGATCCGCTTGTGACAAAAGAAGGGGCAAAGGAACTGGCAACGCTGTGCCACGGAGTTCACAAGCACTTTTGTGGAATCGGGCATTCTGTGCCCAGTGAAGCACCATCGCTGTTCAATCAAACCCTGTTAGAATTTTTCGGCGGGTAACCACACACGGCGCCGCACCTTTGGATCAACATGAACCACCAACACAACAGGACATGGATTTGCATGGAATGGGCTACCCTGAAGTATGCAGACGCCCGGAATGTGCAAACACAATGGGTCTCGGCGATCGGCAATAGAAGTATGGGCACGAACGTGGTTCTTATGCTGGAACACCCCCCGGTTTTCACGCTGGGCCGCAGGGGTGGGCTGGACAATCTCACCGTCTCGGAAGACGTTCTGAGACATGCAAGGATCCCGGTCATCTCTGCAGAGCGGGGTGGGAGTATTACCTTTCACGGGCCTGGGCAACTGATCGTATATCCCATCATCAATCTGCGTGCCGCAAAAATGGGGGTAACTGATTATGTTAAGAATCTCGAGGAAGTCATGATTCGCACCGCTCACCAATGGGGCATACGGGCTTGCAGAAACCCGGCCAACCGTGGAATCTGGGTGGGGAACAACAAACTGGGAAGCATCGGTATCGCCATTCGCCACGGCATCAGTTTCCACGGCCTTGCACTCAACATCAATTGCGCATTGGAGCCCTTCGGTTGGATCCGCCCCTGCGGCCTTCGGAACGTGGGCGTCACATCGTTTAAACAGGAAATCTCTTCCGCAGTCCCTATGCATCAGATACGAAACGCAGTCAAACACCACTTTGAAACGGTATTTGACGTCAAGCTTGTGATGGCGAGTATGGCAGCACCAAAACAAAAACGATTATGAACAGACACAAACCCCTATGGCTGAGACGCCGCCTTCCGACGGGACCGACATATGAAAAAGTCAGAACGCTTTTGCGTAAAAGCCGGCTCCGCACGGTGTGCCAGGAAGCCAAGTGTCCCAATATCTGGGAATGTTTTTCCAGGAAAACGTCTACCTTTCTGATTATGGGCCCCCATTGCACCCGTGATTGCAGGTTCTGCGCTGTGAGCAAAGGCCCTTTGGACCTTCCTGATCCTGAAGAGCCGGTTCGCATAGCCCAAGCCGTTCAGAATATGGGGCTCAGTTATGTGGTCATTACTTCTGTGACCAGGGATGATCTTCCTGATGGCGGGGCCCGTTATTTTGCAAAGACGATTGAAGCAATCCGGCAAACAACGCCGGAAGCACTCGTGGAGGTCTTGATACCCGATTTTCAGGGCAATGCAAAAGCCCTTCAGACCGTGTTGCAGGCCGGACCACATGTATTGAACCACAACGTGGAAACTGTTCAGCGGCTCTATCCCACAGTCAGGCCGCAAGCCCGTTACGGCGGTTCCCTCGAACTGTTTAAACAGGCCCAATCCTTTGCCCCGGCCATACCCAGGAAATCAGGCCTCATGCTGGGCCTGGGTGAGCTTTCGAAAGAAGTCCAAAAGACGCTGCGGGACCTTCTGGCCGCGGGGTGCAGTATGCTTACAATGGGTCAGTACCTGCAGCCATCAAAAGCCCATTTTCCGGTAAAACGGTTTATTTCTCCGGAAGAATTCGATCATTGGAAAGAGCAAGCACTTGATATGGGATTTTGCCGGGTGGCCGGCGGTCCCTTTGTACGCAGCTCTTATCGGGCAAAAGAACTGCGTGCATCGTTGCCGCAGTGAGATTCGCATCTGCCGGGATGCGGTGTTGCAACCGGATTCCCAAAGGTGAATCTGCAAAATGCGAATGATGACACAGCCTGAGACCGGATGACCCGAGCATCCACAAAAGGAGTACCTGGTCTCAACGGCGGGTGTGCCGGAACATACCCGTAAATCAACCAAAGGATCATCACAGGGCCTTCAGATTATGCGTCTTTCACTCATCGGCATGTCCGGTTGCGGAAAAACCCATTGGTCCAAGGAATTCGCCAAACACGGTTTCGAGCGTTTTTGTTGCGATGATTTAATCACCGAAAAACTCGCTGCCCGGCCGGCAAGCCGTGATGGGTCGGCCATGGAGTTGGGCAAATGGATGGGGTTTCCCTATGAACCTCATTACCAGGACAGGGAAGGCGAATATCTGGCCTATGAAATCGATGTGCTTACAGAAATCTTGGAATACCTGGCAGGCCATAATCAAAACCGTGGAAAAAATATCATAGTCGACACAACCGGCAGTGTCGTGTACACGGGAGACAACCTCTTGGAAAGGCTACGGAAAAACACGACTATCGTACACCTTGAAACACCCCCGCAAGCACGGGAGCTCATGCTGGAAAAATATCTCACAAACGAGCGCCCTGTGTTGTGGAAGGGTCTTTTCAGCCGAAATGCCGGAGAAACCAACCGGGAAGCACTGGTTCGATGTTATCCGGCACTGCTCTCACACCGAGAAAGGCAGTACATCCGGCACGCACACATCACCATTGATTACCATATCCGCAATCAAGATGGTTTCACGATCGGCGATTTCCTGCGTCTCGTGAAAGCCGGTTAGACTGGAAGGGCACAGATTGCTTGCTTCCATGCCTTTGCACCGCCACCAAGGGTTTTCACATGCTCAACGCCTCCCCTCGCTGCTGCCCCGGAAAGACGAAAAAATACGCAGAAAGACCCTTTGACAGCGTCCCCGCAGCATGAGCCACCCGTTAAAAATTCGTCCGAAGCTTTGGGAAAGGAATAAATATCCGGGTCCAGAGGGCCCGGTTTTTTGTTACCCCCTTAAATGGGGCTCACCTAGCGCCTCTGCTTAAATCCGAATATTTAATTTCGAATTTATCTTGGGCCTAACTTCGGCAAAGCCTTAACAACTCTGACCTGGCCCTGAGGACCAGGTTTTAAAACGACCAGTAAAAGGGTCTTAACGCGACGACCGTTTGGGCAAGGTGAAATAAAAAGTTGCGCCCGCTCCCTTGCGGGAGTCCACCCAGACCCTGCCGCCATGACGTTCCACGATCTTTTGAACAATGGACAGCCCCAACCCGGTGCCCTCTTCGTGGTCTTTCCGGGGAACCCTTTCAAACATCTTAAATATCTTTCGGTGAAATTCCGGTGCAATGCCGACGCCCGTATCCCGAACATAGAAGCAATGGGTGCCCCCTTTGTCTTCATAACCGATTTCGATGGTCGGCTCCACGGGGTTCCCCATATACTTGATTGCATTGACGATCAGGTTTTCAAACACCTGATAGATGCGCTCCGCATCACAGTAAATGACGGGCAAATCCTTTCCAACAAAAAGCCGTATGCCCTTTTCATGAAGCCTGGGCCTCAACGAGGAAATCACATTATTGATAATCTCCAAAGACGAGACATGGGCAAAAATGCAAGCCACCTGGCCCAGCCTGGACAACACCAACAGGTCGGATACCAGCCTTTCCATCCGTTTGGCGCTGATTTCAATCTGCGCAAGATATCCGGCCGCCTTTTCTCCCAGTTGGCCTCGGCAATGTTGCGATAAGCGGGAAGAAAAGCCCTGAATCGCTATAATGGGCGTTTTAAGATCATGGGAAACCACATGGACGAAATTGTTGAGTTCTTCATTCCTCTTTCGCAGTTCCGCTTCAACCCGGATTTGCGCACTGATGTCCATGATATTGCCCAAGATGGCCGGATTGCCGTCATATTCAATGCGCGTATTTCTTCTTCGTATCCAAATGGTGTCGCCGTCTTTGGTTAAACCTTTGGCCTCATAGTCCGAGGGCACCGGTTTGCCGTCAAGACGTCTTGCGCGCATCTCATCGGTAAACTCTCTGTCCTCGGGATGGGTCAGTCTCCGGCTTTCCATGCCTATCAGTTCTTCTCTGGAATACTTGAACATGTCGGCAAAGGTTTTATTAGCAAATACGATCCTTTCGGCCTGGTCAATATAGATGCCTGTTTGGGAGTTTTCCACAACAGTGCTGTACTTTGTTTCACTTTGCCGGAGTTCTTCCTCAGTCCTTTGTCTTTCTGTAATCTCACGCCTGAGTTGCTCATTGGTCGATGCCAGTTCTCTTGTTCGCTCCCGAACCCGTTTTTCCAGATCCTGTTGCGCCCCTTGCAGGGCTTGCTGAGCCTGCTTTCGTTCAGCGATCTCACAGGCTACGCTTTCAATCATCTGATTGGTCATATTCTTAAAGGATTCCAACAATTCCACATCCGACACGCCTTCGACCCTGGCGCCCAGGTCCCCTTTTGACACCCTGTTCAACACATCAAAGTGCTCAGCCAACCCCATGGCAAACTCATGGGACAGATTGACAATCTCGGCAAGGTTCCGGGCCGTCACATTGACCATGAATTTCAGTTTGGACATCAGGTCCAATTGGGACGTCTCGGATATCCGCACATCAGGATTGCCTGCCGCGATTTCCTTAAGTCCATCCAGGACCTCCGAAATGCCCAGGGCCAACTCAAGGCTTGTGGTTTCGAGCTCTTTGTCCCGATCGACAACCTCTTTTTCCAGGTCCCTGATCTTTTGCTCAAGATCTTCCCTGGTTTGTCGTCTGCCCATAAAACCAGACTCCCCGCCTCAACATGAAGGACTTTTCCAGGCATTCAAGCCCGGCCGGAAGAACATTGCGCACCACATGGAGAAAAAATCCAAACACCCCTTCATGCAAAGATTTCTCAAGCGATTCACTCTCTCAAAAATCGCAAAACTTCAACCCGGGCGGTGCTGCAAGATTTTGCGGTCCACAAAAGATCTTATAGATCTTTTGACCTGCAATTGTCAAATCAGGTCATGCCCGGAAGGGACGGTCACAACACATTGAATTCATTGGAATCTCAAACAGCCCCTTGGTCGTCGAGGGACAAAGACGCCGGTTGCAACGTCCTGCAGGAACAAACCGCCGGAAAAAGGGCCCGCACCACGCGGTTTTCCCGTGCCATACGAGACCCTATGCCCGCGGCCAGTCCGGCGGCCTCCACCAGGATCGCCGTGATCTTCCGGGGCGTCGGGTCATCCGAGAGCATGCTTCCGTCTGAATGCCGATCCGCATGTAATCCACCCGGACGGGCGGCGCGTCATATGCCCAGCGTTCCAACCCATTCGCCCACCCAATGCGTAATTGCGATCACTACAATGGCAATTAAAAGGTGCTCTCCGATGATCTTCCAGGAAGGTTCCCCCTGGGTTTTGGCAATGAGGTAACTAAGAATTGTCAGGACGGCCAGTCCCCATATCAGACTCACGACAACGGCGGTTGACAAGGAAAAAAGTAGAACGGGCACCACAAAGGTCATGGCAAAGATGGACTTGGTTAAGAAGGTCGCCATGGTGGCCACCCAAACCTGCTTGGTCGTGTGAGCGTTTTCCGCTTCTTTGGAAACATGAATACCCAAGGCATCTGAAAACGCATCGGCAATAGCAATGGTAATGATGCCGCCAAGAACTACAATCTTGGAGTGCGTCCCGGAACGGAGGCCCACCATAAGACCCAGGGTGGTGATGACTGCTGATGTCAGCCCAAACGAAATGCCTGTTCTCAGTGAATCTTTCATCCTCATACCCTCATCTCAATAGCCCACGATGGCGCTGAAAAGTATCGCGTTTAGCCGCGCTATTCCCAGCAATTCACACATGCAACAAATATGACTGATGAACCTTTCAGCTCTTAGGTGTTTTGGGTTTCATCTTAATAGTTTTAACGCTGCGGGATTAGGTGCGCTGTCACGCGTCGCCGACATCCGCGTCGTCCGCCGGATTGCCGGCAAAAACTTCGCAGGCAGTTGAAGGATCCGACCGAGTAGCGTCGGTCCGATCTCGCTGATCGTGGTGCGTACCGGATAACCGACCCGGCCGTACAGATCCCAGAACAATACCGGATTCGCCTCATTAACGTAGCCGTCAATACCGATTTGGGCAACGCACTGTTGGATCTTCTCGTTGATGACACCAGCCATCGCCAAGCCGGCGACATCGCCTTTTACATCACCCATGAATACCGGCACGCCGAGCCGCGAGAAACCCTCCGCCAAAACCATCAGTGAAACCGTTTTGCCGGTGACGCCAGCGATCAGACCATGGCGATTGCCGTACTTTGCAAGCAAGTGGACAGGCTGTTCGCCCTTGCCAATGAGGATATCATTCACTCCCAAGCTCCTTTAGAAAATCTGGTTAGCGCGGCGCTATAGCCGGTCCGACGTATAGCGGTTTTTATATCTTAATGGTCAGGATATGGCTTACTTCTGCGCCTTCAACAAATCACGTATTTCAGTGAGCAATACTTCTTCTGCCGGGGGTTTTGGTGGCGCCTCAGGTGCTTTTTCTTCTTTTCGTTTAAGTGAATTTATTGCCTTGACAGCAATAAAAATTGCAAAAGCGATGATCGTGAAATCGACAACCGTCTGAATAAATTTCCCGTAACCGATTGTGACGGCTGGTTCATCCCCTGCGGCCTTTATAATTGTAATCGCCAAATCGGAGAAATCGACGCCACCCAAAAGCACTCCGATTGGCGGCATAATCACATCAGCTACAAACGATGATACGATCTTGCCAAATGCCGAACCAATAATGATGCCAACGGCCATATCGACAACATTGCCTTTTACCGCAAACTCCTTAAATTCTTTTATCATACTCATGACATTTTTCTCCTGATTAATGGTAATCTGTGAATTGTTGCTTAATCGCCTTTTAGACCAAGAATCACTCCCTTAATTGATAGCCCCATTGGTTCGCAGGGCTCTCTTAAGCGAGCACAACTGTTTGCGCTCCACCGCAAAAAAGTTGTTGTCCGCCTTTATTCTTTTCTTAATTCAAAATATTGCTCGTTTACCGTGACACCCCATTGGACGCCGTATTGTTGCTTGATGAGTTTAAAGCCGACATCTTCATATAAGTGTCTTGCTGCGTGAAGTCCCTCAAAAGTCCAGAGGTATATCGTTTTGTAGCCCCTATTCCTGCAAAAACCGACTGCCCTGTTGATGAGTTTCCTGCCGGCACCTTTACCTCTCAAGACATCCGATACGATAAACCATCTTAGATGAGCGCCTTCCTTTTCGGCATCAACGCCGTCTATGGCAACCGAGCCTTCGATACGGCCATTTACTGCAGCCATCCAAATACCGTCACGCTTTTTA
>CAYSGJ010000196.1:0-5889 GCA_964430705.1 uncultured Desulfobacterales bacterium | reverse complement strand
TAAAAGAAGGCAATGTTTTTAACTTGGCCAGAGAAAGGCCTTCACCGTCATATGGTATAAGAATTACGCATAGCCTGGAGTTTAGCAGAAAATTTATCTATTTGATATTGTTAGGTTATTATCCATTTGTTGTTTGAAAACAGATGTTCGCCTATTATATGGAAATGCTCCGCGAAAATCGGTGATAAGAAAAAACAGAGAGGCCGGGATATACATCATTACGAATCCAAGATGGGCAATGTCGATGAAAAGTGTAAAGCCTGGTGAAAAAACCACATCAGGCAAGTTTTTAAAAACCCGCAATATCCCTGTTGCCACGATGCCCGCCATGAGGAAGATACGGGCATAGGCCGATCCCGTCAACATTTTCTTCCTTTTGCCTAGGAGCAAGAAGTCCGCGGAAACGTACGCGAAAAGGCCAAGGAGTAGAATTGCGCCGAGATAGTGAAGGTAGTGGGTAAAATAGAAGTCGGCCGACCAGCCCATACCGGGAATATCGGAAATGTAGTATCTTTTAAATATGGGCATCTGCCCAAATCCCGTAAATGCCATCACAACAAAGGTCACAGTGTACAACCAACGTAAAGCCTTTTGATACCCCAATGTACGGTGATGATCGAATAGGAGTCTTATCGCTTCCATTCCGCAGCCTCCTTGGCGGAGCCGGACCTGTAAAACTTCCGCACAGCTAGTGCAATGCCGGCAAAAGGGGCGATTAACATGGCTTTTGCAAGCCTGTCGGCATGGGCCATGGAATCTTCCACCGGTTCCAAGTGGGGTCTCCCCGGACCTTCATCTGTGGACGCATTCAGTGCTTCAAAGGGAACGGGAGAGATATAGATCGTATTGGTGCCCCCATTTTCGTGCTCACCATAGATGTAGCCGTCGATATCTTTAGCTATGGCGTGAGCCTCTTTCACTATTTCTCTTCTGGGACCGATCTTCTGAACATCTTCCGGACATGCTTCAATGCAAGCGGGCAATCCACCTGTTTCGATTCTGTTATAACAGCGGTCACACTTGAACATGACTCCGTTTCCCGCAAAGGATGGAAGGAGATCCAGGTAGAGGCCGACGCCTGTTTGTCGCTGGGGGATATGCCATGGACAGACGTCTTTGCATTTTGATCCGCCAAGGCAAATGTCCGCGTCTATCCTGGTGATTCCGTTTCTCAGTTTTCGTGCGGCCCCCCAGGGGCAAAGATCTGCGCAGGGCGGATTCTGACAATGCATGCAGCGACGGGGGAAAGTGAAAGCTCTTTCCTCGCCGTCTATCCGGACAGTTGCCTCCTGGATGAAGAGCCAGTTGTAAGGAGTCAGACGCCCCATGACATCCCTTTTTTCAGACCAGTCAGATACCTTGACTGTGCTGGGATACATTTTGGGAAACGGTTTTTCAGGTTCCGGAAACTTCCATTGGTTGACTTGCCGGCAAGCATCCACACACGCCTCACAGCCGATGCATTTTCTGATGTCGATCAATGTAGCCAATTCGTCGGTAGTTGCCCCAATTACGGTTTCAGGTAGTGCAATCCCGGAAATACCTGCGGCGCCGATAGCGACCACAGACCGTTTAATGAAGGCTCTCCGCGTGATATATTTTCCCATTTTTGAACTCCCACCGCCCGGTTACAAAAGAGGCAAGCAAAAAACGGTTACAAAAAAGAACGCTTGCGGGTCGATACGACTTTTTAATCAATGATACCGGTATTTGCGGATCATACCACACACCACGCCCAGGATTCTGATTTCGTGGTTGTGCAAAATGATCGGTCTCATGGCTGAATTCGCCGGTTGCAGGCGGATATGGTCCGGTTCTCCGGCCTCTTTTTGTTTTGACGCCAGGTGATCGGCAAAAAACCAGGTGACGATCCATTCCAAAAAGGTCTTGATCACATTCTCCTTATGTTTTGGGATGCTTTTTGCAATTTGCCGATATCCCCCTCCAGAGCTTTTTTTTCCGTTCTTTTCGTCAACCCCGTCAATGGCATCCGGGGCACAGCTTTGACCCGACTTTCCAAAGACGCCGGCAAATTTAATCATATATCTATTATACGGGTGACATGTGACAGATGCGGTCAGAGCTTTGAAAAATCGGAAAATATTTCAGTTTTTTCGTGATCTAGGTTGCTAAAGGCCGTCGGGCATAGATAAAAAGAAGCAGAAGAAGCAAGATTACCAGCCACCCCAGGATGTATACGACCATGGCACGTTTGGCTTTTTCCTTTTCCAACCAGGTACGCGGGGAAATACCTTTGACAACAAAAACAACCTTGCTGGCCAAGTTGACGCACACAATGTTGATGACAAGCAGGCACCCGGCACCGACAGCGGGGGCAATGTTTTCTTGTGCCAACATAAGCCCCAGCGTTGCTGCGGGCGGAAGCAACGCAACGGCAACCATGACCCCTACCAGCACACTGGACAAACCTGTTGTCAAAGACAGCGCCGCCGCCGCTCCCGATGCAAGCGCCAGAGCAACAGAATCGAGCTCGGCCTCAGTACGCGACATAAGCTCCGGGCTTGTCATATCAGAAGGCCAAAGCATGCCCAAAACCGCAGACACGACCACAGCCAACCCAATTCCCGCGAAGAGTGTTTTCGCCGATTTTCGCATCAGATAAATATCGCCCAGGGCCGTGCCGAAACTTAACGCAAGATTGGGCCCGAGCAATGGCGCAATCACCATGGCCCCGATCACGACAGCGATGTTGTTCTCAATAAGACCTATCGCAGCCACCACCGTGGACAAGAAGACCAATACGACAAAATTGACGTCAAGCTGCGCGCTTTTTTCCACGCCGTCATAGAGCGCTTCTCGCGCTGCTGTTGCCGAGTCTTCTTGCTTGCGCTTTTCCTCGTCCGGTTTAGGCAGTGACGTCTCCACGGGCAAAACAACGATCCGGGCGGTTGGCTGCGCGCCCAAGACATTCTGCAGGGTGTCGAGCACGGACTGGAGCCTGTCATCGCTCACCAGCATCCGCATCTGCCGCATATTGTCATCTCCCGCAACACCAAGTCGAAAATCCTCGGCTTTCGCTTTTTTTGCTATTATCGCGAGAGTGCCTGAACTGGCTTTGTCTGCAATAACCTCGACATACTTCATGTTTTTTTACCTGCGGCGGGCCTGATAAATATCTCGCAAGCGTTTGAGCTTATTCAGGTAGGCATTTTTGTACGCCAACCCCTTCTGATTGCTGATATCTTTAAACAGATAGTAGATGAAATGTTTGATATCGATGCCGTCACGATTGAGCATTTCCTTGTTGGCCTTATCCAAAATAAGAACGCAATAGTACGTTGTCAGAACCCTGACCTTTGAATCCCTTCTCAACAGATAGCTCTTTCCGGCCAACGTATTCAGAAAAAAACCTGCATATCGATACAACACATCCGTTGGCGGGCACGCAATTTGGGCGTCTTCACACCGGTCGCAGGACAAAAACCACGAGAAAAGCGTGTTCATCATGGCTTCCATCACCTCGTCTTCCTCAGCCATGATCTTCTTGAAAAGACCGATACGCATTTCCCCGAGCGCCCGGAAGAAATGCGCAACGTTACGCGTCAGACTCACCATGTCTTTCATCTCCCCGGACACCAAGGGCAAGTGCTGCGACAACTGATTTACGGCGACTTGAAACAATTCGTGCGTGCCACCCGGAAGATCATGGGATTGGATGTATTCCTTGTTGTCCAGGTATGAAAAGACCGCCAACACCTGACGCTGCAAGGCCTGGCAGTCCACTTCGCTTTCTTCTATGGTAGACGGAACCGATTCATCACCATAGACCTCGGCCAACCTCTGTTGAGGGACAATGCTTTCCCGCTGCCCTGCCAACTCATCTTCCAACTCGGCCACATTTTTTTCCAATATTCCGACCCTGTCCCAGTACTCGTTACGTTCCTGCTCAAGGGCTTGCGTCAGTTTTTTTTCATATCGGATAGCCGTTTGCCTGTAGACGACATAACAAGCAATCCCCAGCACCGCGCAGGCAACAAGTATGATTTGCACCTTTTTCATCGTCAGTAGATACCTCCCTTATCCCGCAACATGGGAACGAATCGAACAGGAAGAACGGAATACTGCTCCATACGACCCTTTTGCTTGGCGAGCAGGACCAACTCCTGGACCTGCCTTCCACCCACAGGGATCACCATCTTGCCGCCTTCCGCCAATTGTTCTTTCAAGGGCTCGGGAATGTGACTGGGAGCGCACGTCACAATGATGGCGTCAAACGGGCTGAAGGCCTTCCAACCCTTGTATCCATCACCGATCTTGACATGGATGTTTTGATATCCCAACCGGGACAACAGCTCCCTCGACTTTTTGCCCAAACTCTCGATGATCTCAATCGTGTAGACGGAATGGCATATCTCTGCAAGCACAGCGGCCTGATATCCCGACCCGGTACCAATTTCCAGCACCTTTTTGCTCCGATCCAAGTTGAGCGCCTCGGTCATGAAAGCAACAATATAGGGCTGGGAAATGGTCTGCCCCTCTCCAATGGGCAGGGGACGATCCGCGTATGCCGCATAGCGATAGGCTTCCGGAACAAACCGGTGCCTTTCGACTTTGCGCATGGCTCTGAGAACTTCAGGATCCGTGATGCCCCTGGATTCCAGTTGCTGTTTGACCATACGTTCCCTTTGGACAGCCAAGTCTGAGACAACGTTGTCCCCGCTTCGGCAGTTCCCGCAAACGCACAGGAAACAAACGTTAAGCATCAAAACAAACCATGTCGAGCGTGGCTTCATTCCGATCATCTATCTATTGCCTCCAAAAAGGCTGACAGCTCTACGAGCGCGTCGGCATGATCTGAAGAATGCCCGGATATCCTTGTAGTCTTTTTGAGTATGGCAACCGCCTTTGCAGCATACTCTTCCCACGCCGGTTCGCCCTTGGCATGCAGGCATTTGGCCAACACGTAATACGTGAAAGGAAATTTCGGATATTGTTCCATGACCTCACGATAATGATAAAGGGCCGCGGAACCACACTCCCACTGGTTGTCTTCAATAATCGGTTTCTTTTTTCGGTAATCTTTGTCCCACCCCGATACGGGCGTTTCCAGCTTCTGTGAATTCCAAAGCATGGCTTCTCCGTCCATATTCCAGGTCGCCACCTCAACGTATTCATGGATTGCCGACAGCAGAGCAATCTCTTTTGTTTGTTCGACCTTTTCGGCTTGCAGCTCGGCAATCCGTTTTTTCAGATTGGCGACCTCTTTTCGATGTTTGGCAATGTCTCGTTCCATGCCCTTTAGTCTGTTTTTTTGTTGCCCGCTCGTTTCCTTAAGGTCGGTGAGTTCATCTTCCTCTTTTTCGAGATCATCGCCGAATTTATCCAGAGCCTCCTCGACAACACCGGGATACCGCCCAAGGGCCGCTGCCTCAAAAGGCGCGAGCAGCGTTTCAAGACGAAAAATCTCGTTGTCCTTATCTTCCGCGCTTTTTTGAAGTTCTTTGGTCTGTCTTTTCAGGTCACGCACCATTGTCGCCAACTCATTTTTTTCCTTCTGGATCCGGCGAACCGTTCCATAGCGCATATACACATCCACTACGACGGTCACAAGCAAGACCACCAACAATATGTAATAAAAAGCAGAGCGTTTTCCACCAGGATGGGATGTCTCATGCACGACCTGATGAAACCGCTCCGCTATCTTCGGCTGTTCCGCCAATGTATCCTCCTATCTTCATACAACGCGGTGGCTACTCGATGTCCGTGCCGGCTCAAATCAACCGCCAACAACGCCGATACCAACAATAAAGCTGTTTCATCCGGATAAAGCGTACTGCTCCAATCCACGACGTCGGGTATTTTGGTGTCAACCGGCAAACTGTCTGAGCGAATTAGAGCGCGTTGGGGCGGGCCCAATCAATGCATGCG
>CAYSGJ010000195.1:0-5581 GCA_964430705.1 uncultured Desulfobacterales bacterium | reverse complement strand
AGTTAATAATTAAGATGTGACCCCTTTTTTACGTGGAAGAAATGATAGGTCGGGTCACGCCGTTTTACTTTTCCATCCGCCGCGCGATGCCGATGCAGCCGCCGAAAAGAATCAAAAACGTACCCAACCACAGGACGGTCATGCCCGGCTTGATGCTGATTTCGGCGAGCATGGAGGAACGCATGGCGCTTGTGTCGGCTTTTTCGGCTATGTCCGGGCCTTGGTAATCCAGGTGAATGATTTTATTGCCGGCATCAATCCCGACGAGCGTCAAGGCGGCGTCGTGCGGCCCGGGCAGTGTTACCCGGCTGGCCGGGGTGTGCAGTTTGCCCACGCTGATAACCGGTTTCAACAACACGGGTTCTTCGCCTTTGTAAGAGACCTGTATATCCGCGCCTACGGTCATCTCATGGGTATCTTGCTGACTTTGGCCCATCATTCGAGCCACGTCAAATCCCGAAAAGGTAATGTCATAGTCTCCGAACCGGAGCGTCTGCCCCTTTTTCAGGTCCAGATGGTTTCCGGATTGATGCGATTGCTGGGGCGGCTTGAAATCAAGCGGTGCAACGTACAGATCGGAAACAATTTTCCGTTCGATATGGGGTTGGGTAAATCGGTTGATGCGACCGTCCTTGGCTCGTTCAGAGCGTATGTTGGGCCGAATGGAGATGTTGGAACCGGCTTTTTTCACGTCCATCGGCAGAAACACGCGGATGCCTTTGGCTTCCTGCACCGGCTCGGGTCCCTTAAAAAGGATGCTGTATCCCAAGACGTCTTTTTCTTCCCCTTCTGCCAGCGAAATCTTTTCCGAGCGATCATAGACGGAAGAAGAGACAATTCCCAGGAACATGAGGCCGACGCCGAAATGGGCCACGGCCCCGCTGGAAAGCGAGATTTTCTTTCTGATGAGCTTGATTGCCAGAAAAAGATTCATGGCGACCACGGCCCCCCCAAACGTTGATAGAAGCAGAATCTGAATCCCGGGATAGCCGAATATCAGGGTTGCGACGGCGGACACGGCGGCGCCGATAAATGCCCAGGTCAGTTTGGGCGCCAGCTTTGAGAACATGTTTTGGCCCCAGGTCATCAAAGGAACAATGCTCAACAAGAGCAGCAATAGAATCGCTATAGGCAGATTGGTGTCCACGTAGAACTGGGTGGACACTTTCGAGGCATTCTCAAGCAGTCTCGTTATCAGCGGCGCCGAGGTGCCCAGGCCGGTCACAATGCAAGACAGGCAAAGGAGGATCATGGCGGCGATCAGGCCGAATTCTCTGGAAAAATAATTCATGCCGTTGCCCTTTCCGGCTATGGGAACGTCTTTGGCGCGGATGACCAAAAGCCAAAGGGAAATCCCTACAAAGGCGGCCATGAAGATAACGAGCCATCCCGTGATGCCGAGATCGGTAAACGAATGCACGGAAAAATTGGCGAGCACCCCCGATCTTGTGAGAAACGTGCAATATAAGACCAGAACAAAGGACAGAGAGGCCAAAGCAAAATTGGTTTTTCGCAACTTTTTTTGCGTTTTTTGTAGAATCATTCCGTGCATCAGAGCCATGCCCGAGAGCCACGGTAACAAGGAAGCGTTTTCCACCGGGTCCCATCCCCAGTAACCGCCCCAGCCCAGAACTTTGTATGACCAGAAGCCTCCGATGATGATGCCGGCGCCAAGGGTCACAAAGGCGAACAGGGCCCACGGCAGTCCGGGTTTGATCCATGCGTCATAGTCCCGGCGCCACCAGGAGGCGACGGCATAGGCAAATGGAACGGCGTAGGCGGCATATCCCAGAAACACAATCGGCGGGTGAATGGCCATCCATGGGTCCTGCAACAGCATATTGAGCCCGTTGCCGTCTGCAGGGGGAAAAGGCACCATGGCGAACGGGCTCTGCTTGATAAGCAGGATCATTAAAAACACGTTGCTCAGGTTATAGACGAGCATCACCTCAGGTTCCATGTCCCGCGCCGTGTAGATGACAAGGATGCCGAGCCATGCGGCGAGCAACACCCAGAGGAGAAAACTACCCTCCTGGCCCGCCCAGAACGAACTGAACAGGTAGATCAATGGGAGATCCCGGGACGAGTACCGAATCACGTAACTGTATACAAACTCGTGATTGAGTATGGCGTGCATCAGCAGTATGGAAGAAACGGTGACGGATGCCGCAAAACCGATGAAGCTCAGCCTGGCCCAGGTCTCCGCCGTTTTATGGTTCTTATTGAAATAAAGGATCGCATAACTAAGGGAAGATATGCCGATGGCAATCAATCCCAACCACATAATAAACTGACCTGGATTATTCATTCGCCGGTAACCTGCCCTTCATATTTGGTGGGACACTTCACCAGAAGCTCCCTCGCGTCAAAAACCCGCTTTTGCGGATCGTACATGCCTACGGCAACCACCTTGGTGGCATCATCGAAATTGCCGGGTCTGGGACCGCCATACTTTACGGCCATTTCGGCCCCGCCGTCTTCTCGCAGGGTGAAGACCAGATTGTTGTTCTCCAAATCGTACCGGTCTGTTCCTTTGACGATCATGCCGGCGACCTGGACGGGTCGTTTGCTGTTCTTGGCCTCGGCTACCGTGACGTATGCCGTCAAGGTGGATTGAAACGAGTACATGGCCAAGGCCATGGCCGCTGCGATAACGACCCCGCCTATGATGTAGGATTTTTTCATTAAATGTTATTCTCCGGATTCATCTTCCAGTTTTTTGATCTTCCTGTCCAAGACAAACAGATAGCATGCGATGCCCAACCATATGACCAGATTGACACCCATGACAAAGCCCAGACCGTCTTTCATTTTTCATCCCCTATTTGTGGTTTGTTATTCATAAGCTCCGAATTCGAAAACAAAAAAAAACCACGAAAACAAAAAAAAACCACGAAAGCACGAAAGCACGAAAAAAAGATCAATCGACAACTCTTTTAATTTCTAACCGCGGCTTCGCGAAATTCAGCAATAAATTGCACGAAAACAAAAAAATTACCACGTACTGATTTCAAGGCGCAGCCGCAAAGCACGAAAGCACGAAAACATAAGAACATCATATCCTTATGTGGTCGGAGACAGAATACCCCGGGCATGCCCGGGGGTATCTGTCAGCGCTTTTAACATTCTTTTGGTTGCTGCGATCTCCTTTTTCAGTGGCCCCAAGTCACCTTCTCAGATGAACCCTAAATCCCCAGCCGGTCTCTGTAATTCTTTAGCATTTCACTCGAACCCTTGAACCCTCAGGATCTCTACAACTCTTTTGGAGATGATCCCTTTTTTTCTTATTTGTCTCGCGTTTCACGGATTACGATCGTCCATTTTCCCAAATTCCGAATCTCTGAATTTTGCAATCCGCAATGCTTCAATATTCAATATGCGCATCTTGAGCCGCAGCATCCAGACATACAATCCGGTATATGCAAATAGTGAACCGAGAAACACCTTCAAGGTCCTGGGGTCCATGCCCGGGCTGGAAGGATTCATCGTGTCTTCCGGATGGAGGGACATGGTGATCCGAGGCACCACAAAAACCAGAAAAGGAACCGTCACAAATGCCAGTATGGCGTATACGGCCGCAAAAACACGTTTTTTTTCAGGATCTTGGACGGCGGATCGGAGGGCGAAATAGGCGCCGTAAATCATGAGTAAAATGACGATCGACGTTTCGCGAGGATCCCAATTCCAGAATGAACCCCATGTGGCCTTGGCAAAGATCGAGCCCGTCACCGTGGCTAGCACGCAGAACAAAAAACCCAGCTCCGCCGCAGATAAGGCCAGGTGGTCGGCCTTGTCCCGGCGTCTGGACAGATACCACGCACTTCCGATCATGGACAATAGGAACGAGACGGTGGCCACCCACGCCTGGGGCACGTGAAAAAACAGAATCCTGGAGGTCTGCCCGGGAAAGCCCACGGCGGCCTCGGTGAAAAAAAAAGCCGCCACCAAAATAAACGCCATCCAGATGGCCAACAGTGCTTTAAAAATCATCGCAGTGGTTCTTTCTCGGCAAATCCAAGCAAACCGTTCCGTGTCGTGTCTCGTTTCCGAATCTCGTGTACGTGTACGTGTCTCGTGTACGTAGCGCGTGTTTCGTGTAGGATGTATGTAAATGATTCATCTCAAAGATCTAGCCAAGCCGCCAAGCATTTGACATATACGCTCATATTCTGCAAACGTTTTTCCATACTCGGCCTCATCGATGTAGCCGAGATCTTTAGCCAACATCAGCTGATACTTCACCTCTGCAGCTGACCCTTTTGCGATACCAACGAATTGTTTATATTCTTTCGTGTTCAACCGATTTGCACCTTCAGCCAAATTCATAGGAACGGAATAAGATGCCTTGCGCATTTGGAGAATAAGGCCAAATCTTTCTTCTTTAGGAAATCCTTGTGTCAACTCGTAGATTTGTAGCGTCATTTCATGAGATAGTTTGAAAACATCCAAGTCTTCGACTGATTTTGTCATCCCTACTCGCCATTCCCACCCTGATGACCAACGCACCACGTACACGTACACGCACCACGTACACGGTCTTTTCCCCTCGCCCCTTTGCCCTTGCCATTAAAAAAGGCCCCGAATGGATCAACCATCCGGGGCCTCTGTGGTTTAAAGGGTTAAAAACAAACTAGAAGGTGACCACCAGGGCGTGCATCATCGACCAGGTGTCGTCGGCCTTGAAAGTACCATCGGTAGTCCCGCGCTTCCACAGGTCGCCGGCGCTCAAAAATCCGAGCTTGGCATCATAGGTCAGATTGTCCATGATCTGCCACTTGACGCCCACGTCGAATTCCCAGCCATACTCGTCATCCACGTTCGTATAACCGCCAGCGTCCATGCTGGGCGTGTTCGTCTCGTCGGCCCATGCCCAGCCCAAAATGGCGTTCAGAGTCACGGTTTCCGTCACCGCGTAGTTGCCGTACAGATAAAAGATGTCAAACCCGAACTCTTTGATGGCAACATCGGCGTTGGCCGAGTTCAGATTACTCACTCCGCCCAGACCCGAATTGCCGGTCTGGCTGGTCATGATCAGGAAGGGTTCCCAGTCGCCGCCGCCGAGGCCGTCGCCGGGAATGGTATAGTCTTCCGTACCGGTCACATTGTCCTTCTGGCCGTCCGCATGCGCGTATCCGAGACCGACGCTGCCCATCCCGTAGTTAAAGGACACGTCCAGGATGTACCGCCAGGCGTCATAGTCGCGGTCCGCTGTTGCGTTGAGTATGGGGTCGTAATCGCGATAATCGCCGGTATACCACTGGGCCTCCGCCTCCACGGTAATGGGACCGAAATTGCCCTTAAAATAGGGGTCAAAGAGCCAGAATTTCTGAGCATAGCCGAAGTCAGCGCCCGCTGTTGTCCCGGTCTCGGTCTTGTCGAGGTAATATCCGAACAGCAGACCGTAGGTCATGACCTCGTCGCTGAAAAAGCCGTGGATCCAGTGCATGTCATAGTCGGCGTCCGACTGGTCGCCGTAGTAATCTTTTTCTATGGCCTTTGCATAGGTGTAATCCAGGTAAAACGGATCGATGTTTTTCAGGATGACCTTGATCCGGTCCTGCTCGGTCTCGCTGTCGCAAAA
>CAYSGJ010000194.1:0-4276 GCA_964430705.1 uncultured Desulfobacterales bacterium | reverse complement strand
TTGAGGGCGTTAGCCCGAGTTTTTGCATTTTAGCTGAAGGGCTCGGGAGCGCCCAAAATGCTTACGGAGAGAGCAAAATCGACTTTTTGCGAGACCATCTTTTTTGATTCCTAAAAAAAGGAAACGGACCTTCTGATGTCGCCGTTGATTTTACCGTACTTTCACGGGGCGCGGTGATCAAAACGCCTTGGGGCGGTTGTCTCATGTCCACCCTTGACGACCAGGACTGGGAGGTCCTTGATTTTACGTTACAAGGGCACGGAAACCATACCGCGGCCGAGGGTTTTTTTTATTGACAAAAGTCCTAAATCATTTTATAGGCTGACCTTGCACAAGCGTATTATTCCTATGTTTCGAGGAATTCCTTTAGCGCAAATACCACGAGTTTGCCAAGTGCGGAAACACTTTGGGATTGGGAGGAGGTGAGTGAGGCTTATTTTTATTGACGGCAACAGAATACAGATTTCTGTATTCCATTGATGGTGTAGATTCCAAAAGAATGGAGGTAGGATAATGGAATTTAAGCACAAAACGCCTTTGCTGGACCAGTTGGAGACAGGGCCATGGCCGAGCTTTGTCACCGACATGAAGAGAGAAGCTGAGTCCAGAAAAAAGAACGAAAAAAACATTGAATACCAGATCCCCCAGGATGTCTGTGAAGACTTGTTGGGCGTGTTGGAATTGTCCTATGAGCACGGCAGGTGCCACTGGAAACACGGGGGCATTGTGGGTGTGTTCGGTTACGGTGGCGGTGTTATCGGTCGGTACTGCGACCAGCCCGAGGTGTTTCCGGGCGTTGCCGCTTTTCATACCATGCGTGTAAACCAGCCCATGGGACATTTCTATACCAGCGAATACCTGGAAAAGCTGTGTGATCTTTGGGAGCGACGCGGCAGCGGCATTACCAACATGCACGGCTCCACAGGCGACATCATCTTTCTTGGAACCGATACGATTCAACTCGAAGAGGTCTTTTATGAGCTGACCCACAACCTAGGCCAGGATCTCGGCGGTTCCGGTTCAAATTTGCGGACTCCGTCTGACTGCATGGGCCAGTCCATCTGTGAGTGGTCGTGTTACGACACCCAGGATATCTGCTATGAATTGACCATGGAATATCAGGACGAACTTCATCGTCCTGCGTTTCCTTACAAGTTCAAGTTCAAGTTTGACGGCTGTCCCAACTGTTGCGTCGCCTCCATCGCCCGTGCCGACTTATCTTTTATCGGCACCTGGCGCGATGAGATTCGTATCGATCAAGAGGCGGTCAAGGCCTATGTGGGCGGTGAATTCAAGCCCAATGGCGGCTCGCATGCCGGCCGAGACTGGGGCCCCTTTGACATTCAAAAGGAAGTCATCGACCTGTGTCCCACCCAGTGCATGGCCTGGGACGGCAGCAAGCTGTCCATTAATGACAAAGAGTGCTATCGGTGCATGCACTGCATCAACGTGATGCCCCGGGCGCTGAGGCCCGGAAAAGACACGGGTTGTTCGATTCTGGCCGGCGCCAAGGCCCCGATCTTGGATGGTGCGCAGATGGGTACCCTGATCGTGCCGTTTATCAAGGCGGAGCCGCCCTACGATGAGATCAAGGAGAATGTCATCGAGCCTATTTGGGACTGGTGGATGGAAGAAGGCAAGAACCGCGAGCGCCTGGGCGAGCTGATCAAGCGACAGGGCATGCAGAAACTGCTCGAGGTGACCGGCTTCGAACCTGTTCCGCAGATGATCCAGGAGCCTCGCTCCAATCCTTACGTCTTCTGGAAAGAAGAAGAGGTTGAGGGTGGATGGGAGCGTGACGTTGACGAATTCAGAAAATACCACCAGAGATAGGAGGTGACAACCATGGCATTTATTTCTTCCGGATACAATCCTGACAAACCGATGGAAAACAGGATTACGGATATCGGACCCAAGCATTTTTCGGAGTTCTATCCGCCTGTCATTAAAAATAATAAAGGCAAATGGCTATATCACGAGATTTTAGAACCGGGCATTATCGTGCACGTTGCCGAAAGTGGTGATGAGCTTTACACGATTCGCTGTGGCGGCTGTCGCCTCATGAGCGTGTCTCACATCCGCGAGATTTGTGAGATCGCGGACAAGCACTGTGACGGCTATTTGCGTTTCACCACCAGAAACAACATTGAGTTCATGGTGGACGACAAGAACAAGGTCGAGCCGTTGAAAAACGATCTGCTGAGCCGCAAACAGGCCGGCGGATGTTATAAGTTTCCTATCGGCGGCACCGGCGCGGGCGTCACCAACATCGTTCACACCCAGGGCTGGATTCACTGTCACACGCCGGCCACCGATGCGTCCGGCACGGTCAAGGCCACCATGGATGTGCTCTTTGATGAGTTTACCAGCATGCGGCTGCCCGCCCAACTGCGGGTGTCCATGGCCTGTTGTTTGAACATGTGCGGCGCCGTGCACTGCTCGGATATTGCTATTCTGGGCTATCATCGCAAACCGCCCATGCTGGACCATGAGTACATGGACAAGATGTGCGAGATTCCCTTGGCCATTGCGGCCTGCCCCACGGCGGCGATTAAGCCGGCCAAGGTGGAGGTCGGCGGCCAGAAGCTCAACAGTGTGGCGGTGAAAAACGAGCGGTGCATGTTCTGCGGCAACTGTTACACGATGTGTCCGGCTATGCCGTTGGCTGATACCGAAGGCGACGGCATCGTGCTGATGGCCGGCGGAAAAGTGTCCAACTCCAGATGTGCTCCCAAGTTCTCTAAAGTGGTCGTGGCTTTTATACCCAACGAAATGCCCCGTTGGCCTTCCATGACGGCGACCATCAAGAAGATGGTGGATGCCTATTCAAAGCATGCGAATAAGTATGAGAGACTGGGCGAATGGGCAGAAAGGATCGGTTGGGAAAGATGGTTTGAGATTTGTGATCTTGAGTTCACCCATCACCTGATTGATGATTTCCGTGATCCGGCTTACTTTACGTGGCGTCAGAGTTCGAACTTCAAGTTCACAAGCCACATTAAATAGACCGAAAGAGGGAAAATATGGAAGAAGAAGCTGCAAAAAAAACAATCGTAGAAACCTTGGAGAAAAAGAAGGGTAAATCCAAGTTCTATCTCAAGGATTTCTATAAGATGTTCCCTGATGAAAAAGTCAGGGATGTGAAAAAACTGGTCAACAAGATGGTGGGCGAGGGAACGCTGGAGTACTGGTCCAGTGGGAGCACGACCTTGATCGGTCTGAAGGGGGTCGGCAAACAGGCCCATTCCGAGCACGAGGACTAGCGTCCAGTCGCTTTGACCACCAAGACCGGATTGATTATTACCAGCTGCAAAAAGCAAACGACATGGCTCTTTCCCGAATCCTGATCAGCGCACTACGCGGGGGGTCGGGAAAGACCATCGTCTCTTTGGGGCTGATCGCATCCTGGCGAAGACATGGGATGGCGGTTGCCCCTTTCAAGAAGGGACCGGATTTTATCGATGCAGGCTGGCTGGCCCTTGCGGCCGGCCGGCCTTGTCACAATCTGGATACCTTCTTAATGACTACCGAACAGATCCTAAACACCTTTACCCGCCACGCCTTGCCCGCCGAAGTCGCTGTCATTGAAGGAAACCGCGGACTGTACGACGGGATCGACCTTGCGGGAAGCACCAGCACCTCTGAATTGGCCAAATGCCTGCAAGCGCCTGTCGTGCTTGTTGTGGACTGCACCAAGAGCACCCGAACCGTGGCAGCCATGGTGTTGGGATGCCTTCGGTTCGATCCCGACGTCCACATTGCCGGGGTTATTCTAAACCGGATAGCGGGCGCCCGCCACGAGTCCATCCTGAGAAGGGCCGTGGAAACCTATTGCAAGGTGCCCGTGCTGGGCGCAATTCCCAAGTTGAAAGCGGAGTCTTTTCCGGAAAGACATATGGGGCTGGTTCCCACTGCGGAACATGCCTGGGCGCAGGATTCCATTGAGGCAGCAAGAGATATGGCGGAGCAATATCTTGATCTGGACGGCCTCTTGGCTGTCGCCGGTCAGGCGGCTTTTCTGGAATCCACCCGTGAAATCCCTCCTGTCCATTTGGAAAAAAGAGGGGGGGGGGGAGACGTCTTGGCATCCCCGTTTTTCCCCCGGCCTCGCATCGGGGTTGTCCGGGATGCCGCTTTCCAGTTTTACTATCCCGAAAACCTGGAGGCCCTGGAAAACGCGGGCGCCGAAGTTGTGATTGTCAGCGCTTTGTCCGATGAGCATTTGCCGGACTTGGACGGTTTGTACATCGGAGGCGGGTTTCCGGAAACCCATGCC
>CAYSGJ010000193.1:0-5028 GCA_964430705.1 uncultured Desulfobacterales bacterium | reverse complement strand
GAGCTACCAGACTGCTCCACCCCGCATCAGAATTTATAGTTTTTAATAGGTTCTGACAAATATGTCAAGCACCTTTTCGAAATAATGAAAAATATCAGCGATTCCAAAAGGTACCGTTAGGTACCGTTTTTTTCATCAATGACGCCTGTATTTCCGAATCACGCCGCATACCACCCCCAGGATTTTGATTTCGTGATTGTGCAGAATGATCGGTTCCATAGCAGAATTGGCTGGTTGCAGGCGAATATGATCCGGTTCGATATAGAGCTTTTTGAGGGTGACTTCTTCGTTGTTGATCATCGCGACAACGGTCTCGCCGTTTTCAGCCGTTTCTCTTGCTTCGATAATGATGAAGTCCCCGTGTTGAATGTTTTCGTCCACCATAGAATGGCCCTCGACCCGAAGGGCATAGGTCTGAAATCGTCCCACCATGTCTTTGGGAATGGAAATGGTTTGGCGGTGCGGGACCGCCTCAATGGGCTGACCTGCAGCCACGTTGCCCAGAATCGGTATCTCGACGGGTTCGGGGTCTATTTCACAGCGCATCCAGTCCCGGTCAAACACGGGACGCACTTTTTTGGGGGTGCATTTTATTACCTTAGCGGTCATCTCTGATCCTCCTCACGGCCCTTACTTTTCCTGAACCCTTCAATCTGAGCTTTCAAATCCTTGATTTCTTGTGTCAACCGTTCTTGTTCTCCGGCTTGTTCCTGCTTTGACGCCAGGTGGTCGGCAAAAAACCAGGTGATAACCCATTCCAGAAAGGTCATGACCGAAATCTCCTTCTGTTGCTGAACCGTTGCATACGGGAAGACAATCTGTCCCCATTTCCACCACTTTTCTGGACAAAAACGGAAAGGTGCAAAATCTGGTCGTCCAGGGCCAGGGCAAAGCCGGTCAGGTCTTCAGATTCGAGCCTGATGTCCGATCCAAGCCCAACGGACGGACGGCTTTCCACGGCGCCGTTTTGTGTCGCCTTTAAAAATTTGGTGACATCCGCCTTCATGGCTTTGCTTTCATTTTTCTCATCGAACCAATCGATGGCATCCAGGGCGTAGCTCTGGACCAACTTTTCAAAAACCCCGGTGAAGGTTTCATGCTTTCCAAAACAGTCCATTCCCACAACATTACCATGGATGGCGAAAACGGCCCCCACCTGCATGTCGGTCAACCGGAAGTGTTTCACATAATCCCCGATGGAAGCCCGTTCCTTCTCAAAAATCCCGGACATGGCCATGCTGGGAGATTCCGCCGCCATTCTTTCAGCCTTGGCCGAAATCTCGTCCCATATGGCTCCCTGATCCGCCTGATATCGCCCCAAATATCGAACAGAATCATGCACCTGCCTGGATTTCATAGCCCGCATTCCCGCAGACATCATGCGTTTCTGACTGTAAAACCGTGGCGTATCATATGACCACCGGCCTTGTTCGACGCAACTCACCGGAATCACGGTCGTGGACTTGGCTTGAATCAGGATGGTGGTGTTGACGATCCGGTTTTGTTTCGACCCTACCAGTTCCTCCCCGTCCAGAATCAGGATCATCTTTTCAGACTTGTTGATGACCTTCAGTTCCGGCACTGAACCCGATTCATCAACTTCTGAAATTTCAATGAAGGCCCCTGTCAGGGCTTCATCCAGGGTGATAAAATCCAAAGATGTTTCGTATGGTGAAAGCAGCGGGAAAATCGACAAGTTACGGTAAGATTGTTTACGACCGACCTTGGCCTCTTCCAGGTAATGCTTGATAACCTTTTCCATCACGATGCCCCCCTATAATTGTATTTTATTTTTATTATACGGGTGACCTGTGACAGATACGGTCACAGCCTGTGGCATAAAGGGCCTTCATGTATTGACATGTCATCCTTTCAATTTAAGGCCCCTCTCCTTGACGATCTTTTCGCCCCGTTTCACGGACTGGCCGGCCGTGGGTTGTGCAACGCCGAGTCTCTTTGACAGAGCCTCAATGGTGTTCCCGCACTCCCACGCCGCCCAGTAGCAAAGAACGCTGCGAGCCTCAACGGTGTTCGGATAGCTTCGGACAATCGGCGTAACGCCGCTACGCAAAAAAAGGTGCGCGTGGTTAGATATCACGCCCGTGCAAAACACCCGGCGCCCGTGTCGGACACCACCCGAGCCGAGACGTTCAACAAACGAGTCCCGGTCCGCATCGTTCTAAAAAATCCTGCGCCCCTCGATCCCACCAATCATCACATGATGCAAAACACCGGGAGCATCTATTCCGGCTGTCCTTGGCGTGGCCCGTTTTTATCATCCAACACTCATAACATCCGCATCCACACTCGGAAGAGCCCGACCACCCGGGTGGCGACAGTCCCCGTTGGGCCAGTTCAGCAGTTGTCTGTTTATTTATTCTATTTCGTGCAGGGCGTCGCGTATAGTCTGTACCGGCAACATCGTTATCTTTGCTTCCACCGGATACCGCTCCCGGCCTGGGTAGATTACCCACAGCTGGTCCAGAGCAAGGTCATCCAGAGCGACCCTCATGGATTTTGTGATCGTCGGCGCCTCATTGTATTTTACCTCAAATCCATAGCGCCGTCCCCGATGGATAAAAAACAGATCGATTTCGGCTCCACTGTGGGTCGACCAGAAATAGGCGTCGTTTAAATGAAATGCCCGCAAAATTTGCTCTACGGCAAAACCTTCCCAGGATGCTCCCAGACGGGGATGACCAATAAGCCCATGATAATCCGGCAACCCTAACAAAGAATGGAGCAATCCGGAATCGCGTAAATATATTTTGGGTGCCTTCACTTGCCGTTTCTTAATATTTTCATACCAAGGCTGCAGCTGGCGCACCATATATGTTCCCGTCAAAATATCGAGATAGGAACGAACGGTTTTATCCGACAGCCCCATTGACCTGGCAAGCTCCGAGGCGTTCCATATCCGGCCGTGGTAATGAGCCAACATGGTCCAGAAACGGCGCATGGCTGCTGCGGGAATCGTGATGCCTAACTGAGGAATATCTCTTTCCAGGAAAGTCTTTATAAAACCTTCGCGCCACGCCAGGCTGTCCTCGTCGGAATCCGCCAAATACGATCGGGGAAATCCACCGCGGAGCCAAAGCGTATTCAGATTATCCGCTCCGGTTTCAAACAAGTCGAATCCCGACAACTCTATGAACTCAACTCTGCCCGCCAGCGATTCGGATACGTTTTTCACGATCGTTGGAGATGCGCTGCCGAGGATCAAAAATCGAGTCGGTTGATCCTGGTGATTCGGACGATCGACCAGCACACGCAAGACGTTGAATAATTCGGGAAGCGTTTGTATTTCATCCAAAATAACCAGACCCGTCAGCGCCCCGAGAACGAGTTCGGGATTTTGCAGGCGCCTTACGTCGGGCTGAGATTCCAAATCAAAATAGGTTGATTGCCGATCCCGGGTAAAAATGCGGGCCAAAGTCGTTTTTCCGCACTGCCTTGGTCCAAGCAGCGCTGTCACAGGCGAACGCCTTACGGATTCGGCCAATTGTTCTAAATACGAAACTCTTTGTATCATGGGCACATACTATACTTGAAATTTCGGAATGTCAATCCGGGTTTTCAAGTATTTCAAAGCGCGCGGCCCCTATCCATCACAAAGCCTCTCAGGCAGGTCTTTTACCTTAGCTCCCCGGCCCTCTTCTTCCTGACGGTAGGCTGCGTCAACGAAAACGTAGAACTTAAACCCCGTCCCGATTGGCCCACAAACCGCGTATCCTGTCAATACTCTTCGCATGACAACGGCAATCGGCGTACGTCCTGTGCGCAGTAACAGATGTGCATGGTTGGGCATCAGCGCCCAGGCAAAACACCCGGCGCCCGTGTCAGACACCACCCGGCCGAGACGTTCAACAAACGAGCCTCGGTCCGCATCGTGCCCAAAAAATCCTGCGCCTCTCGATCCCCCGAACAATAATATGATGTAGCGCTCCCGAAGCGTCGATCCTGGCTTTTCGCGGCATGCAAGCGCAATTATCCTAACCACCTTCAAGTGGCAATCAATATATCAATACCCGTCCCCCTTATCTTACAGGAAAGCCTCATGCGCATTCAAGGGGCCAACATTGCAAGCGAATTGATGAAAAGCATCGAGAGCCCATGAAAAAATATATCGGAAACACACGGGATTACGATGAACACTGCCGTTCCAGGAGGTAATCTTGGGCAAATGATCATCCGATTTTCGCAACTGTATTCAGTTGCATTATTAGCATCAATGAATTATACTATCCCAAAAAGGAGGCTGGATGGGGCGGAAAGAAAAACTATTGGCACGATTACAGGAAAGGCCAAAAGATTTCACATGGGATGAATTGACGAGCGTGCTAAAGAGTCTAGGATATGTGCAAAGAAAATCTGGAAAAACGTGTGGGTCACGGGTAAAATTTGTGCATTCTTCAGCCCCAACCATCACGTTGCACAAGCCGCACCCCGCCAATATTGTAAAAATATATGTGATTGAGGACATTTTGGAGCTACTAAAGAATGAGGAAATGATATGAAAGACATGATGGCATATAAGGGATATTATGGCTCTGTCCATTACAATGATGAGGACCGGATATTTCATGGAAAAATTGAATTTATCAGAAGCCTCATTAGCTATGAAGGCGAGAATGTGAAAAGTCTTCAAAAGGGATTTGAAGAAGCTGTTGATGATTACCTGGAATTATGTGACGAGCAAAATATAGAGTCTGAAAAGCCTTTTAAGGGAAGTTTTAATGTTCGAACCGGACCGGATCTGCATCGAAAAGCCGTTTTATTTGCAAAATCCAAAGGGACTAATCTAAATTCTATTGTTACAGATGCTTTGAAGAAATTTTTATCTGCCGGCGGAGGCGTTTAACCATGCGCCTGAGTGGGAACTGAGGACATCCTATATTCCTCCTGTCAAGCAAAAAATATTGAGCTGGGGGATACCGGGACGTCCGTGACATTTGGACTTTATTCCAGAATGTGATCCAATTTTTCTTCCCGCACCAAAGCCTGCCCTCGCACCGCCGATTTACTAAC
>CAYSGJ010000192.1:0-10817 GCA_964430705.1 uncultured Desulfobacterales bacterium | reverse complement strand
AGAGCGCCGGACTACGAATCCGTAGGCCGCAAGTTCGAATCTTGCTGGGCGCACCAGTTAAATCAAGGACTTAGCCGATGCGGCTGGGTCCTTTTTTTGTTGAAGACGCCGTTTTCGCCCAAATTTTGCCACTGATTTTCACCGGGGACATCTGTACCAGGAAACCAAGGCAAATGGAAGGAAGTGCAGGCGAGGTGTTCTAAACGTACGTACGTGGTGATTTTATCTTGTTTTGGTGTTTTGGGTTTTGGGGGTCGGACCAAGCTACTCTTTTGTGTTTACCGATCACTCCAATAACAGGCATTTTGGGGGCTTAGAGAGGCCATTTTGCCCCCCAAACGAGGTCTGTAAGATCCCGCGGGTTCCTTTCCCTTAGCATTTTTGACCCCTAAATGCTTAGAAGCCCTTTTCCCTTATCAAAAAAGGGCTTCTAAGACAATAATTCATGCAGTTTTTCTATGCTTTGTCGTTTATTTTCTACCTGTTAATTTGGTCCGACCCGCCTTCCGCCCCTTCACTACTGTGTAGGGCGAGACAAGGAAGCCGACGCATTTTTAGAAGAAGGTGACAAGAGGTGTCGTTAACGTCCACACATGGTCATGTTAGGGTACACTCTTGGTGACCATAACTTCCACTCTAGGGGCCATGGAGACATCTTGGACGGGTAACAGGTGTCAGCTCTTCTTTCACAAAAAGTGGTTCTGCCCCTACGTTATTTGTTTCTTGTCCCGAAAAACGGAACAAGCTTTCAGTCTCCAACTTTTGGTGGACACTTGGCCGTAGAAATGAACTGGACCCAGTTGACTGTTTGACTTTCTTGCCAGAGGTAAACCATGGGTAGTCAAAGCGCTCGAAAAATAAACAAACTCCTCCTGAACTGGCCCACCGGGACAGTCACCACCCGGGTACGGCTCAATGCGCTGGGCATCTACCGCCAACTGGCAACCAAGTACGTTCAACATGGATGGATCGAACGCCTTGGAACCGGAGCATTTATACGCTCCGGCGACAGCGTCAACTGGCAGGGAGGGCTTTATGCCCTCCAGACCGAGCTGAACATGACCGTGCATGTGGGAGCCCGTACCGCATTGGAGCTGCAAGGCCGATCCCACTTCGTTCCACTTGGACGGCACAAAAAAGTTGTTTTGGTGAGCGACCAACCAGAGCAGTTGCCAACATGGTTTCGGAACCATCCCTGGGAGCCAAGGTTGGAACACTGTTGCCTATCCCTGTTTGAGCGCCTCCCGGACGACACTGCCACCAACTTGGACTGCGGTGGATTCCAAGTCGTCATGTCCAGTGCAGAGCGGGCCATCATGGAACAGATCCGCCTGGCTGGCAACAACGATGACATCAAACAAGTCTATCAGCTCATGGAAGGGCTCGGAACACTACGACCAAAGGTGGTTCAGAGACTTCTGGAGAGCTGTCGATCAACCAAGGTCAAGCGATTGTTCCTCTGGACCGCAGAAACCGTGGGGCATGCCTGGTTCGGCCGCCTGGATCTTTCTCGAATCGATCTTGGCAAAGGCAAACGCCAGATCTACAAAGGCGGCCAGCTCAACCAGAAGTATCAAATAACCGTACCAAACCCGGAGGTTTTGCGGAGTGATTGATCCCCGTTCTCGCCCCTGAAATGTCCAGATTAGTATTGGACGTCTACCAAATAACCCGACCTTCCGTAACACTTATACCCGTTTTTGTCTTTGTGAGGATTCAAACGCGTTTTGTTCGTCTTTCGCCTGAATTTCTTACCACAGACTGAACACTGAATGATATAGGTCGGCACGTAGCGAGAAGTGCTTGTTCTTGGACGGCTCCGATTGGACTTTATGGGCCGAGACACAGGCGTTCGATTACTGGCTGACCGGCGGACAAGAGGTAGTGCAGTGATCGGTCCTGTTGGCGTCAACTCAACTGTGGATCGTGCCGTGAAAGGTTCCCTGGTAACGACTGCACCCTGAATTCGATCAATGCGGTAGGATCTCCATTCACCGGTATCCTGCCTGACAGCAAACAATAACAGATTGCCTTCTCTAGTGCGGCGCAGGGAATATGGCTCTATCAGCCGACGGGTTCCGTGATATGTCAAGTCCACACAAAGCCGGTTAGCAGCAGCAAATCGGATTATCTCAAGCGGCACTCCTGTATACCACGCCTGTGCCATGCTTGGGGGCTGCCACGTGTCGTCTAACGATAGCCCCATGCGGGGAACCAACGGCTGCTTCCTTTTTTCCCTAATCCCATGAAGCCATTCAAATACAAGTGGTATTTCCTGCCAAAATTGCTCGAATGGAGGCAGGGCCGGTAGTTGATGGGCGAGCATATTCTCCCATTCGGTTTCCAGTTCTACCCGTTCGGGTCGGTTTTCCAGCATAGCCACCGAGGGCAACGTAATACCCTTGAACGAACATTTCTTTTCAAGGGTGCTCAAAACAAGAGCACGGTTTGGTCTAACCTCATCGTGACGATACAGATGAACCACATCATATAAGTCCCGTGGACGTTCACGTTCTGCCAATGCCCTCATCTTTTCGGCAAACACTTCTTCGAAGCTGTAACACCGTACGTGTATGCCGTTTTCCGGCCGATCAGAATAGGGATGGTGAACTTCCCTCAATTCAGGATCCAAGACCAAGACCTCATCCGTGGTCAAATCCAGTTTGATGCGGGGCAAATCACCGCGCTTCTGCATTGGCCCCCGGTAGCCGATTTTCCCCTGCGCGGAAATGCCACCCCGAGGGTTCTCGTACACCTCAAAACGAATTGTCTCTTTCGGGATTTCGATACCCGCCGTTTCATAGACCAAATCGGCGATACCGCTAAAAACACCACTCAGAAATTCCCCCTCCAGAGAATCCGAACCGGGCAGGGTAAAATCCAAATCTTCAGAAAAACGATATGTTTCAAAATAGCATTTCTTCAAACAGGTTCCGCCTTTGAAGACCCACGACGGGCCAAGGTCCGGGTGACTCGATATCCCCCAAAGCACCCACCCAATGACGTAGTCTTTCTCAACGACGTTCGCATTGAGACCGAACTCCCGTGAAAACTCCAGAATTTCCCGCTTGTCAATCAACGCCATTCTCCTTAACCCAACTGGTGGGAACCCATATCCTCCATCTGGTGATCAGTCTGTCACTGCTGAGCGTCGGATCCAGCTTGGCATTGCCTGTGGTAATCCTGGATCGGCATCTCCCGATTTGATCAGTCTTTTCGGGAGCGAAACGTTCCAACAAGAACCCGAGCCGCTTGAACACGGCCCCGTTACCCAAGCGTTGGGCATAATCGATCAATAGATCCAAGTTCATGTTTTCGGAACGTAAGTAATTTTTTAACATGTCTGACGCGGAACGGATTCCCCCTCCAAGTGTCGGGTCGTCGAGCATATCCAGAATCGTGCGCGTTGGATCCGAAACCGATACCTTTACCTGGCCTCTCCACACGGACTTCAAACCGAATATGGCCTTTTCCGACACCGTGCGAAGAAAGAAATTTGTACCTTTTATGGTGGGTCTCCGATGCCTTGGTTTCTGTTTCGTCATGACGACAACGGTACGAAAAATCTGTTCCGTAAGGCCCCAGTACTCGGCGGCACTCCAACCTCCGATATAGCACGGGGCATAGAGCCGCTCGGCGACCAGCCATGGATCTTCAAGCACCGTGTCTGCCGTCTGAGACTCCAGGGGGATTGGCACATACAAGCCCCTTCGTATGCGAGAAAACCACCCCTTCTTGGCCCACCTCGCAAGCATCTTTGCCGCCTCTGTGGAAGAAATTCCCAAAATCTTGCCGGCATCCTTTACAGAGACAGTTCCCTTTGTACCTCGGATAATGGCGCCGATCCTTTCTCGATCAGTGCTTCCCAGTCCTTCCAGCTTTTTCAGGGTATATTCCATACGAAATTATTCACCTATTCAGTGTGTTTCGCCATATACCATATACTAAAACTGCATGGAAAGCTATATTTAATGTGCGGTATTTCACTCAATAGATGAATTCTTACACATTATGTATACTATGCCGTCATGGCATCAGCCAAGAAACGGAACCCAACTAATTGTATTTAAGCTATTATTTTTCCTTTCCCAGGAAACTATAATACCTCTTATGGTTAAAGATAATGTGGCCCAGGAGTTTGATGCCCGGGGTTTTTCCTGCAGCTTTCAATTGTTTGGTCACTGCGATGTCGTCCTGGCTGGGGATGAGCCCTCCAGCGGGATGGTTGTGGGCGACGACGATGGCTGGTGTGTGATTAGGAAAATAGTGCTGCTGCTTTTCAGATTAGTAATTTCTATATTCAACAAATGTCACTCAGCTTTTCCACGTCCATAAAAACACTGATCAAATATTTTGAGAGTCTGTGTCTTTGCGTTCCCAGGATAGTATGCATCAATGTGAGTGCACCGTTCCATTCGTCCCTGGTTGTCGGGATATGGGTGTAATCATTGACGAAGTATACGAAGACCAGATAGGCAGAAACGTCATTGAGTTCCCTCAGCAAATAAAGATGGGCCAGCCTGTTTGCATATTGATAGAACCCCTTGGTCAGATCAACATCGGATTTTAAAGTCAGAAAGGTCTTTATTTCGCCCAGACTCTTTTTAATCAAGGATTGAGATATAGGTGATTTTGCCTGCGACAAAGAAACAATTTCTGCCACATGGGCTTTGTCAACCAGGAAATATACTTTGTCATCAATTCGCCCCAGGGCATCCCACTGAGGCCCTCGACTGGGCCAGAAATCCTGAAGCCTTTTCTTGGGTAGCTTGATTCCCAGCAGATCGAGAAACGCCTGATCTCGGTATTCGGCAAAATCATCATCGGCTTTTGGAGAAAGTGGCCCCCCGCCGATTCGATGGTTGCGACATTGTGGCAATAATCTTTTCAGAGTCGCTACGGTCTGCGGGTTTATCTACCGCAGGCGGGGGAAGAATGTCGGTGATTGGGACCTGGGCCAAAAAACGCCGGAACCGTCGGGTTGACGTTGTGCGCATCACGTAATCAAAAATCTTCCTAGAAGCCGTTTTGTAACCGATTTTCCGGGGGCGTCAATGTTTTTCCTGTTGAGGCGAGCGCCTTTGGGCTTGCGATTCTGTAATCATTTTTCTTGACTTATGCCAAAATATAAAGCTAATTCTTGTGCTGTAATCGTTTTTCCGCCTGCCGAAGCCCCTGTCTGGGCTTGGGTCGCTTGCGGGAGCGGACCAAGCTACTCTTTTGTTTTTCCCGAAATATCATTCCAATAATAGCCGTTTTGGGGGCTTAGAAAGCCCATTTTGCCCCCCAAACGAGGTCTGTAAGATCCCGCGGGTTCCTTTAGTTCATACCCGTCGATATTCTCCACAACTTTCCTTCCAATTGCTCAAATACCCAATCTAGCCTTAACGCTTAGAAGCCCTTTTTCCTTATCAGAAAAGGGCTTCTAAGACAACAATTCATGCAGTTTTTCTATGCTTTGTCGTTTATTTTCTACCTGTTAACTTGGTCCGACCCGCCTTTACTTTGCCGCCTTTGAGTTCCCGCCTTCGCCGCCTTTGTACCGCCTTCGGGTCGTTAAGCCTCCAAGATATACCCACAACCTACCTTTGTAAACTATAGATGTTAAAACATAACAATAGTTGACACAATAAAACTACAGTTTTATTATATAGGCCAGTGAAAACCGAGAAGGAGAATGTTTATGCGACCCATTGTTTCTGAACAGGATCCGTTGCGTTATCCGTTGAATGAACTTTTGGGTACCCGAGCCCATGTGAGACTGCTCAGGGTCATGGCGAATGAGGTTGATGGCCCTCTTTCAGCTTCGGATGTTGCCAAACGCGCCGGGCTGACCGTACCTGGCGCTCAAAAAGCACTTGGAAGACTCTATCTGTCGGGTTTCATCTCGCGTGTGGGGGGCGGTCGCAGGCACCAGTATGAACTGCGTTGTTCGGACAGACTCATGCAGATCATATTAGAGTTGTTTCAGGCGGAAAAAGATCGATACGAACAACTGATTATCACGATAAAAAATGAAATCAAAGACCTGAAACCCCATCCCCATGCAGCATGGATTAAAGCGTTGCCGAAGGAAATCGGTGAGCCGCTCACATTAGGATTGTTGCATGATACCCGCCATCTGACGAATTGCGTTCGCCAATTGCGGACAAAATTCAATCAGGTGGAAAATGACTTCGATCTCACGATCGAACTTGAAGGCTATACAAAAGCGGATATTTCCGATCTTAAGCTCGATGACGTTACTGTTCTGTATGGTGTCATGCCGGCACCGGGCAGCCCTGCGCGACAGCAGAAAAGGAAACCATTGACACATGGACAAAAGGATCGTCAGTTGCTCGTACTGTCTCGTAAGTTGGCCAAAGCTGTCGAACAGGATGCTTCTCTCATTCGGCGCGCAAAGGATTATATCGATCGTTTGCTAAAGGAAGATCAAGGAACGGCTGCCAGGGATTTAATGGAGTGGCGCGACATCCTTGATATGTATTCCGTTCAACGTCTGTTGCGATTGTTCACTTCATCCAGCGAACGAGCCAATCGCTTGCGCCAGAGCAACCCGTTTTTTGCCATTCTAGACTTCAACAAACGGAATCACCCGGCCAATGACTTGGAGGATCAAAATGACACGCAATCAACTTGAACATGCAATCCGAGCGGCTTGTGATGTCTCAAAAGACACCGAGTTGTGGATATTCGGCTCCCAGGCGATTTTGGGAGAGTTTCCAAACGCGCCGGAAAGCCTTCGTACATCAATCGAAATTGATGTCCAACCGAAGAATCGACCTGAAAATGTTGATGATATCGATGGTGCCTTGGGTGAATTGTCCCTGTTCCATAAAACCCATGGCTTTTATGTCCATGGAATACTAATTGAATCTGCAAAACTCCCCGACGGCTGGGAACGCAGAACCATATCCGTCAGTGACCCCATATCGACGAATGGTAAGACGGGGTTGTGTATTGATACGCACGATCTTGCTGCCAGCAAACTTGCAGCCTACAGGGAAAAGGACAAAGAATTTGTTCGATTACTTCTCATAGAGAAAATGATTGATGCAAAAACCCTTACAGAAAGAATAAGCTCACTCAATGTGAAAGAGCAGCTCCGAGAGCGTCTTCTTCTTTGGGTAAAAATTACCGCAGAAGAATTGGAGAATCCGGAGTAAAGATTCAATTCTCCAAGACACAGACTGAATGTAAGGAGCCGGGTCGAGGGCCCGGATTTGATCTAAGCCCAGAGGGCATGATTTGCTATTGCAGCGCGAACAAAATACTACATTCGAATCTCGAAGTTCGTGGTGTACTCAAGGCGTAAGCGGCAAACAAATTCAAATATCGAATCTTCCAAAAATATGATTGTTGCGGCTTCTGCTACGATACTTGTCTACATCGTTTGAATTTTGGTCATTCCTGGGGGAAAAACGGGGACGCTCTTCACTGATTTTCACCGGGGACATTTCTACCAGGAAACCAAGGCAATTTGTAGGACTTGTCATTTAACTATGGAATGTTACCACGGCCCGCCCTGCCTTTCTGTGACTATTCTTCCCATGCACGCTGAACGGGAACTTCAGGCATTGGATAATGCTTGGATTTCAAAGTATATATTGTGCCGCCCGTTTGCAGAACCGTGGCGGCCAGTATAGCGTCGTTGACGTCGGTTCCGCTGCGAGGATTCCATTCGCGATAGAACTCCCCGGCCTTATCGATGATCTGCTCATCCACACTCGCGGTTTGAAACTGCGCCATGAATAAAAGGGTGGTTGACTCTTCAGCCGGTCTCATGAAAAAGACCACTTCAGCCCGTTGGATGGCGCCGATCCATAGATCGAACTGCGCATCATCCCTGAGTTGTGTTAGTAAATTAAGGGCCTTGCGTTCACCACGCAAATGCCAAATGAGAATATCTGAATCAATGTATGCCCTCATCGACTGTATCTTTCCTGAGATTTCCGCATAGTATCCTTGATGATGCTCACGGTCTCGGCTGCCGATCCATCGCGTTCCCAACACCCAAAAGTATGGATCAACACATCGAAGCCCTGTTCCGCCTCGATCCTTTCAGCATAATACCGGACGGCATTTTCAAGAACGGCCTTTTTGGACGTGCCCAGCCTTTTTGCCAACATGGCGATATGTCGAATCACGGCCTCATCCATTCGCGTTGACATGATTTTGTCCATGGTCTCCTCCTTCTCTTCGTACGTAAGAATGTAACGTAAGAAGAACCGATCTGTCAAGTCGACGACGCTTCTCAGATCCACCGGCAGTCGAGTTTACCGGGGAGGAGCAGGCCTTGCCCAAATTTTTCCCAGATTCAAAAAGGTGCGGGTAAGAAAGAGTAGTTTTGGTGAAATCAGCGGAGCGGATGATGGCAAAATAGGTTATTAAAAACGTTGAAAAACAGCTGCCCGCGCTTACTCTATTTTACCGATAATTTCCGGCTGTGATCGCAAATACGAATCCGCAGGACGGGCATCATGCAATCAATCCAAGCCAGTCCCTCCAGCCCATGCGTCTGGCCATGAACGTGCAAGTTGCGTTTTCAGTTCGCCTAAATGAGACTTCATGATACTGGTTCCGCGCTGTAGATCACTTCACCGGTTTTCAGGATTTCTTCAAGAAAACCGCTCCGGTCGTTGGATGCCTCCAGGAGAACGGGCTCTATCCTGGCGTCAATTTCTCTTCTGAGTCGAAAGAGCTTTGACTGAGCCGTCAAGAAATCTTCTTCAACGCGGTCCAATACAACAGCCACGTCGATGTCGCTGTCTTTCCGTGCCGTGTCTTTTGAGTAAGAACCGAACAAAATGATTCTTTTGACATCAAAGTTCTTTCGCACAATATCGGCGTACCGTCTCACGCGTTCGATAGCTGTTGCTTTATCCATTGATACAGTCCTTCCGTTTTCTGAATGATTTCTTTGCACCGTTCTTCGCTCAATGACCGCATGATCCGTTCTTTGTGCGTCGGATACCTAGCTTCCACATTCAATGGCGCCAGAAGATCCAGGAAATCTTTTTGGTCTTCCGAGATTTTGCCGTAAACGTCGCTCTGTTGAGCCAAATAGTTCAGATTATGCGTAAAAGGAGGATTTCCTTTCTTGACGGATACGTAATAGGCTTTCAGCGCTTTCTCTATGACCTGATGGCACATAAAACCGACATACAGATACCGCTGACCACCCAACATGACCCTTGCTGTTTCCAGATCATATTGAGCCATGTCCAACCAGTATGTGACTTTTTCCGTCATGGCAACAACCTTTCGTATGAAGAACGATTTTGAAATTATACCCTAAGATCATCATACTCTCAAATCTGGGACGCAAAAGGAGGTTTTTAAGGCATCTTTATTTCCAGTCGACACAGTTGACGGAGCATGGAAGCTGCCCCTGAAGCCCTCTCGGGATGCCCCTTGAGGTCTGATAAATTTGTACAGGGTGAACGGACCAGATTCCGTCCCGAATCTGGGGTCCCTGGAAAACGCCTTCATCATCAGGCAGGACCAGCCAAGTATTGGCCCCGCGTTCATCTTCCCTGAAATTAAGAGCCTGCATTACCTTCTCATGCGGTTGGCTGGCAAAATAGAAAGTGACGATCTGGAAGCTTGCAAAACGCGTGTATAGCCAGGCTGCCCCCAAACCTGTCGCTGAAACATCTATTTTGTGTTGATGAAGGGTATCGGCCGCACGGCGCAGGAGTTCGTCGCCGGATCGTGCCGCGATATGCCCTTTGATAAAACGATGTCGGCTGAAATCATTGGCGTCATGCCAGGCGTTCGCCACTGTTTTGTGCATCTGCCGCGATGTTTTGAAAAGGAACCTCGGGCGAATGGTCAATGTAGAACGGGTCACGACAATATCAATCCAAATCGAGTCCCTCCAGCCCACATTTGTTACACCGTTTCACGCCCCTGAATAGTCTGTGTCCGCAATCAGGACAAATATACCGGGATTCTTCATCGTGGACCCATTTTTCAGTCCCGTGCTCTCGCCAATACGGAATCGCCCGCAGAATCACCTTTTTGCCGACGGGCATCGGAAACGCATCGATGAACTGGCAGGGAAAATCGTCACATTCGTAGCAACCGTCGTAGCCTTTGCTTTGGGTACAATCTCGGATGGAGCATTGCCTGCAAAACCCAAATGGCTTGTCGGACAAACATCCTTCACAGTAGATGTCGCGGGTGCATAGGTTGTCAGCGCCGGGAAGTTTCCCTTTGTAAACGCCGACCAGCCTGTCCTTGAATTTTTCGTTTTCTTCCCTGGTGGCGTAATAGACAGCACATACCCCGCAGTACAGACCGCATGGGGCGAGAAAGGTTGGGTTGATGGTTGTCATGCAAGCACCTCCCTTTGACAGAAAAGAGAAATCAAAGGCAGTTGTCAAAAAAACTGCCGAGACGCGACAATCTCCAGCCTCTATTGGCGCCACGCCTTGAGTATTGGATACGGCGGCCCAGTGAAAAAGACGCCGGAAACGAACACGTTGGTATCCAGCACGATCCTCATTTACACCCTCGCAAATTTGTGACGGCAGCAGTCATATCGGACCGTTTCATCCCGGCAGCCCCGGCGGGGTCTTTTTTCCCTTGATGACTCCTTTAACGAGCGTCCCCGCCCCCTTCCTTTTTTGCCACAATCAGTAATCCCTTGACCTGATTTCCTGACTGTTTCCTAATATCTGCTTTGATTTCCTTTATGTTTCATCCGGTTAAAACGTACTGCTCCAATCCACGACGTCGGGTATTTTGGTGTCAACCGGCAAACTGTCTGAGCGAATTAGAGCGCGTTGGGGCGGGCCCAATCAATGCATGCG
>CAYSGJ010000191.1:0-17956 GCA_964430705.1 uncultured Desulfobacterales bacterium | reverse complement strand
TTTCTTTTTTAATGCCGAAAACAGCACTTGCCTTGTCGAGGCTGACCATCCGATGCTTGTGGGAAGCCCAGTGAAAGCGCTGTCGGTTCATGAAATCCTTAACGTAATCGCCCATAAGCAATCCTTGATCAAAATCATTGTCAAAAAACATAATGACATATCGAATCAAGTACTGATGCAATGTTTCCCCGGTCTTTTCGCCCGCCCAAAAAGAACGATCCTGTTGAAGGCGACAAATCTCTTCCAGAAAATATTTATCGATTTTGCGGGGATCCAAGGCCTCGGGAAGTCTTTTGGCAAAGGATTCGGGAAAGAATCGCTGCAGGTCGAGTGTTGCGAACAGATAGGTTTTCAATTCAGAAGGGCTCAGACAGCGCTCTTGGGTCAAAAAGCGCTGTTCAATCTCGTCGCGCGATTTTTCTAGGAACTGAAGACATAGTTTGGGAGGAATTTTTTCGATTCCGGGCATGCCCGCCCATCCGCATCGCAAAAACAGGATGCGTCGTTTGTCAAAAACATGGACTCCGAACCGCAGCTCGGCATCGGATTTTGGATTCCGGTCCCGCCTATGGGTTCTGCTTTTGGCCCTGTCTTGAAACGGCTCGATGACCCGGCGGATTTCCGGTTTGATAAAGGGCCAGAACACGGTTTCAAGATCATCTTGGGTTGCCTTGGCATTTAATGAAACAATCGCGTCTTCTACAACCTCTTTGATATAAAAGGCGTTTCCGCCCGGATAGACGACAAATTCACGGGGATCGGTCCCAAGGTCAAAAAGATCCCGGCAGTGGAGGCCATTGGCGTCCCTGTATGTTTCCCGGATAAAAAAACGGGTTTTCCCTTCGATTCTTCGTTGCGCCAAATACACGGATTGATCCTTTTCAGTGGGTTTTAGACTGGGATCCGTCTGTCCAATAAAAATAATGTAACCATTTATCAGAATAAATCAAAACGGTTTGTTGCAGTCGGTGGATTTCAAAGGGCGCTTCAGATTGCTGAGAAGGCCGGCTGCGGTGAATGGATTCAGGACGAACGCGGCGACTGGATCAAGATACCATAAAGGAGTTCATACTCGAGGGGCGGAAGCGACGGCGTAAACCGTCAGGACGTTTTTTCAACGGCCAAGCGGTTATTGGTCCCCGCCTTTGAATGCGGCGATAGATTGTTCGATGATTTCCCGAGTTGCCTTATCGGGCGCGACAAATGCGATGCCCGTGTTGAACTTGCCGCTATCGTTTGTGGAGGAGTGCGTCACTTTACCCTTCACATCTACCAGATTCTCTTCAATGGCTATAAACAAAGAAACGGCGTGTTTCGGATCAACAGGCTCATGGGTTTCTAAGAGGATGCCGTCTTCGCTGATGTTTAGGGTTCTTCCGACTCCCTGCATCACAATCTCATCGTTTTCGTTTACACAGTAATAGGAGAGCAGGTTGAGTGAATTGGTCCTTGATTTTTTTCTCCTATCTTGTCGTTCCATATCTTTCCCTCGGAAAAGTGTCGTGGCCGACGGTAATATTATCGCGATATCATAGTGGTGGACCTTGAAGAATCCCGATATGTTAGCATACTAAAAAACTGACGGATGAATGTCAACGGATATTCTTATCCCAGATCCACCGGGTAAACGCCGGCGCGTTTTCTTCAGACTATTTTGCGCCGGGAATCCGCGTTGTTTTGTGTCAGCCTCTTCCTATCGGCTCGTCCTGTCTTCGATGAACAGGTTTTTGTGCGTCGTCCTGTGTGCAATGCCTTTGGCAATGACCAACTTTTTTCCTTCATCGATCCCATGTCTAAAAACGGCATCATCCCGGTTTGGAGCGCTTTTGCCGATTTTTACGGTGCGGGGATATCGATAAGCCATGTGTTCTTTCAGAAGAGGGTCTTCGAGTTTTAGCAAGGCCGATGCTGAACGGGTTGTTTTCCCCGACTTTTGCCTTGCCGTGAGTTTCGTCTTGAATCCCTGGATGATCCCTACGGCGTAGTCGCTTTTTCGGTACCGGTTCAACCTTTTTTGTTTGTTGTAGATGGACCATTGCGCATCGATGAACCGGATTACGTAATCATGCACGTAAGCGGCCAACAAGATGTTTTGCCGGGTTCCGGTGATTTCGAGCACCCTGCCCATCTTATCTTTTTCCAACACGAAGGCGGAGACCCAGATACCGTGCACAAAATAAAAGTCCTGCAACAATGCGGCGAGGTGATAATATTCCCGAGGGTGGCGTAATGACGGGATCCCAAGAAAGATGCTCACGTAATCGCGTTTTGTTTCATTGATGATAAGATCCACGTTGTACCTGGCGATAAGCTCGTGGGCTTTGGCCATAGCGGATTCGGCCTCATGGCGGTTTTGGCTCGTTGCCAGCGCCATGAGCTTTTTTACCCGAAGCATGATCTTGTCTTGCGGGTTGGATGCAACCTCGTGGAGCCGTTCGTTTAAAGGTTTGTAGTTCGTAGAGGCTTCAGGATTCGCGCGGAGAAGATGACAAGCCTTTTGAAACGCGGCGCCGTGGGCCGGTTCGTGATAAACACCCAAGACTTCTTCTGCAAGCTGATGGGCCATTTCGTGGAGCAGGACTTCTCGGACGGCATCCCATGGGTGATTAAAAACCAGGTCACGCCCCAGGACGATCTCTCGTTTCCGTCCGGACCAATATCCCAGCCTGTGGGTCATGCGCTTCAGGCTGAACATGGGTTTTCGCATCAACGCCCTGTGGGCCGAATCCAGAACCCACAATGCGGTTTCCCACTCGCAAGCCAATCCGCGAAGAATGCGGCGATCAATCTCTGTTTCAAGAAATGATCTTTGTAGTCTTGTCGCGGATGGTTTCATGAAGACCTTTCGGCTGCTTTATGCGATTGCGTATCCCCGCATGGCCGAAAAGGCAGTGATGACCGGAATCGGGAAACCGGCCGAGTCAATGCCTGAAGCCATTGCGGATCCAAAACGCGTGTGCCGTCAACGTGTCGGAGGTTTTTCAAAGGGTTTTACGATTACAGTTGTTTTATGTAACAGAATCATTTCAAAAAGCCAAAATGCTTTATTGATCAACCGTCATTCTACCTCATGACCGAACTGAAGGTTTATTCCTTCACCGACTAACGCACGCCGGTCATGGGGGCGGCTGAATTTCGGTGGATATTGCGATGGGTTGATGAAGGGAATTCCCTCCGTTTGTATTGTGGGATGATTTTTGGAAAATTCAAAAAACCGAAGAAAAACAGATGCATGTGCAGAAAACCATTTTTGGCATGTGACTTGCTCCTACCTCCACTTGTAGAAAGTATCCACGTCCATCGGGCGTGGATATTTACCGTTCCGTCCTGCTTGGCAAATGATGCAACCAGGCCAAGAGTCGGCGCAGAGAGGCGCCATGGACTGATGGAAAGAACACGAGAATGTCAAAAGCGCTTGTTCGGTACAAGGTGCTCAACATTATAGAAAAGAGACAGCCCATATCCCTTTCCTTTACACGGAATGAAATTCTCGCCGAGTACGAATCTGTCTTGGATGCGAATTTGACCTACCGGAATCTTGTCGCACGGGTACCGGAAGGGGTAATTATCTCGAATCCTACAAAAAAAACAGTAGAGGTCACCTTGTAGTCGGAAGAACAAAACAGGATGTTTGCGTTGCCCCTCAAGCCGAAAAATAACAACGCGGGCGAATGGTTTGAGGGGCAACCATGCCACGAGGAGGCCTATTGCCGGCCGGGAGGCGGATCTTTCCCCCAAAGGCGTCCCCCAAAATCGTCCAAGCGGTTCGGCAATAGGCTTCCAACGTGTAGGCCTTTTGTCGGGCAGCGCCTTTGGCGCAACCGGACCTGCTACAGGCTGCGGATTTCCTTTTTGTAGGGTGCGGGGTTTATCCCCGCCCGAAAACCTTGGGCACTCAGTCAACCGGGAGGGCATAAAGCCCGCCCCTACATCGTCACTCCATCATCCGGCATCCAGCATCCGGCATCCGGCATCCGGCCTCACGTTTTTTTGAACCGTTCACCAATAATTCTCGCGCCAAGCCGCCAAGCACGCCAAGGTAAAGCAAAAAAACACATAGACCTTAAAACTTGACACAGAGCCAAAGGCACCTGCCCCTTGCCTCTGGCCTATAGCCCCTCGCCCCTCCTGCATCCGGCATCAAGTTTTTTTGAACTGCTCACTGTTTACTGTTCACTGTTCACCAATTTTTTGAACTGTTTCCTATTCACCGATCACCGTTTTGAGGGCCTTTTCCGCCTTGTTTCTTCCAGGATAGAACGCATCTCCAACCATGGCTTCTTGCAAGTGCTTCCTGGCTTGCATCTCGTCTCCCAAGCCCAGGTAGATCATCCCCAGATGGTATTGGACAATGGGGCGGTTTTCAATCTTGTCGGAAACGCCTGACAACAGATCTTTCGCCCGATCAAAGTCGCCTTTGCGATAGGCAATCCAGGCTGCCGTATCGACAATATCCACATTGTCTTTCATCTTTTCCATAATCGGCGCCATGAGTTGTTCTGCTCTGGTAAGATTGTCCTTTGTAGGCTCGTATTCCGCATAATAAAAGGCCAGATTATTGGCTGCCGCCGACGAATCAGGGTTGTCGGCAAGCACCTCTTCATAGATGGCCCTGGCCTCCCCGGTCTGCCCGTTTTTCTCCAATAGCGTCGCCAGCAGCAAGGCCACGCCCGAATTTCCGGGATTGGCCTGTCTGATCCGCCGGTATTTGTCAATGGCCGCTCCCACGGATCCCTCGGCCTGTTCCAGACGGGCGATCTCAAAAAGGGCATTGGCGCTGTCGGGATCCATCTCAAGGGCCTGCTCAAAACTCTTTCGCGCCTGATCATGGTCCTTTGCAACCAGAAACACCTTCCCCAATAAAATACGATAGTCCGGATTGTCGGGGCTTTCGGCAATCTGCTCTTGGCACCGCTGCAATGCCCTTTGAATCTCCTTTGCCCTTAACCGCATGTCGAGCAACTGCCTCAAGGCCGGAACAAAGTCCGGATCGGCCGTTAACGCCCGTTCAAAAAACGATTCCGCCTCCACCGGCCGGTTCTCGACCAGGTTCACGATGCCGTTCTTGTACAGGACCTCGGGGGAATCAGGCGCCAGTGTCAACAGGGTGCTGAAATAGCGCCGCGCCCGGTTCAGGTCTTTGTCCGCCAGGGCCAGATCCCCCAAGGCCATTAACGCGGTTTTGTCATCAGGATAGGCCTCCAACACCTTTTCCAACTGTTCCCGGGCCTGGACCGTCTGACCTTTTCGCCTGTAGATTTCCACAAGAGCGTATCCGGCCCTCCGCTCCTTTGGATCGATCTGGATGACTTTCTTATAGGTATCTTCGGCAAGGCCCGCCTGGTCGTTCATGAGATGGGCCGCGGCTAGGTTCAGCAACGCAGCCTTATTGTCAGGTTCCTCTCCAAGCACCGCACGGTACGCGACAATCGCGTCGCCAAAATTCTTTTGCGCGGCCAGGATGCCTCCCTTGAGGGTGTTGGCCTGGATGTCTTTGGGGTTTTCCTTTAAGACGGATTCAACCAGCAAGAGCGCATCGTCAAACTTTTCATCATTCACATAGATCGCGGCCAGGGCCAGTTGCGCCCTTAAAAAGTCCGGGCCTGTGCGCGTTTCGGCCTTGAATTTCTCCAGCAGTGCGACCGCCTTGTCTTTTTCCCCAACCTCCAGATATTGCCTCGCGAGCATCTCATGGACCGGGTACGCATCGGGCATCTCCGCGACGGTCTTTTCCAGCAAGGCGATCATGGCGTCGTGTTCTCCCTTTTCTTTATAAAATTGGGAAAGATAGAAACGGGGTTCAACCTCGTCCGGACTTTCTTCCATGAGGTCCCTGAGAACCTTTTCGGCCTCCTCGCCCCTTTGCGTCTTCACGTAGAACCTTGCCAACAACAGCTTGGGCGCATTGCTCTCGGGCGCCTGTTCGATGAGTTTCTTGTATTGCCCTTCGGCCCCGGCAAGATCGCCCTCGCGCTCCATAAGCTGGATCAACATCAGCCTGGCCCCTTTGCTCTGCGCATCCAAGGCCAGTATTTCCTGGAGCACATGACGGGCGCCCTGGGCATCGTCTTGTCGCATCCTTAAATTGGCCAACAGCATATAGGCCTCTGCTTTTCCGGGGTGCTCTTTGATAAGGGATTGCAGGACGGCTTCCGCTTCCTCGGCCTTCTCATCGCTCATGAGCACCGTGGCCCGAAGCAGCAAGGCATCCTCGTGCTCCGGATTCTTGGCCAGAACCAAATTCGCCTTTTCCATAGCCTGCTCTTTTTGGTCGCCTGCCATGAGAATCTTTCCCAGGGCCACGTGGGCATCCAGCAGGTCGGCGTCGAGTTCCACGGCTTTGGACAACAGGCCAAAGGCCTTTTTCCATTCCTTGTCCTGCAATTCCACCATGCCCAGCATATAATAGCCTCCGGCGAAGTTGGGATTCACCTGAAGGCTGTTCTTGAACTCCAGCCGCGCCTTCACATAGTCGCCTTGTTCATACAGGGTTTTGCCCTTTTCAAAAAACTTCAGGGCCTTTTCTTCCGGACCGCTGCAGGCGACGACCAGGATCGCTGAGAGTGCCGCAATTACAGGTAAAAGACCTTTTCTGGTGATCATGAGTTTTCCTCCTCAAATTCGTCGTCGCGTTTCAAGTTTTATGTTTTAGGTTTTAAGTCTTTTTTCAAACCATGGATCAGACCATGGATCATTCGTGAAATCCCCTTAAGTTCTTCAACAAGCTCTTTCTGGGTTTCATCAAGGAACAAACCGATTCGCGTAGCGATGTAAACCTGGGTGCGCAACTCCGCTGCAGAACCCTTCGCAATATGAAGAAAACGAATGAACTCGGCCAACGAGTTTCTTTCAGCGCCCTCAGCAATGTTGGAGGCTATGGAAACGGCGGCTCGGGTCAATTTGGTCTTTCATGCCAAAGTCTTTGCAATCCTGAAGCTGTTGGTAAACCGTCACCGCAAGCCTGCATGCCTTTTGCCAAACCTCCAAATCCTCAAACGATCTATATGTCATTGTTCTTTTTTTTACTTAAAACCTAAAACATAACACCTAAAACAGCGACGACGGCGCTTAGTTCGGCACATACTCGGGCAGAATGCCCATCACCTCCGCTGTGAACCCATCCATCACCGCCTGGGCCTCGGCCACCGATTGTTCCGGGTGCAACACCATCTCGATCCGCACCAGGGCCCCGTCGGTGCGCCTTTTCGTGATCGAGTCCCAGAACAGATACCATTTGTTGGCATATTCGCTGACGATGACACGGCCGCGCTGGTGGAACCAATAATTGGACAACAGGTATTGCCGTCCTTTTTCCAGGACCATTTGGCGGATCTCCACAGGACCGAAAGGCTTGGGAAAATCTCTTTGAATGGTCTTGCTGCTGCGGGGCGCAAACCCGCCGCCGACCAGGCATGATACAGGGGAGTGGGCCGTGTGGCGCGTGCCCTGGTATTCGTAGTACGGCACGAAAAGAAGCAGCACGTCCCCTGTTTGCCGATTTTTATACTGGATCTGCATGTAATCATCGGCCCACAAGGCTTCCAGGATTTCTTCCCGCAAGACGCTCTTTTCTCCTGTCCAGTCGCCCAGCGTTGCAGGAAAATCCTGCAAGCTCTTTCGGGCAGGGGTGATCTGCCCGGAAGCAAGCGCACCATGGGCGGCCCAGAACCCCAGAAAAAGTGCCGAAGCCATCCAAAGATATGACGGCCGCACGCGGCTGAGGCTCAGGGCCACCGGCACACCAGCCTTTTTGCCGGCCCTGTCAGTGGGCTTATCACCGATTCGAGTTGAAATCATCTTCAGCAGCCCGCTCAACATGGCCAGCAACACAAAGGAAACCATGAAGATGAGCCAGCCTGAAAAGCCGTGAAAAAACCCTTCCGCGGCCTCCGGCGAGACCTTGAGTGTCAGATAACCGGTAATAGCGATGCGCAGGGCATTAGAAACGACCGAAATGGGAACGGTGGCCGTGATGATCACCAGCCGTTCCCACCATTTTTTGTGAAACAGGTACGCAAACACCAGGCCCATCAATACCAGGGGATACACGTAACGAAGCCCGCTGCACGCGTCCACCACCTGAAGCTGGGTAATGCCCAGGTCAATGATATTGCCTTCCCGAAACACCGAAAGCCCCACTGACTGCATCATCCACACCGACAGGGCGCTGGAAATCAATTTCAGATTGAAGGTCAGCAACTGGTTCAAAAAAGGGGGCAGCGGCACAATAAAGGCGAGAATCAGAAAAGGAAACGCCAAAGACCCGACAATATGCTTTCCCGCGATCACGAAGGCCATGCCCAACATGGATGTCCAAATACTGATATAAACCAATGTTTCAATCGACCCCAGCTTGCCCGCCAAATAGAGAAAACCGCCAAACACCAGCACCACAAAACCCCAGAGCGACGGACGCGTCTCCAACCCGGCCAACGATTTTCGATTGGTATATACAAGATAAGCAAAAATGAACGGCACCAGGTAGCAATACGAAAAATCCTCACTGTTCCATCTTTTCAAGAGGTTGGCGAAATCCTCGTGGTATTGGAGGATGAAGGCAGCGAGTAATACCGCGAGAGAGAAAGATACCAACGCAGCGTTCTTGGTTTCATAAGCCATGATTTCGTTCCTTGTTATCTGTTCACTGTTTACTACTTCGCCCCTTTTCTGGCCAGGACCACCCAGATGGTCTTCCACAATATGACGAGATCTTTGCGGAAAAGCCATCCGTCGATGTACTGCAGGTCCAGCCCCACAACCTGCGAAAAATCCGTAATCGCGTTCCTTCCCGAGATCTGCCACAGACCTGTGATGCCCGGCTTGATGGAAATCCGTCGTCGATGCCAATCCTCATATTGTCGCACTTCATCCGGAGTGGGCGGCCGCGTGCCCACCAGGCTCATCTCGCCCTTAAGCACATTGATAAATTGCGGAAACTCATCGAGAGAGGTTTTTCTAAGGAACTTGCCGACCCTGGTAATGCGGGGATCATCTTCCATCTTGAATATAGGCCCGTTCATCTCACTGTTGTTGAGAAGCGCCTTTTTCTTCGCGTCCGCATCCAACACCATGGATCGAAACTTATACAACGTGAATTTGCGTCCATGCATGCCTATGCGAGTCTGCTTGAATAGTACCGGGCCGGGCGAGTCCAACTTGATCGCCAGCCCGACAATCGGATACATCAACAAAAACAAGACAAAACCGATACATCCCGCTGCCAAATCCAGGATTTTTTTGTACAACAACCCCGAAGCGCTCCTGAAGGCGGCATAATCGGTCAGCGTCGGAATTCCCTGAATAGCCTCCACCCTGAGCGTGGGATCGGACGGATCAAACATGGCCGGCACAATACGAATGGCGACCCCGATGTTTTTGCACTTTTCCAGATATTCGTTGAGTCTTAACGACGAGTCTTTCGGCAAGGCAAAGATCACCTCGTCAATTTGACGCTTCTTGACGATGTAGTCAAAGTCCTTGACCGTTCCCAACAGGGGCGCGCAGCAATGCTGCACCCGGTCGTCTCCTCTCTCATAAAGGCATCCCACCACCTGATGGCCCCAACTGGGCTGCTTTTCCAACGCGTCGGCCACAGCGCATACTCTCTGCACATCGCCTATGATCAAAATTTGTCGACAGTTAAATGCCGTTTTGGCCCGACTTTCCAAATAGTGGTACAGTAAGACTCTCGTCACCGTCAGAGCGACCAGGGCACTGCCGAAATGGACCCCCAGATAAACGCGGGAAAAGGGCTTGACTCCCAGCAGAATGATCCCCGCCGACAATATGGTAAAACTTAAAGAAACGGCCGTAAAAAGGGACCCCAGCATGGACCAGACGGAAGGAAATCGTTTGGCTGAATAAAAACCCCATTTGCCCAGAAAATAATTATGGGCAAACATGAGAAACAAGACGCATCCCAGAAAATCATACCAAGCCATCACCAAAGTATTGTTGATCGTTTCCAGACTTACGGAATAGGCCACATACCCCGTAACAATGATGATCATGGCATCCATGACCATCATGAAGTTGGCGATGATATAAAATTGTTGGTGATACATCTCTTACGCCTTCGGCGTAGGTTTTATGTTTTAGATGTTAGGTGAAAAAAAAACAGGCGAAAACGCTAGTGCCACGGCAAATCAGTTTCCCAGCCTTTCGCCTCTTGCCTGGCCAACCGGTAACTGACAACCGGCAACTGCTAACGTGAGAATAGGTGAGAAGATCGCCGCACAAATGGGACGCTATGAGTAGGAGAAAGACCTTCAAATCAAGTCAGTGATAACTCGGGTTAGAATGTCTTGGTTCTGGTAAAACATGACAAAACGGCTTTCGTGAAAATATCAGGTAGTCACAGCGTACGCAGGACATCAAGGCAGCAGACTCCTACTTACCCAAAACAGCTTTAAGCTAAAATGGGTGAAAGAAGCCTTGGGTTCCGCCTTAATCATGGCTGTCGCCCGAGAGAGCTTCGAGGAATGTGATGAATTCACCCAAGTCCTGCTTCAATGCCGCAAAACAGCCTCTTAATTGTTTTGTCAGCTCTTGCAGGCGAATGGGCCTCAAATTGAAGGTGTACACATTGCGCACCACGTGGCGAAAACCCCGGAATTCGTCCAAGCAATACCGCGTTTCTCGTCGAATGACCTCGGGACGTATTCCGCTGAACTTTGACGACATCTGCATCAGTAAATCACGATGCCATTCCGCGCCTTCCGGTATCGTCTTTTCGAGTGTGCGTGCAATGTCCTCAAACACCCGTTCAACGCCTGCATAGAATCCGTGAAGGTTCAACGCGACACCATCCAGATAACCATCATCCCCGCTGCCTTGGGCCTTATCGAGAAGGGTTTCGGCTCGGACAACCAGCCTTTCGAGATCAATGATCCATTGCGATAATCTGCCCGCCAAAGCTGCGTTGTCTGCTCTCATATCGGCACCCCTTCGTCTTCGATCCGATTCAGGAACAAACTGGAAACGTGCTCCGCCAGAACAACATCCGTTTTGATATCCGGATCTATGGCCAGCAACTGCCCGACTGCTCGAAACAACCGCTTCTCGTCCATGCCCCACACTGCCAGATCGACGTCCGACCTCGCGTGAAACAAATTCTTATTCACTAACGATCCGAACACCGCCACTCTCGCTGCGCCAAACTCATTCCGAAGAACGCGAGCCGCCTGTCGAGCGACATCCCAAGCTCGGTGATACCTCGCCGTCACTTTTTCTTGCCCGACCAATTCCCGCCGTCTGGCGGCTGCTCGATATGCCTGCATCTCGTTCGGGCTAATCCGCATCTGTACGCCCTCGTCTCCGGTCCTTTTCACTATTCATGATCCGCACGGATTCGTCGCTTATTCACATCCCAATTATCACACGAAACGCCCCGCGTCCATTGACCCTTCCTTTGTACCCAAAGTCTCCCCCATTACATTGTACATGACCGGCCTGTGGTCCCTGTACAAGATCGATCATCTCTATTTCATTTTTACCCAAAAGTGCTTTGAGCTGTTTTGGGTAAAAAAGGCTTTGCATCGCCGAATTGTGATTGAAATGCCGTGCTCAACGGACGGATTCGAAAAAAATTACCCAAAAGTGCTTTGAGCTAAAATGGGTAAAGGGGCTTTGGGTTTCGCCTTAATCATCGCTGTCGCCCGAGAAAGCTTCGAGGAATGTGATGAATTCACCCAAGTCCTGCTTCAATGCCGCAAAAATGGGTAAAATGCACCACGCCTCATGTTGTGGTTTTCAAGATATTGTAAACCGTTTTCCGGGAAACACCAAGCCGCCGGGCAATATCGCCCCGGTTGTAACCACGTGCAATGAGTTGTTCTATCAGGTGTTTCTTGGCTATATCGCTTTTGGGCCGTCCTGACAATTCGCTTTTGCCCACGGCGGCGGCCTGCGCATCCAATGCGCTTAAGTCCGGCAGGTCTATACCCGAAAATCTTGCAATATGCCTTTGCCGGGCAACCATCTTGAAAAGCGGCGGGAACATCAAAGCAAGCTGGGAACAAAAACGCTCAATCGCGTTTTCCTGTTCCAGGACGTGTCCCGTATCCAATCCGCCTCCTTGTGTTAACAGCATCCGGTATCTTCGTTTCCTTGAAACATTGTCCTGCGCCAACAGCTCTAAAACGAAACTGGAATCCAAAAAAGAATCCGGCGTCCCGTCGTCGCAATACAGACGGCAGGAAGACCAACGGTAATCCGAGGGCGTTGTTGCCAAACCGGCCCTAACGGGGTTCTGATGAATATACAGGGAAGCAGCCAAAAGGTAACTGTCTTCCAGGCACACGGCTTGTCTGTAAGGCCCGCCGAAAAGATGGCCTTTCCTCTCATATTTTTTGTTAAAGTGCATGGCATATCTCGAAAACAAGCTTCTCATGGCATCGTAGAGGTTCGGCTCCCGTGGACTTAGCAACAAGTGAAGGTGGTTTGGCATGAGGCAAAAAGCATAGATGTTCAATGCGTATTTTTCGGCGACTTCCTTCATAAGACCCAACATGGTCAGATAGTCGGTATCTTCCAGGAACAGGGGCTCTTTCCCGGCAGCCCTTTGAGTAATATGCGACACGAAATTGGCGGCATCGAGCTTTTTTGTCGCTCGAAAAAACCGTCGAATCCTGCCGGCTCTGATCAGATCCATTGGGTCCATGGCGCCGCCAAAAAATGGGACATGACCATATCTTATTTACCCAAAACAGCTTTGAGCAAAAATGGGTAAAAGCGTAGCCCCAAAGACAATTGAAACGACCAAAATACATTCTTGGATTGTGCGGGAAACCGACTATTGTGTACTTCATTAGAGCCGAAACGTCAACCGCCCCGTAGTGTTTCTCAACAAAAAAACGATTTTACCCAAATCTGCTTTGAGCTGTTTTGGGTAAAAAAGGCATATCATATGACCGACTCCTCTAATGAGCGCCCCCGTGTCCCGTGAAATATTTGTTGCATATTTGTTGCATATTTGTATAATAAATGGCCATGAAGTTCGAATGGGATGACGCCAAGAGCGACGCGAACGCAACCAAGCACGGCATTGATTTCGCGACGGCAACCCGCCTGTGGCAGGATGTCGACCGCGTCGAAATCCAAACCCCTTATCCCGTCGAGGGCAGGACGATTGTGATCGGCACCATCCACGAAAAACTCTGGGCCGCCGTTGCAACAAAACGAGGGGACGCAACGCGGATCATCTCTGTGAGACGCGCGAGAAAAAAGGAGGCGCAACTGTATGGCCAAGAAAAAATTCGCCGATAATGCCGATGAGTTTGACCGTCGCTTTGATGAAGGAGAAGACGTTCATAGTCTGGTCGATATGACCAAAGCCTCGATAACACGACCCGGCAGAAAGGTCCGTATAACATTGGACGTTGCCGAAGAACTCGTCACGGATATCGACAAAATCCGAGAAAAGATCGGTGTGGATCGGGGCGCGCTCATTAAAGTATGGCTACACGAACGGGTTCAACAAGAAAAAGGAACAACTCCTTAACTTTTTTTTGAGTTTGCACGTACGAGCTCAAAAAGAGATTTTTACCCAAAAGTGCTTTGAGCTGTTTTGGGTAAAACCAGACTGATCACCGAATCGCTCTTTCATAGACCCCAATTGTCTTCTCAGCGATCTTGTCCCAGTTGTATTTGGTTGTAATTTCGTTCAACATGCCCTCTCTCTCATTCTTTGACAAACCCTTTTCTAACAGCAAAATCATTTTTTCCCTCAAATCAGTCACGTCTCCGCAGCGGAAATAGCGGGCATCGGGCAGACCGATCTCTTTATTCGCCGGGATATCCGAAACAAGCACCGGCAGCCCGTAACTCATCGCTTCCAAAAGCGCGATCGGGAGGCCTTCGTGGTAGGAGGGCAGAACGAATAGTCCGGCATGGGAGTAAATCTGTTTCAATGGTTCGCCGGTGAGAGGAGCGCCAAAAGATTTCTAAATAATTGTTGCCCCTTTTCGTAACTTGCGTCTCTTTCCCAGCCTAGACAGAGAACGGTATATCCGTTGTCTCCCCGGTGGCCTCGTTCACAACCAGAAGCCTGCCCTCCTTATCGCGTTTGAGTTGTTCGTTTGCATTCAGTAGCTCCATACCATAAATCGTTCCGTCGGGAGTCATGTCCACCACCAGTTCGTCACTCACCTTGATGGCTTCAACTCCCTTTTTCTTTGCTTGCAACCGAATATAAGCAATATTGTATCTCGGATCGTAGCTCAATTTCATGGCCGACCTCCTCTACCCCTCTAAAAATAGCGCGTTATTACGGTAATAACAAGCCAATCAGAACCTTCCGGAACAGCATATACTTCCACCTGTTTCGTACTGTATTTCTTACCACGCCATTCCTCGATCAGAGGAAAATTCCTTCGAAAGCCAACCCGATTATATTTGGCCTCGAATCTTTCTCCCTCTTCAATGGCGGACTCTACTTCTGCCTCTGTAGCCCCCCGCTCCTCCATCCTTTCACGTGCATGCATGTGAAACCCGATACTCATATTTCACCTTTCAACCATTATTTCCGATTTGAACCCAATTTTAAATTTGCCTTTTTTTCTCGCCGCCAGTCAAGACGCCGCAGGATCTGGCCTGTTTTTTGTCGGAAGATTAAAATGTTTCCTCCGGTGATTTTACCCAAAAGTGCTTTGAGCGGATTTGGGTAAAGAGGGGTTTTTATCGCCGAAATGTGATTGAAATGCGGTGCTCAACGGGCGGATCCGAAGAAAATTACCCAAAAGTGCTTTGAGCTAAAATGGGTAAAGTAGGCATATACCATTCACGATGCACTATCTTCTTGCTGGGAGGTCTTGTTGAAACTTTGTAGGTTATCGCGCCAACTCCTTAATAAGAAGCCAGAAAAAGTACATGTCTTCGACGAAATAGCGTCTGAAAATCCTTCTCGGCTCTTCCAAAAAACGATAGAACCATTCCAGCCCCACGTTTTGCATCCACACCGGAGCACGATTCGTGAGTCCCGCCACCACGTCGAAGGCGCCCTGTTCACTACTTACTGTTCTCTGAACTTATACCACCCTGATCCCCCGTTCAATAATCTCTCTAACAAAAGGATCTTCAGGAGTGAAGTCCCCAGGCCTAAAAGGAACAGGAGCGAGATCCGGGCTCACCCGCAAGGTGATTCGCCGGATCTTGTTCCGATCGCGCATTCGAATCCCCTCGAACGCATCGGATACCAAAGCGATATCGATATCACTCCACTCATGAGCGTGCCCGGTCGAATAACTGCCAAATACAACCGCTTGGTCAACGGGGATACCGTTCTTCTCTAATTCCTTTATGTATGCTTCTATGACTTTTAGCGTCTGATTTGGGATCTGATCCATCGATACAGCTCCTTAATTCTTGTGAAATAGTCTTCAGTCAATGCTCTTGTGCATACCTTATACAGTTCTTGCCTGTATGCAGGATATCGCACCTCGATATTAAAATCACTAACTTCATCAAAAAAAAACTTCTGCTCTTCGGTCAACTCCAGTTTAGTTTCCTCGGCAAGTTTTACAAGGTTATGAGTTTTAGGCGGCAATCGATTATCATTTTCCCGCACATACACAGCCTTCAGCGCCTTTTCGAGTACCAAATGCGCTAAAAACAGACACCAGTCGTACTTACCTGAGGTGAACAGACTTTCCGCTGTTTCCAGATCGTGTTCTGCACTATCCAGCCAATAACTTATATGTTCATCTACGTTCATCGTTTGTTGGCGTTTCCTTTCGGCCCAACCTTATCAGGCTTTGGCCAGTACCCGTACTCTGACATACTTGCCCTTTTTTGGTCAAATCTCCCCGCCAGATAAAACACTGGGGCCGGATGTATTGAATAGAATCCAGACAATAATTTCGCGTTCGCCGGTGATTTTACCCAAAAGTGCTTTGAGCTGTTTTGGGTAAAAAAGGCTTTTCATCGCCGAACTGTGATTGAAATACGGTGCTCAACGGGCCGATCCGAAGAAAATTACCCAAAAGTGCTTTGAGCTAAAATGGGTAAAGGGGCTTTGTGCTGAGGGGCGTCGCCGTGATTAATTCGCTTTTTTGGGGATTTTTTATCGTTGTCGCCGGCTGTGTCATTCATTTTTACCCAAAAGTGCTTTGAGCTAAAATGGGTAAAAAAGGCTTTTTATCGCCGAAATGTGATTGAAATGCGGTCCTCAACGGGCCGATCCGAAGAAAATTACCCAAAAGTGCTTTGAGCTGTTTTGGGTAAAACCAGACTGATCACCGAATCGCTCTTTCATAGACCCCAATTGTCTTCTCAGCAATCTTGATCAAGTCGTAAAAAATCCGATTTTAGATGGCTAAGTAAAAAGTTCAAGATCAAGGCGCCGCAAATCTCGAGGAATGAGGCGTGCTTAGCGTACGTCGCAGTGACGAGGGATGCAGCGCAACGCAGATATTGGACTTTTTACGACGCCATCAATCTTGTTCCAGTTGTACTTCGCGGCAAGCTGATCTTGCATGGCCGCTTTCTCGGCCTGTGAAAAACCCTTTTCCAGGAAAGATTCCAGTTTCCGTTTCAGGCCCTCTACACCTCCGCACCGGAAGTAGCGGTCCTGGGGAAGATCCACTTCTTTGTTCGCCGGTATGTCGGATGCCAAAACGGGCACCTCATAGCTCATGGCTTCGAGTAACACGATCGGGAGACCTTCATGATAGGAAGGCAACACAAAAAGGCCCGCTTGGGAATAGAGTTTAAGCAATTCGACTTCGAGCACAAGACCGTGTCACCCTTTTGGGGGTAAAACTGGCACTTTAAGGGCCAAAACCAGCCCTATTTGGGACAATTATCCTAGAATGTCAGCAGGATGGCGGCCCGACCCCGAAGCGAACCCAGCAACAGATGCAAACAGAGAAACTGTGTGCCCAGAGCGGTGAAGCCAATAAACTTGTTGACATGCCCCCCGATCATGCATAAGGTAAATTTAATAATGATTTAAGGATTTTGCTCGGATTATGCCGACTGTTTTAAGGATTGGATCGTATCGTTTTCACTTCTATTCAGACGAAGGAAAGGAACCACCCCATATTCATGTCGCAACAACCGATGGTGAATGTAAGTTTTGGCTCGAACCGGTCAGATTGGCACGCAACAAGGGGATATCGCCGGTGACGTTGAGAAACATAGAAAAGCTGGTTTTTGAAAATCTTACATTCTTGAAGGATAGGTATTATGAATTCCACAGCTCCTGAAAGACAAACTGCAGAGCCGTCAGCAATTAGAGCGTGGGCAGAAAAGAGGACCATCTTTTTGGAGCTCACAGATGGACGCATTATCGGATTTCCGGCGGATCGGTTTAGAATCCTCTCCAAAGCCAGCGAAGATCAACTAAAGGAAGTTACACTACGTTTGAACGGTTTTGCATTACGGTGGGAATCTCTCGATGAAGATATCACTGTTCCCGGTGTTGTTGCGGGTAATTTCCAGCTACCTTTGTTGAAAGCTTCCTAATCCGCAGAACATGTTAACTTCCGGCTTGACGCGCAATGCTGTAACCCGGCCCCTGGGTAAAAAACTCATTTGCGGCTTCTATTGGAAACCATGGGACACGCCGGTTCTGAGTGAGGGCCGCGGGGTATCATTACATGAAATTTACCCAAAAGTGCTTTGAGCTGTTTTGGGTAAAAAAGGCTTAGCATCGCCGAAATGTGATTGAAATGCGGTCCTCAACGGGCCGATCCGAATAAAATTACCCAAAAGTGCTTTGAGCTAAAATGGGTAAAGGGGCCTTGTACTGAGGGGCGTCACCGCGATAAATTCGCTTTTTGGGGATTTTTTATCGTTGTCGCCGGCTGTGTCATTCATTTTTACCCAAAAGTGCTTTGAGCTAAAATGGGTAAAAAAGGCTTTTTATCTCCGAAATGCGATTGAAATGCGGTCCTCAACGGGCCGATCCGAATAAAATTACCCAAAAGTGCTTTGAGCTAAAATGGGTAAAGGGGCT
>CAYSGJ010000190.1:0-10954 GCA_964430705.1 uncultured Desulfobacterales bacterium | reverse complement strand
GTTCAGCATACGTCAGGCCTTGTCCTTTTTCTTTTTCCATACTTCCCACGGCGCATCGCCATGTTCGTAAAGCTGATCGAGGATTTGTTTGTCCTTGAATGTGTCCATGGGTCCCCAGAATCCGTCGTAACGGTGGGCAACCAATCGTTTTTCTTTTATCATCCGGTAGAACGGTTCCATGACGAGTTCCTCGCCGTTTCGGATGTAATCAAAGACCGGCTGTCGAAAAATGAAAAAGCCGCCGTTGATCCGGATGTCGCAGTTCTTGAATGGGCGCAGGCCCTTCACGAGGTTGTCGTTTTCCATGACAACCGTGTGATAGCTCAGATTGGGTTTGACACTGAGAAAGGAGCCCACGGATTCCGATTCCCTGAATTCCGCGAGCTGCCGCGAAAGGTCCATATCGGTGAGGCCGTCGCTGTAATTGGCCATGAACATCTCGTCTTTTTCGAGATACTTCTCGACCGCTTTCAACCGCTGACCGATATTGGAATGCAGACCGGTGTCTACAAATGTGATCGTCCAGTCCATGATATCGTTGTTGGTCAGAGACACTTTTTTGCCGCCTTCGTAAAGCGTGAAATCGTTGGAATCGCATTCGTTGTACTCAAGGAAATATTTTTTGAAGATATCTCCTCGATATCCGAGGCAGAGGATGAAATCCTTGTGGCCAAAATGGGCATAGTACTTCATCAGGTGCCAGATGATCGGACGATACCCGATATTCACCATCGGTTTGGGAATTTTCTCCGAAAAATCCCTCAGGCGCAGTCCCAATCCGCCGCAAAACAGAACGACTTTCATAATGAGATGTTCCTCCTGTTGGAATGAAAGTTGAGTGCTTTCGTCATCATTGAACGTCTTCGATCACCCGGGCTTCGGGTATGGGAACAATAAATTTGCAGCCCCATTCCCTGATGAACGACAACTGCCGAATGATTTCATCCCTCAGGTTCCACGGCAGGATAAAGACATAATCGGGATGGTCCTCCGTGATCCGGTCGGGAGGGTGGATCGGAATGCGGGTACCGGGGAGGAATTTCCCTTGCTTGTAAGGATTCCTGTCCATCGTGTAATCGATGAAATCCGTGCGGATTCCGCAGTAGTTCAACAGCGTGTTCCCCTTGCCGGGGGCGCCGTATCCGACAATCTGCTTGCCTTCCCGCTTCAGGGTGATCAGCAGCTCCAGAAGCTTCCGCTTCGTCTCCTTCACTTTTTCGGAGAACCGCGTATATGTCGCCATGTTTTTGATGCCGAAGGCATCCTCAGCTGCCAGGAGGTCCCTGGCGTGTCGGCTCACGGATCTGGACACATTCTCGCTGTGGCAAGCGTAAATACGCAGGGACCCCCCGTGCGTCGGCAGGTGTTCAACGTCGAAAAGCCTCAACCCGAACTCTGAAAATATTGTATTTACGGTGGTAAACGAAAGATAGGAAAAATGCTCGTGGTAAATGGTATCGAACTGGTTTTCTTCCATCAGCCGAAGCAGGTGGGGGAACTCCATCGTGATGACTCCGTCGGGACTGAGCAGGATTTTCATCCCTTTGACAAAGTCGTTGATGTCCGGAACATGCGCCAGTACGTTGTTGCCGAGCAGCAAGTCGGCCTGAAGCCCCTCGGATTTAAGATCGACTGCTGTTTGCTCGCCGAAAAACCGCACAATGGTCTCGATTCCTTTTTCTCTGGCCGCTTCCGCTACGTTGGCCGCCGGCTCGATACCAACCGCAGGTATCCCGAGCTCGACGAAATATTGCAGGAGATACCCATCGTTGCTGGCGATTTCAACCACCCTGGAGTTTGAATCGAGGCGCAGGCGCTTGCTAATCAGGTGTACGTAGGATTTGGCGTGGGCCAGCCAGCTGTCAGAATAGGATGAAAAATAGGCGTATTCCGAATAGATATCTTCCGCACTTACGTATTCCAGGAGTTGGACCAGGAAGCAGTTGTCGCAGACATATACCAGAAGCGGGTAGAATGCCTCCATTTTATCGAGATCGCTGCTTGCCACATAGCTTTCGCACAGGGGGGACATACCCAGATCGACAAATGTATGTTGCAGTTCTGTGCTGCAAAAACGACAGGTCGGTTTCGCATTCAAGTGAGCCTCCTTCAAGATTCTTTGACTGGTTGGATTTTCATGGACTGTGTAGCAAGGATCGGCGTGTAACTTCTTTCACAAGCTTTCATCGCTGGGCGTCCATTCCAAGTTATGGTTTAAAAGACCTTTTTCCCGAAGGGCGCTTAACACCTTGAGCCGCATGTAGTAGGAATTGCGGAAATTGGCATCATTAAAGGCAATGTTTTCAAGCCCCTTTCTCAGTTCTAAAACCGTATCTTCCAAGTTCATCTTTGGTTGATGATCGGGAGCAAGTTTTTTGAACAGGTCGAAGCTGACTTTATATGAGCGCTTATCAGGTAGTGCGTCCTTATTGATCGAGACCTGAGTCCCCGGTGAAACACGGGAGACGGCTTCGGCCAAATCTTTAACTTGGTAGTTCCACTCATCGCTTCCGACGTTGACGGCCAGAAACTCTCCGCCGTTGTCCGGTTGCCGGTGGATCGCCCATTCGATGGCCCGAGCCATATCCTTGGCATTAATGAGTGGGCGCCAGGGGCTGCCGTCGCTGAGTATGGTGATCTTTCCTTCCGATATCGCACCAGCCACGAAATCGTTTAACACCAGATCGAGGCGAAGCCTGTCCGTCATACCGCACGCTGTGGAAAACCGCAGGCAGGTAGCAACAAATTCCCGATCGGCCAGCGGCTGGAGATCAGTTTCAGTGTAAACCTTCGACCGGGCGTAGGCAGTAAGGGGGTTGAGGGGGTCCGTTTCGATCCTGGGGCGATCGTCGGCTGCACCGTAAATACTGCAGCTGGAGGCATAGACGAACGCTCTGACACCGTTTTTTGCCGCCTTTTTTGCGAGTTCAATACTCGCCTTGTAGTTGATGTCCAGGGTTACATCTTCATATGTATTCCCCATAGGATCGTTCGAAATTGCGGCCAGATGGACAACGGCATCGACCCCTTCGAGGAGTTTTTCTGGAAATTTTCGAACATCTCCAAAATGCTGAACATCCAGAAATCGCTCAGGACATGATCCGTGTGTCGTTGCGCAGCCGCCGAAATAACCGATGTCAAAACCGAGCAAAACAGAATCCGGGAGACTTCCTCTAAGATGAGAGGTGATCGTCGGTCCCAGATAACCCATGTTTCCAGTGATTAAAATTTTCATTTTGTCCTTTCCCCAATGATCGATGCAGGGCATTGGAATCACGTTTTTCGAGAGAGACCGTTTGTCGATTTTTCGTATCTCTTGCCGCACTGAAGGCACTCGTGGTCATCGGTCAGCCGCTCTCCGCATTCACACATCCAGCCGACTACTTTCGCAGGGTTTCCGATGACCAAAGCATGATTCGGAACGTTGGAGGTGACTACTGAACCGGCTCCGACGAAACAGTAGCTGCCGAGTGCGTTGCCGCAAATGATGGTGGCGTTGGCACCGATGGTGGCACCCTTTTTTACCAAGGTCGGACGCACTTGGTCCATTTTGGAAATTTCAGCTCTCGGATTGTAGATATTCGTAAAAACCATCGAAGGACCACAAAAAACGCTATTTTCCAAAGTCACCCCTTGATATACAGATACATTGTTCTGAATTTTACAGCGACTGCCAATGGTCACATTCGGCCCGATGACCACATTTTGACCTATATTGCATTTGTCGCCTATTTTCGACCCCGGCAGGATGTGGGAAAAATGCCAAACCTTGCTTCCTGTTCCGATGCTGACATCTGCGTCGAGGACCGCCGTTTCGTGGACAAAGTAGGACGCATCTATCGGCCCCTCCAGGGAGTGGGATATCTTCGACTTCTTGCCCTCGACTTTCGAATGCCGGTGCCCTTCGGCGATGTTGACTTTTCTGCCTTTTTCATCCAGTGATTTTTGGCTGGCCTTCAATATTTTAAGAACGCGCAGACCTTCCCTGCCATCGGTGATTGGGCGGTGGCCGTTGGAAAGACACTGGATGAAATACCTGCATTCCAATTTGAGAGGTTCTTCTTCCCGAATGTCGACCCGCTCTGCATCCGCTTTATTGGGGATTGGCACGTTGTTCTGCCAGTCGATGCGATGTGAATAGACAAGCAGCTTGTCAGCCCATGGCTCGGTGTCGTTGAATACGGCCATCTTTCGGTCTCCGACGACGACCAGCTTCTGCTCTTTATAGGGATGCAGCCAGGAGACGAAAATGTGAGCCTGCATTCCCGACGGAAATTCAAGATGGGTCGTGGTTACATCGGCAATCTTGCGGTGTAGATAATTCCCTCCGATGGCAAAAACCGTTTCCGGCTCCTCGCCGGCGATGGCCAGTATCATAGAAATGTCGTGGGGGGCGAAGGACCAGAGTATGTTTTCTTCTCTTCGAATTTTTCCGAAATTCAAGCGGTTGGAATACATGTAATTGATCCGTCCGAGTTCACCGGATATGATCAATTCTTTGAGTTTCACAAATGCCGGATGATATTGCAGGAGATGTCCGACCATCAATGTGAGATTCTGTTTTTCCGCCGTCGCTATAAGCTCCTCCCCCTCCCTCTCGTCGAGTACCAGCGGTTTTTCAACGTAAACGTGCTTACCCGCCATCAAAGCTTCCCTTGCCAACAGGTAGTGCGTTTCTGCAGGGGTCGCAATCACCACACCTTCAATATCTTGGCGCGAAAGCACATCATTTAGCGCAAAGCTGGTTTCCACCTCCGGATACTGGGTCTTGAAATTTTCGAGTAGGACTTCGTCTTTGTCGCAGATCACTTTCAAGGCCCCGATCTCATAATAATTCCGCACCAGGTTTTTCCCCCAGTATCCCGAACCGATAACCGCTAAAAATCTTTTTGATGGATTCAGGGCCTTCTGCATATCATCCTCCCCATAATCTACTTATTGCGATACTGCGAATATTAATTCTCGACAAATTAATTCCTGATCTTCCGGTTTCAAATAGGGATGCATGGGTAGACTGAAAATCTTGTTGGATATCGTCTCGCTAACCGGAAAGGCGCCTGAATTGTATCTTAGAGACTGAAACGCCGGCTGCAGGTGAAGCGGCTTCGGATAATAAACCGTCGTCGGCACATTTTTTTCTTTGAGGTGCGCCATCGCCTTTTTACGCTTTTCTGGTGACTCTGTTTGGATGGAATACTGAGCCCAGCTACTCACGCAGTCCACCGGTATAGTCGGCAGTTCCAATTCAGCACTTGCAAGAATCCTGTTGTATATTTCTGCAACAGCGTTTCTTTTTTCGATTTCATCCGGGAAAATGGAAAACTTTGCCAGCAGAACGGCCGCCTGGAATGTGTCTAGTCGGCCGTTGATGCCGATCCGGGCATTGTCGTATTTGTGAATACCTTTTCCATGAACCCGGATTGACTTTAAAACAGCTGAGATTTCTTCGCTGTCGGTGAAACACATGCCTCCATCGCCGTAGCATCCAAACGGTTTTGCCGGGAAAAAGGAGGTACAGGCGACCTGCCCGAAGGAGCCTGCACGTTTTCCGTTACTCTGTGAGCCGAAAGACTGTGCGGCATCTTCAACCACGAATAGGCCGGATGCCTCTGCAATGGGTCCAATTTGTGCATAGTCGGCTGGCAGCCCGAACAGATCCACGGCAATCAAACCTTTCGGGCATAGCGTCTCCCTGAGCGCGACTTCAGGAAGTGGATAGATGTTAGAGTTGCGTTTTTGGAGCGCTTCTATCCCCAGTTTCAGCTGTGCTGGGTCCATATTGTAAGTCGTCGGATCAATATCGATGAACACCGGGGTGGCGCCAAGTAAAACGATCACCTCAGCAGTGGAGATGAAAGTAAACGGCGTTGTAAAGACGGCATCTCCAGGTCCAACCCCGTTTGCCATCAAAGCCATCATTAAGGCGTCAGTTCCCGATGAACAGGAAATGGCATGCAGATTACCTACATAATTGCCTAGCAGCGTTTCCAGTTGGCCGACTTCGGGTCCCATAATGTATTTTCCATGATTCAGTACCCTATGAAGATTTTCCTCGAGCTGGTCTCGGATTCGCTCCTGTTGAGCCGCAAGATCAATAAATTGCATTTTAATTGCCCTTTATTCCTTAAAAGTTTTCCAAAATCAGTTTTGTTACTGATTAGATTCCACGAGTGATTGAACGATTGACCTTCCCGCAAAACCTTTGCCATAAATAGGACCGGATAATTCTACATCTGTAGAATTCGCATTCGAGAAGGCATCTAAAATGTTTTCGACGTTTGCGCCGCACAAAAAATTCACCCCGGCCTCCACGGTTTCGATCCATTCTGTTTCATCCCGAAGGGTAATGCATGGTACTTTGGCAAAGAAGGCTTCCTTCTGAACGCCGCCAGAGTCGGTCAGAATAACCTTTGAATTTAGCTGCAGGCAGATCATGTCAAAATAATCTACCGGATCGATGAGTTTCAGATGACTTGAAACTTTTATAATAGATGAAAAAGAATTCAGTGCCTCCCGTGTTCTCGGGTGAAGAGGAATTATGATTTTTTCGGCGGGGGAGGCTATTTGTGACAGCGCGCTAAATATAGCACCCAATCTCTCAGCACAGTTCGTGTTTTCCTGTCGATGAATGGTGGCTAGAGAAAATGTTCCAGGCTGCAAATTGAATTGATCCATTATATTGGATTGTTTTAAAGCGATGTCTTTAAAATATAAATAGTTGTCAAACATCACGTCTCCAGCCTTTACCACTCCATGGACAATCCCTTCATTTTCAAGATTTCTCGAGGCCGCATCAGTCGGTGTGAATAGCAATTCTGAAACATGATCTGTTAAAATGCGATTGATTTCCTCAGGCATCGCCTTGTTAAAACTTCTCAGCCCAGCTTCCACGTGGGCAATGGGAATCAATAATTTCGATGCAGTCAATGCCCCGGCCAGGGTTGAATTGGTATCTCCATATACGAGGACCCAATCGGGCTTTTCTTTTTCCAAAACTTTTTCTATACCCGTAAGCATTAACGCGGTCATTCTGGCGTGGCTATCGGAACCTACTGAAAGGTTATAATCCGGCTTTGGTATTTCAAGTGACTTAAAAAATGTTTCGCTCATATTATAATCATAATGTTGGCCTGTATGAACAATGATTTCTCGTATTTTTGGCGAATTTTGTTCCTGGTTGTTTTGTCTGAAAACCCGACTGACTGCTGATGCTTTGATAAATTGAGGTCGAGCCCCAACGATAGTGGCTATTTTCATAATTGAATGTTATATTTGTATTTTTAATCTCAAAGGGATTAAATGAATCGATTTGCTTTTACGAATCGCGCGACTTCAATGGGTTGGGCATACCAGCAGCGGTCTCTGTATTTGGTTTTTACATAATTCAAAAATTCAATGTACAAGTCAATGGGATATGTTCCCAGGTCTTCCATTTGGTTCGAAAACTTCATGTAATCTGCATGAGTGTTGATAAGCGCCATGCCGCCTTTTTCGGCGATCCAGTCCAACTTGCGCTTCCAGATGTCGATGGTCTGTTCCTGCAGGATGATGAATAGGGTCGAATCCTGAGGGAGGGTGTAGGGGAGTTCGACAAAGAAATTGAGAAGGTTAGAAGTTGAGAAGGTTAGAGGGGAAGAGGCTTCGCCGCTAGCGCTAAGAAGGTTAGAAGTTGAGAAGGTTAGAGCAGAAGAACCTTCACGGCCAAGAGGGTTAGAAGTTGAGAAGGTTAGAGGGGAAGGATCGTGAACGCTGCACGGGGCAGGTTGAACACTCTTTCTGGGAACCAGAAAGGGGAAGATGGTGCCCACGCCGTCGGGTTGGGGCTCAAAGGGGTCGGTATCGAAGGTTGAGATCGAATAGGTGATATTCAGGGCCCCCATCCAGTCCAGGTTGCGGTGCATAGAGGGGGAAGAAAAGCCGCTGGTTTGCCACTCGTGGAGGTATTCGTTTATTCGAACCGCTCGGCGATCAAATATGCGTTGTGAAAGAAACAGGCGGCCGTCATGTTTGAGGCCGTGGACGCCGACGCCGAAGCCGCGGCGGCGGAGTTCGTCGAGCAGGTCCAGTGAGATATCGCCGTAACGTTTAGGAACAAAATTGAAACAAGAGCGGAAGCCCATTTTTTCTTCGAGGTCGGCTAACATGAGCACGTTGTCATAACCCTTGCGGGTGTCCACGTCGTGGGACAGGACCAGGGCGAAGTCCTTGCCCTCGGGCCAGCCCGGCCAGCCCGCCGGCGGGGTGGCCGAGTTGGGGTCAATGGGCCAGATGTGGGCGCACTTGCGGCGCTTGTAGGCGCCGATTCGGCGGCGCAGGGCGATCTGGACGCGCCGGGGAATGAGGGGCTTGGTGATGTAGAAGATGCGATTAATCAAGCCGTTCATTTTATAGGCACAAGAAAGAGAGTATCAGACAGGGTTCATGGGTAATGACAGATGACAGATGACAGCAAAAACAGATGACGGATGACAGATGACAGATGACAGCGAGAGTTTATTTAAATTGACGGCAAAATGGTTCCGGATTGGACATCATGCTGCCGAGCATGCGTCCGATTTCTTTGCATTTACTGGTCAGCTTTTTGTGTTCATCCTCCGTTATGTATGCACACGCGTATGAGGTATCGAGCCAATGCTGCGTCTCCGCCTGCTCCCCGTCTGAATCTGACAATTTGCTCACAAAGTACGCTTCATATCGGCGCTTCTGCCATGCTTCTCCAATATTGGATCCTATGGAACGTGAACTACGCCTAATTTGGTCAGTCAGTGAGTAAAGCTCTTCTTTTGGAAACCCCTTACTCTTTTCGAAAATCTCTTGTTGCAGCGAAAATGCCGCCTTGTACACTTTGAGATCCCGGAAGCTCTTTATACTCTCACTCATTGCAACTTTTCTTCAGGCGGGAAATTCTTGGTCAGCTCGAAAATCTTCATGGCGGCGGCAAATGCCCGTCGGTACACTTGGAGGTCTCTAAAGTGCCGAATATCGGATTTCATTCGTTTATCGCCTCTTATCCTCTGATTTTCTCACCTTCTGATCTTCTGCTTTTCTAACCCTCTCGTTATCCAATGTGCTTGTACAGGGTAGAGCCGAGGATGCGAAGAACAGGGAGCGGCATCCTTTCGAAAATGCGGTTTTGGAAGCCCTTTACGTTCATGGTTTCGCCGACAAACGCATTTTTTCGAAGGTCGTACTTGTAACAGTGGATCTTGGTTTCTGTGGTATTCCAACCTCTTTTGAACTGCAAAAGTCCCTTATTGTCCGGTTCCGTTCTGCCGAAGCTGAAATTGCGGCAGCCTCGCCTGAGGCTCTCCCGGATCGCCTCCCACATGACCAGGTTGTTGGGCCTTACATGCTGATACTGCTTGTTGGAGGCCCCGAACTTATAAATGGCCGTTTTACCGAAATGGAAGTAGACCCCGCCTGCGACACACAGGTCGCCCAGGAAGGCAAGGGCGGTAAACCCATTTCCCGCTGCGATTAAGTGGTTGTAAATCTTTCGAAAAAATGAGAAGGGCTGGGGAGGAAGGCCATGTTGCCGTCTGGTGCCGCAATGAAGCCTGTAATAGGACGCCATAGACTTCAGAGAATCCCTCAATTCGACCCTCACCCCGTCTTTTACCGCTTTGTTGACGCTTCTCCGCGTGCTGCTCTTGAACCCGGAAAACACCTGCTCTTGTGTTTCCGCCAGTTTCAAGGTGTGGGCAAGATACGATGCAGAAGGGCAGGGGGCTTCTTCAAAATATCCCCCCCTCCATTCAACTGTTTTCCAGCCTCTTTTTTTGCCGTAGTTCTTGACTGCATTCACCGCAGCGCCGAAACCGTTGCCGTTGGATACGATGGGGTCGCAAAAATCCGTGAAGGGAAGGGAAACGCCCCGCTTGCCGGTGATCCTGCTGTCGACTTCCATGAAGGGCATTAGGAATGACAGGTTTTGCCTTTCAAACGATACGAAGTACGCGGGCTTGTATCCATAGCTTTCATGGAGCACTCTTGCCCAGGCGGCGGAGTGGAAGATGGAAGCCTTCCCGGTTGTGAGGACCAGGTCGTCCCAGCCCGGGTACGTGACGGGATTGACGATTTGAATGTCAGAGACAGACACGGCTTAACACGGAAGCGGACGGTTGATATAATTGCCAGTTGTCGGTTGTCAGTTGCCAGTTTTCAGAACAAACTCATTCTCGCGCAAAGGCGCCAAGGCGCAAAGAAAAAAACGCACCACGAACGCACGAAAACACGAAAAAAAACAAAGACATTTTAGCCGCGGACATACGCCGACAAGCGCAGACGGTTGATATAGTTGCCGGTTACCGGTTACCAGTTGCCGGATACCAGTTGTCAGCTGCCAGTTACCAGTTGCCGGGATCGTAGGTCAGGTTGTGCCGGTAGGCGTTACCTGACAAATAAAACCCATTCTCGCGCCAAGCCGCCAAGGCGCAAAGAAAAAAACGCACCACGAACACACGAAAACACGAAAGAAGAAACAGATTTTAGCCGCAGACATACGCAGGCCAATGCAGAAAATTTGTTTTTATCTTAAGGACTCCAGATACTCTATTTGCTCTTCTTTTCTAAGCATATGCCTTTGAAGGCAATTCAATATAGCTGTCAGGTTCTTCTTTTTTTCTTTGAATAGCAAAAAAACTATTCTCAATGTTTTTCAAAACATTTGCATCATAATAAGTCATACCGCAATCCTTGCAAATCTCAACAGGTGTATTCGGAACCAATAAATAGTTACCTCTATAGCTGTAGAGATAATCAATTCTGCGTTCTTCATATTGCTCGCTCCCACAAAAATTACATTTAACTTTCTTCATTGCTTTTTTCCCTCCTTGTCCATGGATCTTTAAATGTTTTGGAGCCAGGCACATATACTGTAATAACAGCAATTTTATCTCCACGGAATCCACAAACAATATGTATGGGAATATTTTCAGAAAAACCCAAAACTAAA
>CAYSGJ010000189.1:0-19633 GCA_964430705.1 uncultured Desulfobacterales bacterium | reverse complement strand
AAACAGTTCGCATTTTTGACGCTGAATGACTCGGGAGCTTTTTTCCCAAAATGCTCAATGTCGTTCACAAAATCGACTTTTTGCGAGTGCGTCATTCTTTGTATTGCCTAACGTTTCGGGATGATCCGGTAGCTTTTCTTGATGTCCTCAATACTTTTTCCCGCGATGTATCTTGAAATCATGTCCTGGCGCATTTGGAGGAAAGAAAAGGCCTTAATGGCCTGGTCGCGTCTGAAGCTAAGCGTGGTATATCCTCCGGCCGGGCCGATGTATTCCAGCACGGCTTGGTACTCCGAAGGCTCGAAGACTACGGCACAGCCGAGAAAATTAAAGGCTGCCGCCTCGATCAATGTTCTGCCTCCGAAGTCGATGTAGCTTCTGGCCATTTCGAAATACACATTCGGACGGGTGGCGATTTCTTCAAAAGGATAGGGGTTGGCAACGACCATGTCAAAAAATACGCCGGCATGCAATGTTTGGGTCAAAAATTGCCGGTGCTCCGGGTTGTTCCGCTCTCCCACGATGCCGGCGATGATCTTGGGGTGAAGGGTCTTCAACAGCCCTCCTTCCATTTCAGGCACGCCGGTGTATTCCGAGACTTTTACGGTGTTCTTAGCTCCGGCATCTCGCAGGACCCGCTTGGCGTATGCATACGTTTCATCCGTTGATATAATCCGAACATCCGGATTGATTTCCACCAACCCCGAGATGAAATCCTCAATGCCGTGCTTTTCGTAGACACTGACCAGAACGTTGTCCACCGGTATCATATCATAGATAGGATCCGCTGCATCTCGTATGGCCATGATGGATCCTCCTTATTTGTAAGGAAAAGAGCGAATGGGTCTAAGGCATGGTCCTAAACAATGACTGTTTTGCCGTTATCTCCTGTTGATATTCCTACCACCACGTATTGCACGTTGTCCGGGCCAATGTTTTGCATGGTGTGGACATGTCCGATTGGAATGACCACGGCATCGCCGGCAAAAAGCTCTTCCGTTTCTTGCTCTATGGTAATTTGTGCCGTACCTTGCACCATGATAAAAACCTCCTGCATATCTTCGTGATAATGTCTTTGAAATGTTTTGCCCGCCGGCAGTAAAGCCCAGTTGATCATCTGGATTCTGCCGTTGACCAGGTCGTGTCGTTTGAGCAATATTTTTTTAAACACCCCGGGTGCGTCCGGGTTCTCATGGCTTGCGGGAATGTATTCCAGTACAGATGAAAGGATATGTTTCATGATTGGGCCTCCTGACATTGGTGTCATCAATCTCGGTTTTCAACGGCGAAGCTCTGCCGCTCGACTTACGCCTTATGAGGCACGGCTTCCCAAATACTTGGCCCTGTTTCCCAAAAAATCCTTATAGATTTTAAAATGTTCCGTGTCTTCATAGCGAATCTGTTGAACCGGCGTTTGGTCAAAACTCAAAATCTTTGCGCCGGGGCAGGCCAACAGGATGGGAGAGTGGCTGGCCACGACAAACTGGGCGGGACCCTTTCGGCCGGTCTGCTTCAATATGCCAAGCAGATCCAGTTGGCTCCTTGGCGAAAGTGCTGTTTCGGGCTCGTCCATAAAATAAAGGCCTTTGATCCGGTACCGGGATCTGAAGTACGACAAAAGCGATTGACCGTGGGATTGTGTCAACAAAGAACCGCCCCCGAAATAACGGAATTGCCCGGGATCGGCGGTAGCCCATTCGTCGAGAAGCTCGGCAAAGTTGCGAAATAAATGGGATGCGAAAAATGATCCGGACACCGGGCCGTCGCGCCATGTTAGATCAATCATCTGGTACAAAGCGTCCTCGTAAGGGTTATTATGGAAACGGGGCCGTTCAACCCCTTCCCAAATATGGATGCCCGCCTTTTTGCATATGGCCCTGAGCAAGGTCGACTTTCCGGTTCCGTTTTCACCTACGAAAAATGTGACCGGTGTATCGAAATGAAGGCTTTGGGCCTGGTGGAAGATATCCAGATTGAAGGGATAATATCGTCTGGTCGGGTATTTGTCGGGGTGCAGTTGGGCTTTTTGAAGGTGCCGTGCCATAGCAGTTGCCGGTTGTCAGCCACCAGTTGTCGGCTTCACGTAACGTGTTACGGATTGCGGGTAGTCGGTAATTATTCGTTCACTCTTTGCGCTATCGCCTCACTCCTCACTTTTTACTGCTTTTTTGGTCTTTTGCCCTTTGCCCTATGCCTCTTACCCTTCGCCTTCAGGTTTCACGCTACAGTCAATCTAATGAACTTGGCGGCGTGTGTCAAACACTTGGGGCATTTTTGACCGTTGCCGCAATACGACGGCTTGCGGAAAAAAATCTGGCGGCCCTCTTGACGGGGTGTTCAAAGTGATTATTTTTAGGGTAAGGAATGGTAAATAAGCATTTGATATTTAAAGAAAAGGAGGTGTCAGACATGAACGCTCTCATTCCAAGATTAAGAAGGCAGGGGTGGCTGGATGCGCCAAACCGGGATTTCTTTGACAGGTTTCTGGAGGATTTCCGGATTCCAAGTGTCTGGTCGGAAGATACGGGGTTTTCTCCGGCATTTGACGTGTCTGAGACCGATGAGGCGCTGATCGTGAAAGCAGAACTTCCCGGCATGGAAGAAAAGGATATCGATATCAGCTTGTCGGACGGGGTTCTCACGATCAAAGGAGAGAAAAAGCAAGAAAAAGAATCAGAAAGCGGACATTACCATACGGTCGAGAGGCGTTACGGCGCTTTCAGCAGGACCATGAGGCTGCCGGCGGAAGTAAATGCCGAACAGGTAGATGCGGCCTACAAGGATGGCGTATTGAGTGTGACAATGCCCAAAACAGAAAAAGCAAAACCGCGAAAGATAGAAATCAGAAGCTAAAATCGGTTATTGTTCAGTGAACGCCGGGCCGAGGCCCGGCGTTCGTATTTTGTTGTCAGAAGGCTATGGGGTGTTTTCGATCGTCCTGCTGGACGACCAGATTGTCGAAATAGACGGTAGAGTCTGCCTTTGTGCCCAATCCCACGTAGCCTTCGAGGGTTCTTTCGGCGGTGTGTTCGATCAGCGGATCGTCGTCCAGGTACCCGTTGAGATGGGATCCGGAGATCTGAGCGGCAATGGTGTACCATCTTCCGGATTCTATGGGCGTATCGATTCGGGCCTGTGTAACACGCCTGTTGTTGATGAACTCATACAGGGCGAATGTGTTCTCCAGGGCGTCGACCGTCAGGATGAAGTAGTTGCCCGCATTTCTGATGCCGAAGGCCAGTCCTCCCATTCTGTCAAGACATCCGGCCTCCGGCTTGACTGAAACCCGAATGGTTCCGTCGGCAACCTTTTTTTCTTTGGCAATAGCAACGGGAAAGTAGTAGTAGGCCTGAATACTGTCCAGGAATTGCTGGTATTTGCCCCCGGTCATTTTGCCCAAAACGATGTTCAGACCACAGGAGAAGGCATCTCCCCATTTTGCTCCATCCTGGACGCACAGCGTGCGGCCTTTTTGTATCGTTGTATCCCAGTTCCCAACAGGTGTGTAGAAATTCGGGAGGGGGCTCTTTGTCTGCCCTAGAAAATCATAGTTGCCGTTGAAAAAGTCTTCGGTCATCCGATGTACTTCCGTTTGACTCGGTATGGCAAGGTCCAGGAGCCTGCTGGAGGCAAGGAGCCTGCCCATCTGGTCGAGGATGTCCACCATGGACTGCATGTCATATCCCTGCAGGGAGGCTTCCAGGAGATCACCCGTGATATTCAGGGTGAATCCGAGACGCTGCAGGACCTCACTCAAAAAGTTGATCCGCATGGAACGGCCGAAATAGGAGCCGGCGCCGCCCGCGAACTGCAGGGTGACATAGTTTTGCTCCCGGTTCTCGCTGCAAATAATATCCAGATTGGCGTAATGGTATCCGAACTTGATGCTCAGATTGACATATTCGTCGGAAACAATCGCGTAGCTGTCGAGCTGTGGGGGCGGTCCTGATGTCATGAGCGCCATGATGTTCTTTGCCGTGGCGCCGACCGTGCCGGACCAACTGATGCCCGGATGTGTGAGGCCGGCCCAGAAGGCCTTCATCGGCACGGAATCGATGGCATCGGATGTGATTTCATCGCAAGTGGTGAGGTTTTTCTTCAGGCCTCCGCCCAGATCGATAAAAAACAGTGCCAGCGGGATGTTTGCCTTCATTTGCACGGATGTGACATCCGTTGATCGGTGCCCGGCAAGCCCGAACATTTCCTTGATGACGTTTTCATGGGCGTATCGGATAATATCGTGCACCGTTTTGCAGCCCTCTGGTGAGAAGGACGGGGCTTTGGGATCGGTGAGATTCAGAGGCGATATCCTGTCCATGACCAAACGCATGCGCCCACTCATGGGGTCGGTTGCCAATTCCCGCTTTGGCGGGCGCACGCTTTCCTCTATATCGGGTACCTTGCCTTCATATACCGTGGCGGTATCGGCGACCATGGTGATCCACGCGCCGTGTTTTAGGCTCGATGTGGCATGGCCCGTGTCAACGATGGCCGGAACGCCGAATTCCCGCGCTACCGAGGCCAGGTGGCTGGCTACACTGCCTACGTTTGTGATCATTCCCCGGACCTTGCTCACCAGTTTGGCATATTCCGGCGAAGCGGTCTTGGCTACCAGGATCGCATCTTCGGTAACGGCATCGACTTTGTGTTCCGTGGCCAGGAAAACCTTTCCCACCGCTGTTCCACCGGAAGCCGTGGCGCCCCGGGTCAAGAGCACAGGATGGTCGGGGATCTTTTGCTCCGGCGGGGTCGGGCTCATCGAAGCTCTGCCGACACCCAGCGGCCTTGATTGAAGGAGGAACAGCTTGCCCGTTTGGTCCATACACCATTCCACATCCTGTGGTTCTTTAAAGTATGCTTCCAGAGAAAGGCCGTAGCCGGCAAGCTGTTCTACGCTTTCATCGTCAATTGCCGGAAGATGTCTTTCGGACTCCGGGATCTGTTCGAGTCGGGTGCCTCCCCTTTGTTGGGAGACAATCCTGGTCTGCTTGACGGCAATGCTTTTCCTGAGGATTTTTTGGGTTTTTCTGTCAACGAAATAGACATCCGGGGAAGCCTCTCCGCTGACAAGATGTTCCCCCAGCCCCCAGATGGCGGTTACCAGGAGTTCATCGGCGCGACGTCCTGCCGGATCGGACGGATTGATGGAATAAAGCACACCGCTGGCCACGGCATCGATCATGGTGATGCCGGCCACGCACATGGGCGTTGCCTGATCATCCAATCCGTAGCGCATTCTATACAGAATGGCACGGGGGGAATATTTGCTGGCCAGCACGGTCTTGTAAGCATCCAGGATGGAATCGCGCCCCACATTCAGGGCGGTTGCATACTGTCCCGCAAATGACGCTTGCGTGTCCTCACCGACAGCCGAGCTGCGCATGGCGATCAGAACGTTTTTTTCGGTTTTCGCTTCCAGCGTTTCGTAGGCTTTCAGAATCTGGGCGGCCAGTGGTTTAGGAACGGGTGCTTGCGTGATACGTTTTTGGAGTGCCGCGGTCACCCTGTCCAGGTCTGCCGGTGAATCGGAGGGCAATTCGGTCAGCATGTCTTCTATGGGCCGGATCAGGTCGTTGTCTTCCAGGAAACGATTGAAGGCCGCGGCGGTGACCACAAAACCTTCCGGCACCGGCAGTTTCAGAACATTGCCTATGGAGGCCAGATTGGTTGTTTTGGGTCCCGCCAAGTCGGCCATGTCTGCGGTGACGGCCTCAAAGGGCAATACCAAGAGATCCGGGTGCGAGGGCGGGGCGGATCGAAAGATAGATGCCGTGTCTCGGCCGATTCGGTCACAGGCGTCGATAAGCCCGGCGTATTTGCCGCCGGACAAACGGTCCAGGGCGTAAACCAGTTTCCCGGTGGTTTCCATCAGGTCGGTATAGCGTTTTTTTACCGATGACATGGTGAATGGGCCGCCGCCGTGGTAGAGCAATTCCAATTCGGCGATAATATTCAGGGCATCGTGGTTGTGGATAAGGAACTGGCGGTAGTATTCGTATTTTTCGGCAATTTTCCCTTCCGCATTTACGAGAAGACGGCAGCTGTTCTCTTTTGAAAACAGATCCAGGATGTTTCGCATATGATCCTCCAGTGGTTTACGGGCGCCAAACCCCGGATGTTGTCACGGGGCCACCTTCTCCAGCTTTACAGCACAGACCTTCAAGCCCGGGATCTTGGCCATCGGATCCGTGGCGCGGTGGGTCAGTTGGTTGACTGCCGCTTCGGCGAAATGAAAAGGGGCGAATATGGTCCCTTGGACCGCCTTTTCCGTGATGTGGGCTTTTGCTTTAATTTTTCCCCGGCGGGACTCGATCCGTATGTTGTCTCCTTCCTGAATACCATACTGCCGGGCATCCGCCGGAGCGATTTCTACATAGCATTCCGGTACCCGTTCCACCAGCCCGGACACCCGCCTGGTCATGGTGCCGGTGTGCCAGTGGTACAGGATCCGTCCGGTGGAAAGATACAATGGGTATTTAGCATCCGGCACTTCGGGAGGGTCTTGGTAGGTTACGGGATGAAAGCGTGCCTTCCCGCAGGCAAACCGATCTTTGTGCAGATACGGCGTGCCCGGGTGTCCTGATGAAGGGCACGGCCACTGGATACCTCTTCCGGCAATCCGTTTATAGCTGATGCCCCCGTAGGAGGGTGTTACAGAGGCGATTTCTTCCATGATCTTTTCGGGGTTTTCATAAGACATGGGGTAACCCAGATGGGTGGCCAAGTCGCAGATAATCTGCCAGTCCGGCCGTGAATCCCCGATGGGCTCGATGGCTTTTCTGATCCGCTGTACCCGGCGTTCGGTATTGGTGAATGTCCCGTCTTTTTCAACGGCGGAGGCGCCCGGCAGCACCACATGGGCCAGTGCGGCCGTTTCCGTCAAAAAGATGTCCTGGACGACCAGAAAGCTCAAGCTGCGAAGGGATGCCCGGACGTGGTGGAGATCCGGATCAGAGAGCATGGGGTTTTCTCCCATGATGTAAAGGCCGCCGATGTTTCCCGTGAGCGCTTGATCCATCATCTCCATGAGCGTTTTCCCCGGTTGTGAAGGCAGCCCCCCAATGCCCCACGCCTTGGCCATCTGTGCCCGTAAGGTCTCGTCCGAGATGGTCTGATAGCCGGAAAATACGTTGGGCAAAGCCCCCATGTCGCAAGCGCCCTGGACGTTGTTTTGGCCTCTCAAAGGATTCACCCCGGCGCCGGGTATGCCTACATTTCCGCAGGCCAAGGCCAGGTTGGCCAGCGATTTGACATTGTCTGTTCCACGCGTGTGCTGGGTAATGCCCATGGCGTAGATGATGCCGGCACACGAAGCGCTCGCGTACATGTGGGCAGCATCTTCGATCTGATTGGCGGCAATGCCTGTGATGTGCTCTACGTATTCCGGGCGATAGGGTTCTACCGCAGACCGCAGCGCCTCGAAACCTTCCGTGCGACCCTGTATGAATGATGCGTCGTGCAAGCCATCCCGCAAAATCACATGGATGATGCCGTTGATCCAGGCCACGTCCGTGCCGGGTTTGGGCCTCAGCCATTGGTGGGCATAGAAAACCAGGTCGATCCGTCTGGGGTCCACCACAATGAGTTTTGCTCCCTTTTGGCGTACGGCGCGCTTGATGTGGCTGGCGATGATGGGATGCATCTCGGTGGTGTTGGAGCCCGTAACGAGGATGGCCCGGGCGTGTTCGATATCAGCAATGGTGTTGGTCATGGCGCCGCTTCCGAAGGCGGCGGCCAACCCGGTTACCGTGGAGGCGTGGCAGAGTCGGGCACAGTGATCGATGTTATTGGTTCCGATAACGGCCCTCATGAGTTTTTGGAGCAGGTAGTTCTCTTCATTGGTGCACCGGGCTGAAGAAAGGGCCGCCAGGGCATCGGGCCCGCGGGCATTTTTGATTTCCGAAAAGCGTGTAGCCACCAGATTGAGGGCTTCGTCCCATCCGGCTTTTCTAAATCGATCCCCCTCGCGTATGAGCGGTTTGGTCAGACGGTCCTTGTGGTGAACGAAATCGTAGCCGAAACGGCCTTTGACACAAAGGCTTCCGTAGTTTGGAAGGCCATGGAGGTGATTGGAGGTGACCTTGACGATCCGGCCGTCCATCACATTCAGATCCAACTGGCATCCTGTGCCGCAATACACGCACGTGGACCGAACTTTCTTCACCTCCCAGGGGCGCCCCTGAAACTTGGCCTGCCTTTCCGTCAGGGCGCCGGTGGGGCAGACCGACACGCACTCACCACAAAAGACACAATCGGACTTCCCGTAGGGCAGGTCCCATGCCGTGACTATTTTTGCCCGGCGGGCCCGGTAGCCGAATTCGATCACTTCGTTGACCTGAACATCGTTGCAGGCCCGGACGCAACGGCCGCAGAGAATGCATTTGTCAGGATCCCGTTCGATCATGGCGTTGGAGGTATCCTTGGGATACCCCGAAGACCGCGGGGCAAATTCCAGGTCCTCTATACCGAGTTCATAGGCCAACGCCTGTAGCTCGCAGGTCCCGTTGGCCTGGCAGGTGAGACAGTTGTGATTCCCGCCGGCAAGCAGGAGTTGTACGACCAGGCGTCGCGCTTTGAGTACGCGTTCGCTGGCGGTGTAGACCCGCATCCCGTCCTCGGCCACCGCCGAACACGAAGCCACCAGGACAGGCCTGCCCCATATTTCCACGACGCACACACGGCAGGCGCCGGTAACAGAAAGTCTCGGGTGATAACAAAGGGTTGGGATTCGGATCCCAATCTGTCTGGCCGCCATGAGGATGGAAGTGCCACTGGGGGTGGTTACCTCTTTATCGTCTATGGTCAGAGTCATGTTTGCCATATCGAATTCTTAACTCCGGATTACGGCGGAGAACTTCTTCGGGCACACATCATAACACGTGCCGCAGCGGATACATTGCTCCTGAATGATTTTATGAACCACCTTGGGTTTGCCTTCAATGGCGTCTACCGGGCAGGCCTTTCTGCAGATCCCGCATGCAGTGCATTTGTCCGGGTCAATTCGGAATGTGATCAGATCCGGGCAGACCCCTGCTGGGCATCGCTTGTCGATAATATGCGCCTCAATCTCATTTCGGAAATATCGTAGGACCGTCAATACCGGGTTTGGCGCACTCTGCCCCAGCCCGCACAGCGAGCTGTCCTTGATTGTCAGGGCGAGGCTTTCCAGACGTTCCAGGTCTTTCTCGTTCCCTTGGCCCCTGCAGATACGGTCCAGGATGTCATAGAGCCTTTCGAGACCTTCCCGACAAGGCGTACATTTGCCGCATGATTCGCTCTTGGTGAAACTCAAGAAATATCGGGCCACGTCGGCCATGCACGTGGTCTCATCCATAACCACGATGCCGCCGGAACCCATGATGGATCCTGCTTCGGCCAGTTCTTGGTAATCCACGGGCAGGTCCAGAAGGGATGCCGGCAGTACGCCGCCGGAAGGGCCACCCGTTTGAACGGCTTTGAAGGGACGTTTTCTCAGGGTGCCTCCTCCGATATCATAGACAATCTCGCGCAGAGAGATGCCCATGGGCACTTCGATCAAACCGGAGTATTTAACCTTTCCCGTGATGCAAAACACCTTCGTGCCTTTGCTGTCTTGCGATCCAATGGCGCTGTACCAGTCAGCCCCTTTGGTGATGATGGACGGGATGTTTGCAAAAGTTTCAACATTATTCAGGTTCGTAGGTTTGCCCCATAGACCTTCTTGAACCGAATGGGGAGGCTTGGTCCTCGGAATGCCGCGCTTGCCCTCTATAGAGGCCTGCAAAGCGGTTCCCTCGCCGCACACAAAAGCGCCGGCGCCCAATTTGATGGCGATATCAAAGGAAAACGCAGATCCCAGGATGTGTTGTCCGAGCAGGCCCAGTTCCCTGGCCTGGGCGATGGCTATTTGGAGTCGCTTCACCGCAAGGGGATACTCGGCGCGAACAAAGATGAAACCCTCTTGAGCGCCAATGGCATAGGCGGCGATAATCATCCCCTCCAGCACGGCATGGGGATCGCCTTCCAACACGCTCCGGTCCATGAAGGCCCCCGGGTCACCTTCATCGGCGTTGCACACCACATATTTGGTAGTGCCGCCGGCCTGCCGGGTCAGATGCCATTTGAGTCCGGTTGGGAATCCCGCACCGCCGCGGCCGCGCAGCCCTGATTCACGCACTGTCTCGATGACGTCTCCCGGCGCCATCTCCAAAACGGCCTTGCCCAGGGCAAAATACCCGTCGGCGGCTATGTAGTGACGAATATCCTCAGGATCAATGACACCGCACTGTTTCAAGACGATTTTATGTTGTTTTGCACAGTAAGGGATTTCTTCAAAAGTCGGGATTCCTTCGGCCCGAAGTGCTTCATGGGCTCTCTGGGCCAGTGCCCGGTCCATGATAATTTCTCCGCCGCCGATATGGTGCTCTACAACTCGGGCAACCCGCTCACAGGTTAAGCCCCTGTAGGTTATCCGGGGCTGCGCAGGCAAGATGACTTCCACCAGGGGTTCGTGAAAACACATGCCGATGCAACCCGTTTGAAATACCTCCCCGTGAATTTTAAAAGAGGCCAGGGATTCCTTGAAGGCGGCCATGGTTTCCTTCGCCCCGGAGGCGATGCCGCAGGTGTTCATACCCACCACGACATGTACTTCGCCTTCCGGTACTTGGTCGAAAGTCCGGGTCTGCTTTTTGACCTTTACCAGGTCGTCCAGGTTTTTAATCCTTGGGTTCTTCATGTTGGTGTCAAAGCCGTATCGTTTTGTGGCATCGAAGTGTCTAAAGTGTCTAAAGTGAGCTAAAGTGTCTAAAGTGAGCTAAAGTGTCTAAAGTGAGCTAAAGTGCCTAAAGTGAGCTAAAGTGTCTAAAGTTATCTGCATTTGTCCTGTCCCGGATTGGTTGTATCCTAAAGTAGACTGCCGAAGCCGCACCCCGGCTTCAGGCCGTTCGGGGACTTCGATCGGTTCGCCTCAGTCGTATTGCCGCAGGATCTCCTTCGTCTTGCCCGGCACGAGTTTGCCATAGGCCCTTTCATCGATAATAATAGCGGGCGCCAGGCTGCAGCAGCCGATGCAGTAGACCTTTTCCAAGGTGAATCGCCCGTCTTGGGTGGTGCCCCCTTCCTGCACGTTCAGTTGTCTTTTCATCTCTTCCAAAACCGTTGTCCCGCCTCTGACATGGCAGGCGGTACCCTGACAGGAAAGGATCGTGTGGCGTCCCCTGGGCTCAAAGGCAAACTGGGCGTAAAAGGTGGCTACACCGAATATCTCAACCCGGGGGATTCGCAATGCCATTGCAATCCGCTCGATGGCCTCCGCCGGAAGATAACCGAACAGGGCCTGTACTTCCTGGAGCACAGGAATCAGCGGACCGGGGTCGTCTTTGAACAACCCAATGATTTCATCGATTTTTCTTTGTTCTTTGCCTGTCCATGCCGTGTTTTCAGGGGCCATTGCCAAGATCTCTCCATGAAGATAGCGGGAATTTCAGGAACCGCGATTGGTCACCACCCGGATATGCCGCCAATAAGACCTGCCGTCAAAAAAAAGCCGATCATAGGCCTTTGATCAGTGTGGCGACATGCCCGGCGCCGGGCAGCGTGGCTTCCGTATACGCGTACGCACTGTGATTGTGGATGCTTTCGAAGTTCTCGGCCTCTACGCTGAACCACGGAAACCGCCCGTCGGACTTTAATTTGTCTGTGACTTCTCTGACGATATCTTCCACAAACATGGGACGATTGTAAGCCTGTTCGGTAACATACTTCTCATCTTCTCTTTTCAACAAGGCATAAACCCCACTGCTGGCAGATCTCTCAACGACATCGATGACTTCTTCTATCCAAAAAAACTCCCTGTAAAGCAGTGTTACCGTGACGATTCCCCGCTGGTTGTGCGCCCCCTGGTTGCTGATTTCCTTGGAACAGGGGCACAGGGTGGTCACCGGCACGCTGAGGCGAACAAAAAGCCTCCGTTCGCCCTGCCTGACCTCGCCGATGTACTCACAGCGGTATTCCATGAGGCTGGCAATGCCTGTGACGGGAGCCTTCTTTTCAATGAAATATGGAAAAGCAATCTCAAGATCCGCCGCCTGTGCGTCGAGGCTTTTTTTTACCGCATCCAGCATATCAAAGACAGCCCTGAGGTTCAGTCTCCCACAATATTCGTGCAGCACCTCCACGAATCGGCTCATATGGGTGCCTTTGAACTTATGAGGCAAGTGCACATACATATTGATCGTCGCTACGGTGGCCTGATTCTCGTTGGTCTGATCCAGCACATTGATGGGGTATCGGATCCCTTTGATTCCGACCTTTTTGATGTCTATTTTCCGATGGTCTTTCTGATTCTGAACGTCTTTCACATGCCCACCTATTTGTTCCTTAATTCGAACCTTTAACAGATCCTTTGGACATGTCAATTCAAAACAAAAACCCTTGACGGTCCGGTAAAACCTATGAAAAGATGATCCACTCAAATTACATGTGCGCCGAACGAGGCTCGTGTTGAAAACTTCGCACCGGCGGTTTCAGGGAGGAAGGTATGGCAATCAATGTCGTTGAAAAGATCGATGGGTTGAGTCCGGTCAAACACGTGCTTATCAGCGTGTCGGACAAAAGCGGCCTGGAGAGCTTTGTGCCGTCGCTGCTCGACATCAACCCGGACGTGAGAATTTTTTCCACCGGCGGCACTTTCAGCCGAATCGAACAGATTCTTGGCGACAAGGCGTCCTCTTGTCTGACACCTGTGAGTGACTACACCGGCCAGCCGGAAACGCAGGGCGGATTGGTGAAAACGCTCGATTTCAAGATCTATCTGGGTTTGTTGACGGAAACATACAACGAGGCCCATCAACAAGATTTGAAAAGAACCTCTGCGGCACCGATCGATATGGTCGTGGTTAACCTCTACCCTTTTAAGGAGACTATCGCCAAAGAAGGGGTCACGGTCGAACAGGCCAGGGGCAACATCGATATCGGAGGTCCTTGCATGATCAGGGCTTCGGCAAAGAACTTTATTCGCGTTGCATCGGTCGTCGATCCCATGGATTACGATAACATTATCACCGAAATGAAAGAACACCGGGGAAGGGTCTCTTTGAAACGGCGATACGAACTGGCCCGCAAGGCCTTTGAACATACCGCGGTATATGACCGGCACATTGCGGATTTCCTGGCAAACAGCCCTTATGATGATCTGCAAACCTGTTATCAGATAGCAGGGGGGTAAAGCAATGGCTGAAGATCTCAAGAAAATGTACAGGACCATTATGGATGACCGGTTCCCGCCAAATATGGAAATCGCTTTCGTGGACGGGAACCAGCGCCAGACCCTGTTTTACGAAAAGGTGAGTTGGATCGTCGATGGGGTGCAAAAGGGCCTTCGATATGGTGAAAATCCGGGCCAGGAAGCGGCGTTGTACAAGTTGGTCAATGGCAACCTGGTTCTTGGCGAGATCCGGACGATACAGCCCGGCCGTTTCCTGGCGTCTGATATTGAGCTGTTGCAGTCCGGCAAACATCCCGGGAAAACAAATCTCACGGATGCCGACAATTGTCTGAATATTTTGAGGTATTTTACGGACGAACCCACCGTGGTGATCGTGAAACACAACAATCCGTGCGGTGTGGCCCAAGCCGATTCATTGGAACAGGCCTACGTCAAGGCGAACATGGCGGACCGGGTGGCCGCCTTCGGCGGCTGCATCGCCATGAACCAGGCTGTGGACAAGGCCACGGCCGAGGCCGTCAGCCGACAATATGCGGAGGTGGTGGTGGCCCCTGATTTTGAAGACGGGGTCATGGAGATTTTTGCGAAGAAGAAAAACCTTCGCGTTATCAGGATTGCCGACATGGCCCGGTTGCAGGAGTTCGTTGGGCAACGGGTGGTGGAGTTTAAAAGCCTGATTGACGGCGGCATTATCGCCCAGTGGTCTTTTGTGCCGGAGGCGCGTACCAAAGAGGCCCTGAAGATCGCCGAATGCGAATACCGGGGCAAAATCTATCGCATCGACCGGCAGCCCACGGATCGTGAATACAAAGACATGCTCTTTGGCTGGCTGGTGGAGTCCGGCATTACGTCCAATTCGGTGATTTACGTCAAGGATGGTGTCACCGTGGGAATCGGCACGGGCGAACAGGACCGTGTGGGCGTGGCGGAGATAGCCAGAGACAAGGCCTACCGGAAGCTGGCGGATCGTTACTGCTTTGAAGCGCTTGGGATCCCCTACAACAACCTCGGTGACGAGGAAAAGAAAAAGGAATTTGACAACCGGGTTGCGCAAGAAAAAGGCGGGCTGATCGGCGCCGCCATGGTCAGCGACGCCTTCTTTCCCTTTCGAGACGGCGTGGATGTGGGGTTGGCTGAGGGGGTATCGGCGGTGATCCAGCCCGGGGGGTCTATGAACGACTACCAATCCATCGAGGCCTGCAACGAGGCGAAGGCGACCATGGTGTATACGGGCCAGCGCAGTTTCAAACATTAAGAAAAGTGCCTGCGATACCGTGCGATACCGGGACGTCCGTAAATAAGTAAATAACCTAGCCGAAAAGCTTAAATCGCCTATCTTGGACTATCTTCCTGCCGCGCCGGACCGCATACCCGACTTTAGGCACTTGAAACTTTAGCGCACTTTAGGCAATATTGATGACCTTCTCTTGTCTTGACGATCATCTGTCTTCCCTTTACCGGCTCAGGCGTTTTGGAATCCAGTTAGGGCTGACCGCGATTTCCCGCCTTCTAAAAGGTCTTGGCAATCCGCACAATCGATACCCCTGCGTTCACGTGGCCGGGACAAACGGCAAAGGCTCTGTGGCCGCCATGTTATCTTCAGTACTGTCTCACGGCGGGTATAAGGTGGGGCTGTATACGTCTCCCCACCTGGTTCGGTTCAACGAACGGATTCAGGTCAACGCAAACCCCATCAGTGACGAACAGGTGGTGGAAGCCGCCCGGGCCGTGCAGCGCATTTATACCCAGGGCGATCCCCCCACCTTCTTCGAATGTGCCACGGCCATGGCGTTTCACCATTTTGCCCTTGCAAACGTCGATGTGGCGGTGATCGAGACCGGTATGGGCGGACGGTATGATGCCACCAACGTGGTCCATCCGCTGGTCTCCATTATTTCTACGGTAAGCCTGGAACATACCGAATATCTGGGCGGCACGCCGGCGCGGATTGCCCGGGAAAAGGCCGGCATTATCAAGCCGGGGGCCGGCGTGGTGACGGGCGTTCGGCAACAGGCGGCGCTCAGGGTCATTGAAGCGCAGGCCGCCCGACAGGGCGTGTCCCTGCTGCGACTCGGCAAGGAGATCCGGTGTCGAAAGGAAAAAAACGGCTGTTTTACCTGCCGGTGTCCGGATCGGCGTTGGACCGGTCTTCGGGTGGGGCTTCTCGGCAAACACCAAATCAACAACGCAGCTCTGGTGTTGGGGGCTGTTGCATTGCTTGTGCAAAAAGGCATGAAGATTTCTGATGAGGCTGTCTGTGAAGGGTTGGCCGCGGTTCGGTGGCCCGGCCGCCTGGAAGTGGCCTGTCGGCACCCCCTGATCATACTGGATGGCGCGCACAACCCGGCGGCCGTGAGGGAGCTGACTTCGTTTCTAAGACATGAGATGGATTCGCGAAAGCTTATCTTGGTGGTGGGCATACTGGCTGATAAGGCGTGGCGGCCTATGCTGCGGGAACTTGCGCAGGTTTCCGGGACCTTTATTGTGGCCGCACCGGCGTGCGAGCGGGCAGCCGATCCCCAAGACCTGGCCGCATTTTTGCGGTGTCTTCATCGGAAGGCCGTGGTGGCGCCGTCCATACCCGAAGGCTTGTCAACGGCCGTTGAACACAGTGGAAAAGACGATGTGATTTGCGTTACCGGGTCTTTGTATACTGTTGGAGAAGCCAGGGCCTTTCTGGAAAAAGTGAAGCCTCCTGAACCAGGAGAACAGGTTTTGAACAGTAAACAGTAAACCTTCGCAGCCGTTCCCACCACTGCCCCACCGTTTCCGGCACAGTTCGTGCTGTCAAAAAAAGGCGGTGAAGCAGGCCCGAATGTTCTGATTGTCCATGTGGTCTGCGAATCCGTCGGCTATGAAAATCTGCATCAAAAACATAACCAAAGAATTCCGTCTGTCGAAAGGGGGGCGTCTGCCCGTCCTGGCGGATATCAGCATGGGGATAGAAAAGGGGGATTTTGTCATCATCCTGGGCGAGTCGGGCTGTGGCAAATCCACCCTTCTCAATATCATGGGGGGGCTTATTGCGCCGTCGTCCGGAACCGTGTGCGTTGACGGCGGACAAGTTCAAGGTCCCCATCCGGGCATATCGATGCACTTTCAGCAACCAAGCCTTCTCCCATGGCTCAATGTGAAGGACAACATTGCCTTCGGCTGCAGAGTTCGAGGTGAACTGGACAACCTCGAATATCGGGTCAACGAGTTTATCGAGATAATGGGCCTGTCCGGTTTTGAAACGACGCACCCGGCGGAGCTTTCCGTGGGCATGGCCTGTCGTGTTTCTCTTGCCCGCGCGCTTGTGGGCCGTCCGGACATCTTTCTGCTGGACGAGCCTTTTGGATCACTCGACACGTTCACCAAGGCCCGCATCCAAGAAGAGCTGATAAACATCTGGCTTAGCGAGGGCTTTACATCGGTCTTTGTTACCCACGACATTTTTGAAGCCGTGCTTCTGGGCAACAAGATTGTCTTGTTGGGCGGCCGGCCTTGTCGCATCATGGACATCGTTGAGTCGGATCTCCCGTATCCCAGACGCATGACGGACAGGTCCTTTTTCCACGCTAAAAAAAATATCTTGAAAAAATTCAAGCGCAGTGTTGAAGAGGGCGGATACGATAGCGGCAAGGAGAGATTATGACACGGCAGCGGGCCACACGACGGAGGTTTCTCAAGACCGCCTTGGCGGGTGCTGCAGGTGTGTTGGCGAGCTCTTTCGGGGCCGCATCGGTTTTCCCAAGGGAAAAGGACGACACCCTCCGGCCGGGGTACTTACCCATCATGGATGCAACGCCGCTATTGGTGGCCCATGCTCTGGGGTATTTCCAGGACGAGGGGTTGAAGGTGAAACGGCCCGTCATGGTGCGTCGGTGGGCGACGTTGGTCGAGGGTTTTTTGACCGGCAAGTTTAATGTGACGCACATGTTGCTGCCCGTCGCCGTCTGGATGCGTTTCAACAATCGGGTGCCGGTTAAGGTCTTGGCCTGGGACCACATCAACGGCAGCGCTGTGACCGTCGGTCACGATTCCGGTATTCGCTGTTTTGCGGATCTGGGGGCAAAACAGGTGGCGGTGCCCCACTGGTACTCCATGCACAACGTTATTCTTCAAATGGCCTTGCGAAAGGTCGGGCTCAAGGCGGTGATTCAGAACCAGGTAAAACCGCTTGGATCCGGGCAGGTCAATCTTTTCATTCTGCCGCCGTCGGACATGCCTGCTGCTTTGGTGGGAAAAAAAATTGATGCCTATATTGTGGCGGAACCCTTCAATGCCCTTGCCGAGATGAAGGTCGGCGCCCGAATCATGCGCTTTACGGGAGACATTTGGAAAAACCACCCCTGTTGCGTGATCGTCATGCATGAACGCATGGTTCAATCCAACCCCGACTTTACACAAAAGGCCGTCAACGCCATTGTGAGGGCCCAGTTGTGGAGCACCAACAACCCGGCCGAAACCGCAAACATACTGAGCCGGGAGGGAATGAAATACTTGCCTGTGTCCAAAAGAGTGTTGGCGCACGCGCTGGCAGGATATGATCTTGCAGCGTACGGCAAAGGGGTGATGCCTCAGGCTATTGTACACCCGGAATGGAATAGCAAGAGAATCGGATTTGAGCCCTATCCTTACCCGTCGGCCACCCGTTTGCTTATCGCAGAAATGCGCCACACCCTCGTGGAGGGGAATGCGGGTTTCCTGGGAGATCTCAATCCTGATGCGGCGGCAAGGGCGCTCGTCGACGACAGGTTCGTAAAACAGGCGATTGCCGATATCGGAGGACCGGCCATATTTTCATCCGACAACAACAGGGTCGGTCCTTGGGAAAGAGAAGAAGTCGTCGACGTATGACCGTGTTGAAAAAATATGTCGTCAAGCACAGGAAAGCCGCGGAGATGAAAAGCGGAACGGGGACGGTGTTCCGTTATTGCTATGGCCTGATGGGAACGGTTTTCCTGGTGTTGGTCTGGGGCCTCCTTGGTTCCTTGGTTCTCAAAAGGTCGGGCTATGAGCAATTCTCCGGTTTTTTGCCGGTCCCGGCTTTAGAAGCACTATATGTATTGATTCAGGATACCGGTTTCTGGTTTTCAGTGCTGGCCAGCCTTCGCCGGGTTGTTGTCGGCATTTCCACGGCGCTTTTTTTTGGGATTCCTTCCGGACTGCTTATCGGTTACTACAAAACACTAAGGCTTACCACCAATCCATCGGTTCAGTTTTTGAGGATGATCAGCCCCTTGGCGTGGATGCCCATCGCCTTGCTGGTTTTTAAGAGCTTCGAGTCGGCGATCTATTTTCTCGTTACCGTGGCGACGGTCTGGCCCATCATGCTTAATACGGCCGCGGGCGTGTCACGGGTGAATCGCCAGTGGCTCAACATGGGCCGTGACCAGGGGGCACGAGACTATCAGCTTTTGCTCTACATTGTTGTGCCCGCCTCCGTACCATACATTCTTACCAGTGTGCGCATGGCCCTGGGCGTGGCCTGGATCGTGCTGGTGCCTGCGGAGTTTCTCGGGGTCTCCAGCGGTCTCGGATATCTGATTAATGATGCCCGGGATACCATGGAATACGACCGGCTCATGGCTGTGGTCATCTCCATCGGTATTTTGGGCTTTATGCTGGATGGCGCCATCCAGCTGACCATGAGGCGGTTTAAATGGAACTGGGTGCCCTGACGCACGCGGCGTTCATGCAAAATGGGTGTGCCGGACGCCAACGGATTGTTTCGATGGCGCATGCCGTTTGCTTTGGTACTCCTAGAGATGCGATGGGCCGTTCTGGCCCTCTTCTTCGGGCCATGACCATTCCTCCCATTCGACGCAATAGGCAATGTCGTCCAGGTGTAAGCGCAGCTTTGCGCAGCCCAGCTTGGGATGGATGAGCTTTTCGTTGATCAGCTCTGAGCGTTTGAGATTTTGTTTGAGTCTTTGTCTCAAGGCCTCGAGATCGGTTTCGTCGGTAAGAAGGCGCAGGTCCCAGATCTTAAGCACCATGGTCTTTGTCGTGTCGTCTCTGGCGCTGACCGACCTGAGGTGATATCGGCTTCCATCGCCAAGAACCAACTCGATACAAAACGGGGGAACAATGTCTCCGAAATTCCATATCCAATCAACGACGTAATCTATGCGGCTGGTCATAGTTTCTCCTGTACGTCCCCATGGGGGTTTTTTGTGTGAATCTACCGTTGAATTCTTAGGATCTCTACTCTTTTGGAGATGATGTTCGAATTTTAACACATCATATCCTAAGCTGCAAAGCAATGCATCTTTTGTTTTGATCTTTGGTTCATCCGGTTGACACCAAAACACCCGACTTCGTGGAGGATTGAAGGAGTAGGCGTTAACGGGATGAAACTTTTTTTGGGTTCATCCGGTTAAAGCATACTTGAGGGATAGCCGTGTGTGTCAACAGCCGGCTATTTTGGTATCAACAGGC
>CAYSGJ010000188.1:0-3392 GCA_964430705.1 uncultured Desulfobacterales bacterium | reverse complement strand
ACAGGCCATAAAATGAGAGGTAGGATGGGAGAGAGCAAAAAAGAAACGCAAAAGGCTCCATCCACAAAGGCTGGACAAGCACTGTCCGCACGTATCCTTGTGGTCGAGGACAATAAGGCCACCGGTGACTTTGTTTCAAAGATCCTCGATTTTATGGGATTTGAGGTGGCTCTTGCCAGGAACGGCGTTGAAGCTCTGTCGATCTTTATCGCGCGTTCTTTCGATCTGGTTTTGACCGATCTTGAGATGCCCATCATGGACGGTTGGGGCTTGACACACTGCATCAAAGAAAGGTCGCCGAGCACCCCGGTTGTGTTGATGACGGGCGCGGACAGAGAGAGTGTTCTGGAGAAAGTGAAAAGCACGTCTGTCGAGTCAGTCCTATTCAAGCCATTCTCACTCAATGATTTTCAAAGCACCGTCCAAAGAGTGTTGGACCCAAGAGGAGGAGTATCATGAAATCAAGCGCAAGGGACGAGGCGGAAGGCAAGCGACATAAGGCGAAGGCCGCTTATCACGAGCGGTTTCGAAATTCAAATAGGGCAAAGAAACGTTGACCGATAAGGATAATCACGGTGAAGCTATAGCGCTGAGCTAAAATCCCCCGCCCGTGCTGAGCTAAATTCCCCCACCCGGGGGCAACCTGCGGGCATACACCCCTTTACAAATAAAATACCCTCGTCTATTCATGGATTTTGCCAAAAACATGAAAGGATGACGAGGGTATGTCCGACTTTATCAGCCAGACGAGCAAAGATTTAGCTTTTTTATCATAAGACTTCAATCCTTTTTTGAGTTCACGCCGAACTGGTATCGAAAACCAGGTGTTCGGCAGATAGCGGCCTTATATCTATGGAAGCTTCGAGACGTTGTCAAAGGACTTCCCCATCTTAGGCCATGCCTGAAGTCTTGCAGGCACTGCGGCATTTTCTTTTTAACCCACCCCCGCAATACCAATCGAAACGATATCGATTGCCCCTTTGGCTGTCGGCAAGCCGACCGCAAACGCAAATCAAATGAAAGAAGCAGCGCCTACTATCGAACCCCCGAAGGGAAAATTAAGAAACAAGAACAAAACGCCCGCCGTGGGGATCGAGAAAAGCCACCGCAGCGCGAGTCCGATCAGGCCGTGATCGTTCACCTCAAGATGGTGACGAGTCTCATCGAAGGGCGGGCGGTCTCCTTTTCGGAGGTTTTTTCCATGGTCAGGTTCATTTTGAGACAACACAGCATGGGATGGTTGGCAAATTTCGTTTATAACGCTCCAAATCCCGACAATCTACCGCCATAGCGGGGCAAAATGATCCATCAGGTGGAAATTTCCAGCTTTGATTTGCGGTTTGAAGACCATCGGCTCCGGAACCAGGCAGCCGAGAGGATCTTGCTTGCCTCGATATCGGAAAAAGGGGTTCGCGACCCTCTGCAGGGGGTGGACATGGAGGATGCCCGCATCCTGCTAAACGGGTTCAAACGGTACCGTTGTGCGAAACGGTTGGGCATCGCAATCGTGCCCTACATGAGCCTTTCCAGTGATACCGGCGCCGGCATTATCGAGCTTTTACGAATGTCCAACGACAAAGGCCTGAGCATCCTGGAGCAGGCCAGGCTGATTGCCGAGCTCAAGGACGCCCATCATATGAGCACGACCGATATCGCTTGCCTTCTTGAGAAAAGCAAGGCCTGGGTCAGTGTCCGCAGCGGCATCATCAGCGAGATGAGCCCCTTTATCATGGAGAAGATATTCCGTGGAGCGTTTCCGGCATATGCCTACATGTACACTCTGAGGCCGTTTATACGCATGAACAGAATCAAGCAGGAAGAGATCGATGAGTTCGTCGGTATTGTCGCCGGACACGGGTTGAGCATCCGGGACATCGAGTTGCTGGCAAATGGTTATTTCAGAGGGTCGGCCGATCTTCGCGAGCAGCTGAAAAAGGGTGATATCGCCTTGGGACTGGCGGGCCTTCGCAACACAGCCCGCAAATCCGATGATTGCACCGCAGTCGAGCAGACCATGCTCCGGGATCTGGAGCGCACTCAAGGGTATATGCAGCGGGTAACGGCCCGCTGCAAGGAGACGGCATTTAAAACCGGCGGATTTTTCGCGCAGGCCAATCTGCTGACCGGCGGCATTTTGCGTCAGTTGGACCTCTTTACCCACGCCGTGAGGCAATTCCATGATCGATCCGGAAAAACGTAAGGCCATTTACTATCTCTATATGCACGGCATGACGAAAAGAAAGATCGCCCGTGAGCTTCGAGTGGACAGAAAAACGGTGCGTGCCGTAATCCAGCAACAAGGCCAGATGCCGGACACGACCCGCTGCGACAAGATCGAGCTGTGCCCCGAGCTCATAGAGCGCTTGTATCGGAAATGCGACGGATATGCCCAAAGAATACACGAGAAGCTCACGGAGGAGTACGACTTTGCGATCGGCTATTCCACCCTGACCGGCATGATTCGGGAACTGAACCTCGGCAAACGCGGCCATGGCCGTTGTGAGCAGGTTCCGGATCAACCCGGGGCGGAGATGCAGCATGACACATCGGATTACAATGTGAAATTGGGAGGCAGTCGCGTCAAGCTCATCGGAAGCCTCCTTTACTTTCGCTTTTCCAAGATTCGCTACGTTAAATTTTACTATTTTTTCACTCGATTTACGATGAAGTGCTTTTTTCACGAGGCGCTCATGTTTTGGAAGTATTCCGCGCCGGTTTGCATCATCGACAATACCAATCTGGCCCGTCTTCGGGGCACGGGTAAAAATGCCGTCATCGTGCCCGAGATGGAGCAATTTGCCAAAAATTATGGCTTCTCCTTTGTCTGCCATGAAAAGGGCCATGCAAACCGTAAGGCCGGCGATGAAAGAGGATTTTACACCTTGACCACGAATTTCTTCCCCGGCCGCGAATTCATGGATTTAGAGGATATGAACCGCCAGGCCCTTGACTGGGCCACGGTGCGTTGTATGAACCGGCCGGTTGGCAAAAGCAAATTGATCCCGGCGGCAGCCTTCGAATTCGAGCAGGCGTATCTCACCCGGCTGCCCGAGGTCATTTCGCCTCCGTATCTTGAGTTTGAAAGGAATATTGACCAGTACGGATACGTAGCCCTTGAAGGCAATTATTATTGGACACCGGGGACGCGGCGTTATGAAGTTAAGGTGCTGCGCTACCCGGATCACATCAAAATTTACCATCAGCGTGACCTTTTGATCGAATACGAGCTCCCCCCGGTCAAGACGAAAAACCAGAAGATTTATCCCCCCGACAGACCGAAGCCAAGGCGCGAACCGAACACTTATAAGGCCTCCGGGTGTCAAGGGTAAAAGCATCCCCTGACGAAAAAATGTATTTCTTTTTTTCGCACGACTGATCAGCGAGTCCCGTTG
>CAYSGJ010000187.1:0-3566 GCA_964430705.1 uncultured Desulfobacterales bacterium | reverse complement strand
GTTCCGGAGGACCTTTTGAAACTGAAAAACCGACTTGAAAGCGAGATGCGGGATGCGGAAAAGAATCAGGTGCTCCTATTTTTCCTGAAAGAACAGCTGTCACAAATTCTTGACGAGATCGGCGGGCCGGCGCGCAGCGGATCTCTTCATGGCATGGTTTAGCATCAGCCCGGTGAAGTCGGCGCCGGTCCGGATGGTTTGTCGGCATCATGGGCACGAAAATTGCTGTTATTGTGGATGCACGGCAACGTGGGTGACGGTTGGTTTGGTCCGGTTCGAAAATGTCCAATCCGGGTGGTCGGTTATCTCTAGAAAAAGTAAGGGAAACGGCATGTCTGGCCAAGAATATATCAAGTCTTTGATCAAAGAGGCGGAACTTTATCGTAACCAGGGCCTTCTTGCGCAGTCCAAAGAGACATTTCAAAAGGTCCTCCGGTTTGTTGAAAAGGGGAAAGAATTCCGGAATCATCAGAAGCTCACGGATGCCATTGGAGACAAGATCCGTGGCATTGATGCGGATCTGGCCCAAGTCAATCAGAACACAGCGATGCCCGAGCTGCCGTCGCATGTGCAAGGCCTCATTAAAAACTTGTTTGCCTTTTCACAAAACCAGGACATTGCTGCCGTTGAAGGGGCTATGGCTTTGGCGAAATTCGGCCAATACGAGCGGGCCCTTGAGGAGTTCCACAGGCTGCTGAAAGAAGGCACCATGCCTGTGGTGGCCGCCAAGAACATCCTCAGATGTCACCTTGCGCTTTCTTCGCCCAATGAGGCTATTGATCAATATGAACGTTGGCTTTCCGGGAATGTCCTTTCAGAAGAGCTGCTCGAAAAGATCCGTCGTTTCTTGCAGGACATTCTTGAACAAAAGGGGGTCAAGGTGCGTCTGCCGAAGATTGATCGGTTTGCCCCGACAAACCAAGACGCTGACGCGGCAAAAGAAGGCGATGTGCTGGATATATCGACTGTGGGCGTCAAAATGATCGATGGCCCTCGAAAGGGAAGGATGGTCGAGTTTGATGTGACGTTTCAGACAGGCGATGTCATCAGTGTGGTGATTTCATCCAACGAGAAAGATTTGATCGATTCGTTGAATCGTGGCATCGTCTTGCCGGAAATGCAGTTTTATTCTCCCATTGCCATCTTCAAAGGCAAGGGGGTTGTCGCTGGAAAGACGAAGATTCGGTCCGGTCCCAAACAAGGGGATTATATGCTGGATATTAAAATAGAGAGTGGATAGGGTAAAATAAGCCCAGGTCTTGGTTCCTTGTCAATGGAACCCCACAATGCCATCCACTTTTCTTATGCAAACCGCTTGTCCAAAGGAGATGACAGAGATTTTATGGCGATTTTCAACGCTAAAAACAGGGTTATTGAATGCAAGCTTGTTTACTACGGTCCGGGGCGGGGCGGAAAAACAACAAACTTGGAATATATTCACAAGGCGTTTAAGAAGCAAACGACGGCGGATATGGTTTCCATTGATACCAAAGGAGATCGCACCCTGTTTTTTGATTTCTTGCCCATGGGTCTCGGCAAGATTCGGGGTTGCGATGTCAAGGTTCAGCTTTATACCGTTCCGGGACAGGTGAAGTATGCATCCACCAGAAAAATGGTTCTCAAGGGCGTGGATGCCATCGTTTTTGTCGCGGATTCTCTTGAAATTCGGCGAAAAGCCAACATGTTGTCTTTGAAGGATCTGCAACAGAATCTGGCCGAACAAAACATGAGTATTTTCAATGTGCCCTTGGTCCTCCAATACAATAAACGGGATCTTGCCGAGCAGGATATGCCTATTGTGCCCGAGGAGGTCATGGAGCGTGATCTGAACAGCAAACTTAAAGTGCCCTCTTTTCCTGCCAGTGCCCTGCGTGGGCCGGGTGTGGGGGAGTCCCTAAAGGCATGTTTAAAACTCGCCTTGCACCATCTACAGGAAGAACTCAAATGGGCAGGCTAAGCGTCCATCATGTCGGGTAAGGCCGTCTTTGCCGGAGATCTGCGTTTTATCAGTCTGGCAGACTGTTTTCAGATCCTTGGTGGAAACAACAGTTCCGGCGTCCTCCATATCCAAACACCCTATGTTTCGACTCCCGGGAAGATATTTTTTGTAGATGGCAATCCTGTGGATGCCAGCAGTGGAACCTCGCAGGGTCTGGATGCCGTTTACCCCCTTTTTGGATGGACAGAGGGCACCTTCGAGTTTTTCGAGCACAGGACTCCCAGGTCGCATGTGATCAAAAACAGCCGAATGGAGATCGTGCTCGATGCCTTGCGAATGCTCGATGATGGTTTGATAGAAAAAGTGGGACCTTGCTCAACCGAATACGTCTCCGGTGGGACATTTGGTGAAACGGAAGGTTGGAGAACAAACCGATGGCCTGTTATCCGGGGGCCCCTGGCAGACTACATGTATGTTATTGATGAAGAGGCATTTCGCGATGGCGTTAATATTGTCACGGAAGGGGGATACGGGACCTGGATTTGGGTGATCCTGGAGGGAATGGTCGAAATGACAAGGAACACCAAGAAGGGATCCATGAATATTGCCAGGCTCGGAGAAGGAAGTTTTATTGGAACACTGACGTCGTTTCTGAAGCGAGGCTACGTTCGAAGTGCTACTATGCGCGCTGTGGGCGATATTCAACTGGGTGTTCTAGACACCCAACGGCTTCATAATGAATATGCAGCGCTTTCACCGAATTTTAAAGCCCTCATCCAGAGTGTTGACGGCAGGTTAAGCAAGGTTACCGATACGGCTGTGGCGTTGTACGAAAATGGTGTGGGAGACAACGGACCGACTCAGGACACGAAGCTGATCGTCAACGAGGGACATGCAACGGGAGATGTTTTTTCCATAACCAACGGAACGGCTTATGTGGTCCGGCAAACCGAATCGGGGAATGTGTCCCTTTTGTCCCTAGAGCAAGGAGACATCTTTGGCGACTTGCCGTTCCTGAATCTGGGACATGAACCTCGTCGTGCCGCCGTGGTGGGTTCGGAAGATCTTGAGATTGAAAATCTTGACCCGGGGATGCTTCGGCAAGAATATGATCAGCTCTCACAATCTCTAAGGAACCTTATTGATAACACCTGCAACTGTCTGTCCGTGACAACACGAATGGCGCTCGGGTGTCTTGGTCAAACCTGAAACGCCGTTCTTTCCCGGCAATCCTACTGTGCGAAAAAGAATGCCGATGTACTGATTTTGTGTGTTATGTGCGCCCAGAGGTCAGGGTTTCGGAAACAGGATTGGTGTTGACAACTATCCGAGTTTCCATGTAATCATCTTAACCGGTGGGCCATGCGGTTATCATTTTAACAAAAACGGACATCTTTTTACATCAGCGCCGCCGGCGGAATGTGGCTCCTCACAGGGGCCTCTCGCAGAGTCTAATCTTTGCCGGTAGTTGCTGACATGGTCTGGGGGTGAGCTATGGTCGGCGATCACGATATCGGCGAAGGCGCCGTTCTGGGCGGATTCAAGATTGAGAAAGTGCTTGGCAAGGGCGGAATGGGCGTCGTTTACAAGGGGCATGAGCTTTCTCTTAATCGCAAGGTCGCCTTAA
>CAYSGJ010000186.1:0-72173 GCA_964430705.1 uncultured Desulfobacterales bacterium | reverse complement strand
GTAAAAATCGAATTCTCCAGTACTCGCGGAAAACCAATAGTGGCAAGCCTCTGAAAGCGAGTATATATTTTCAGGCCGGTTTCATGCAAAATTCAGGTATTAACTTCATCTTGTTATGGCGAACGCACCGGCTGACATTCGTGCGGGCCTTTTTCCGCGCGTATTGTCCGGCCCGATGTTATGCCGCCTGTAGTTTCCGAACATGCAGGATTTCTTTATCTTGCATCAAACGAACATCTTCGGCTTTAAGAGTTACGACTGCGACAGTGCCGCCAAGTCCCGCTATAAATTCTATTTCAAAGGCTTTATTGTCTTCGTAGGAATGCACGACAGTACCAATATCTCCATTTTGAAGACCGTGCTCCGGTAGATCTTTGGTTAAAACGACTGTATCCAGATCTTTTGGCATTTCTTTCTCCTTTTTAAAACAAATTATCAGGCGGGATATGCCGTTACAAATCGAGGACGTTCATCTTGTGAGTCTATTACCCAGATTGTACGTACCTGTACCCTTGTTCCGACAGGAGCAGCAAGTTCTCCATTAACAATATATTTTATCCCGAAATCAGAAGCAACTTCTTGGGCGATGCTTTCGGTTCTGGCAATCATTAAAAATGCTTCTTCCAACTCCTCCGCGTTTTCTGCCGTATAGCCGATAGATCGAAAGTATCTGGCTTTTTCCCTTCCGACCGCATGTGTTTCAGATAAAAGATAATTACGCAGCTTCTCCTTTGGAATATAAGCCTTATCACGATTGGGAAGATTCGTTTTCATAGAATGCTAACCTACCTTAATAGTAAATTTGAACATCGGCATAACGTTCGAGCTTAGCTGAATGGCGCGATTGCTTTTCTCGTAACTCTGCGCGTTTCTACGTCAATTGAAGAAAACATGCAATCATGACATTTCAGCTACAGCGATTTGTTCGGCAATATTTTTTCATCTAGACACTATCAATCTGTGATTTCGGCCAGAACTTTTTTGAGTATTAGATCAACGTTTTCAATATTCTCCAGCACGTCACTCGGTGCTTCACCTTGCGCGCAGATGTTTCTGATTATGAGTAAAAGTGGAGGCATTGTTTTCAAATTTCGAACCGCCTCCCAACTCATCGCTTCATCAATATGAAATATCGCACGATCCCAACCTTCGAATCCTCCTGTATCAACCACGGAATCTCTCAGCAAAGTCCAGGCACCTTGAAGATCAGAAAGAATTGTTTTTTCGTATCCTGTTGGTTCTTCCGTAAATTTCATTTTTTCATTCCTATTTTATGTGCCTAGCGCCGCGCCTGACCTGCAGGCGGGTTTTTTAGTCTGTCTGCGTCAAGGCGTTTGTTCTTTTTTTATTTGATGTCATAATCGATATCTAATTGCTTAGCAATTTTCTTCAGTGCCTTATCGAGTGTCCATAAAGGCGTCTCAGATACGAGCGCTGAACCAAGCAAGTGGACATCAACATAACCAAGACCTTTATTCATGATTTTTCGGTATTCAATAAAATCCATAATATCCTGATGTTCCAGAAGATCCGTAGATGGCAAATCACTAAGTAGGTCAAGGATTTCAGATCTGTTTTTTATACCCCCACACGCAAGCTCACCTATAATAAAGGGATGACAAGCAACCAGTCCTTGTTGCAGCAAGCATCCAAGATTTTCATCATTTTTCCGCAGATGATCGACCCAAACAGATGTATCAACGAGAACGAAGTCAGACATTTAATGATCTCCTGCGAGAAATTGATTTCAAGCCTTTTTCAGACCCACCTAATCGAGCTAGTCGTTTACTGCTCTCCATTGCAATAAGCGCTTCCAGTCCGAGCCTTACTAAAGATGTTTTTTCTTTAATCCCAGTCAATCTTGATGCTTTTTCAATAAGCTCATTTTCTATATTTAGTGTTGTTCTCATTTTCGCCTCCCATAGATGCATATTTGATACATATAGAGATGCCTTATTTCAATGCATTTGTCAAGAAAAAGAGCGCTGCGAGTCACCGGACAGTGGAAGACGCGATCGTCGCGGCTTTCACTGGTCCGGTGCACTCGTCTTGTTCGACATCGTCTTCATTCTGCAAACACTTGCCAATGATCTCCCCCGTTTATAAAATAACTTTGTTTACATGCCGAGCTCTACGATCCCGGAGGTGTCATAACGTGCTGCCCTTTTAGCGTCGATTATGATGTTGCCTTCTGGTACCGCGAGGCCATCGGCCACCTCACATGACAAAATTAACGGGACTCAATAGCTTCAACATATGTTTTCGGCCTGCAAACTCTCTGTCTACGCTTTACAGTGCCTATTACCAGACACTGCACAAGACTCGATAATCGATGTGTTTGGGTCCACACTTTCGATGCAATCACTTTCAGATGCCAGTTATTTTACACTTCGTGGCGCACCGCGGCTTTTTGCGTCGGCTGAATTAGCAGGGTTGGATTTTTAAGTTGACAACCATTACGTTACATATTAGTATTACCGTATTACATTGGCCTGTATTAGGAGCATATCATGCAAACAGCTATAAGCAAACTTACAAAAAAGTATCAGGCTACTGTTCCTAAAGCCGTGAGAAAAAAACTGAATCTCAATGCTGGTGACATCATCGCTTTTGAAATCGATAGCGACATTATAAAACTCAGAAAAGCAACTCCAATCGATGTTGAGTTTTTCAGTGCGCTTGTTCCGACTTTAAATGAATGGAATTCAGAAAACGATGAGGAAGCATACAATGGTCTATGAACCGTTTGATGTTGTGGTTATACCATTCCCATTCACTGATTCAGATCAAACAAAGAAAAGACCGGCCCTGGTGCTGTCGCAAAATACGAATTTCGGTCATAAAATCGGACACTCTGTATTGGCCATGATTACAAGCCAGAAAAACGCTCCCTGGCCGTTGGACTGCAAGATTAAGGGTAAAAAATTGTCGGGATTGACAGCGCCTTCGGTTGTTAGGATGAAGTTATTTACCCTCGACAATAGGTTTATAATAAGAAAAATTGGCCATTTATCAACAGATGATCAAAAACAAGTCAAACAAAGCCTCTCACAAATCTTTGATTACCTATAATTTCCAAATCCAATGCCAGGCATCACCGCCGCCGAACCACGCCTTAGGGCAGCCCCACGAGAGAGCCTCAGAATAAGCCCGGCGTGGTTCGGCGTCTGCGTGCGTGCCTTGGTGATTATTTTATCATGTTTCTGGAAAGAACCTGTCAATGGTTTCTCTTACCTCCTGAAGCCACCTCCTTCTCTCGCTTTCCTTGCTGGTAACAACAATCCCGAACGTACGACGATGGAAAACCGTAACGCCACATAGACCAAAAACACAGTTGCGCCAGATAGTTTCGAGTGGGTCTCCAAAGGCCTGTTGTTCCCTTTCAATCTCGGTATTCGATGTGTTGAAGACTATTGCCGCTTTCGCCGTGAGCAAACCTCGCGGGATGCCTTCGCCGGAGTCTCCTTCCAAGAACTCATAGGCAACTCCTGGGCGGATCACTCGGTCAATCCAGCCTTTCAGTATCGCTGGAGGTTGCCCCCACCAGTTGGGATGAATGACGATAATGCCGTGCGCCTGTCGGATTTCTTCGCAGTGTTCTTTTACCACCTCCGGCAATACGGCATCTTTCGGGATTTCATCGCCGAAGAGCAAAGGATCAAAGTTCTCGGCATACAGGTCATGAAACAACACGCTGTACCCATTCTCCTCGAGCCGCTCTATGGCAGTTCGGGCAATTGCATGATTGAGGCTGGTTTTATCGGGATGAGCAAGGATTACTGCTATTCTCATAGTTTTTTATATTTTTCCTGTTTTCACATAACGCTGCGCTCCACCCGCCGGGCGAAAAGACTCATAAAGGTTTAAGAATTTGCTGAACAGCGATAACCACTGAAAATGGAAATCGCCGCGAGATAGCCCGGTCGGATGTGAAAGCGCTTGTTAGACATGCTGTCCTCACTTTAGGTAAATCAACGCATCAATAGGCACAATCCCGTGGTTTTCAGTTTCTTGGCTTTTTTTCCATAATCTCAGCCCCAGTAACAGCTACACCAACTACTTGGTTAGTAGCATCGATGACGGGGCCACCTGTTACCTGTGGGTCTTGGGGGTTGGATCTTGGGGGTCGGGCCGTTACAACCTTCCGACATCAAAGGGGTCATTTTTTAAAACGGACGTTTTACAAGCCTATATCGCTCTTTTCGGGCTTGAAATGAGCAATATAGGAATTTGATTCTCTCTGAGTTCATAACCCTCAGGAACCCCGCGAACTCGCCTCCCCCTGGCTTTCCAACCAAGACTTTCCTTTATCTTTCTTGCGAAATCCGATCCGCCAACAGCAATACTCCGAGTCCATTTGTCGTCGCGAGTATTCTCCCCATCAGTCAATGAACTATCTACCCATTCCCTGTGCGATTGTCGAAACACATCATAATAGTCATAACCGGATAACTGTGCCAAATTTTGTATGCAATCAACATGCATTTTCGGCGAGGATTCTGTATCTCTTTGTATCCGCCGAACTCCCATTTCAAAGGATGGTCCACAACGCCAGCACGGACCATATTCAGGTCGATGTACACCAAACACTTCAGCAGGTGGCCTCCTGTTTCAACGGCGGTCGCGTGATACCGATCTTCCCGGTAGGCGCCCTTGCGGCCTTTCCGTTCGTTGTATTCCTGCCCGGTTCGACCAGCCACAAACTGTATTGATCTCGGAACCGTATCTCTTTTCCCATCATCCACAACTAACAAGTGGATATGGTTCGAAGTCGCCACATAGTTCAGAATCACCAACCCATACCCCTTCTTCGCTTCAATTAGCCACTGCATCCACCGCCGCCGGTCCTTCGCAAATCTGAGCAGAAACGCCCTTTTGTGGCATCTGTGGGTAATATGCCAAACCTGCCCAGGGATGTAATGCCTTTTCGCTCTGGCCACCGCTTCCTTCCTATAACCTCGGTTTTGCCCCGCCCGGAAAAGTTCGTTATAGCCGCAAAAAGTGGACTATTTTCCAAACTATTCGTAACTATATCGTCCCCTTACAACGGCCCGATGCCCCAAACAGGTCCCAAACAGGTGCAAACAGTTATGGCAGGTGTTCCAAATCTTCTAGGTCCTTGTGCCTTGCGGATGCCTTCTTGTTCATCTTTAGATCTTCGAGACAAATAAAATTCACTCGTATACCGTCGATTTCGATCACATCTCTCCGAGAGTAACACTCAGAAAAAGTTACACCTGATGCGCCCGTAATCACCTCGATTCGTACCGGAGGAACACCCATGCGAATGACTTTGTCTTTTTCAAGAAAAAGGTCCTCTGTTATAAGCTCTTCAGGCATGCCGAATTCTCGGACGACGTTCGCAACTTTTTTTGCTGTCGATGCATCAACGGCAATCCAGATATCCATATCTCCTGTGGCTCGCGGGTAACCATGCAGCCCCACAGCGTAGCCACCAACAATTAAATACTCAACCCCGTGAGAGTTCAGAAGTCTCAAGAAGTCTTTGAAGTCTGGATGAAACTCGATCTTTTCCATATACCATTCTCCGCTGTATCTCTATGGCCGCAAGTCTTTCTTGGGCTTCCATACCATGCCAGTATTTGTTTTCGTCCTCAATGTCGTTTAACGCAGCAACACTCAGGCATTTTTTATTAATCCTTGGAAGTCGTTCCATAACACCTCCATTATTTTATCTATTTCTGTGTCATAACGACGCTTTTCAGCGGCCCCGACTTTTTGCGATCCGCTGCAAAAGCTTTGTTGGAGCAGCTTCTCGATTATTTCCATGAACTCCTTAAGAGTCACTCTTGGAGCGCGGTCAAACTCGACCTGTATGGTCTGAAGTTCTTTTACTCAAGGGTTTTGCAAAAGACCTGGGAGGACATTCCCCTGATCAAACCGCCTAAGACCACCGGGATCCCGGATATTCTGTCCGTCGATCAGCTTCAAAATCTGGTCACAGCCACAAGCAAGTTGCGCTATAGGGTCTTTTTTTCACTGCCTACTCGCTGGGCTTGCGACTTGGTGAGAGAATCACCCTTAAGATTGGCGACATCGACTCCGTTGCCATGAGAGTCCATATTCGCGATGCCAAAGGCAACTTGGTTGACGAAGGGCTGAGGGTACCCCAAAAAGCCCCCCCCGGAAATGGGCTGTTGATTGCAAGAGTGTCGGTAACGCTGATAAGGCCATCGTCTATCTTGGCAGATACCTCTACCGGGGTATCATCCGGGAAAAGGATATCCTGAGCTGCCAAGACGGCAGGGTCACCTTCCGGTACCTTCACGCCAAAACCGGGCAAGTAAGAACCCGGCCCGTAAGCGGTGAAAAGTTCCTCTACCTACTTATGCTGCATGTGCTGCCAAAAGGCTTTCGCAGAGCACGGTGTTATGGCTTTCTCCACCCCTGCAGTAAAAAGCTCATTGGGTTTTTGCAGCTCGTGCTTCGGGTTAACCCGCTCACCATGTTTGGTGCGCCTCAGACAAAACGGGCACCAATCACATGCCCGGTCTGCGGTGCTGAAATGAAGATCGTCCGGACCAGGCTGATCAAACCGCCGCCTCTACGGGCGGCCGCCTGTTGTTTCTGAACAAGGAGGCTCCTATGGTTATGTAACCCTGAAGCAACATCTACAACCAACGAAAAAAGCCGGGCCTGCCGGTGATGGATGCTTGCGCTCAAAAATCAGCCTTCTTCACCATCTGAGGACACATGCAACAGGTATTTCTATTTCAAAGAGCACATCTTCGACACACAACACGCTTTTTAAATACTCCCGCCTGACCGGGAAGTCTTCCCCCTAAAAAGCTATTTTCTATATCGACACCGGGCTTGTCCAACAAACGATTCAGATTGTGGCTCGCTTCGCTCTCACAATCTAACCTTATTCGTTAGGATTGCGATTCAAACCAGCACCGACTCTACCGGCCGCCGCAGAGATCTCGGCATTTCCTTTACCCGGCCGAAGCGTACGACGAGATCAGGCCTCCGATCACCAAACCCCAAGGTTTTGGCGAATTCGGGGCGAAGGATAGACTCCTCTACGGGCTGGTTCACAAAGGCGTTCCGGATTCCCAGCGCTGTGGCTTGTAGCGCGAAGCGCTCATAACAGCGGCCTGCCTCAACCCAGTGATCCTTGTTATCGACGTTCGACACAAACACTGCGATTCCGGCAGAACTGCGAATATGGCGGGCATACTTGTCATTCTCTGGTTTCACACGAAAGAAGGTGCGAAATAGCAGCCTCCCCAGCCAGCGCGGAGTCGGAGGGCTTCCGGTTGATCTAGCGGTCAACCCATCACCGGTTCGGATCGCTTCGCCATCACTAAAGCGAATCCAACTCTCCAGCTCACTCACAAAAGCCGGGTTGTTGATCTGCATCGTGTTGCCCTGAACCACATATTCAAGAACCTTTTCCATGGCTTCGCGTTCGGTCAACAGGATGACCGCAACGCCATTCCCGGCTCCCGCTGCTTCGAGCTGTCGCAGCTCTTCCGGAGCCAGCCGTTTACCATCAAAGTCGGTTCGTGTGCATTGGCGATGGGGAATTGCTTTGAACAGAGGCGATCCTTCCGCCTTCGATCGTTCCAGCCCAATTGTTATTAATCCACCGTTAGAGGGACTGAATTCCGGATTGCCCATGAAGCCGAATGCCTTTGCCGCCAGGATGAGGTTCTCGGCAGCACATCCTAACGAGACATAGAGATGATGGTCGTCTGGGTCGACTACCGGGGTACGCCGAGACAAATCCGGCAGGATCGCAATGGAGCGCCTATCGAGCCGAAACCGCCAGCATTGTGTGTTGTGCCCGGACGGAGCCAGCGTGGCATAACGGACGATTTCTTTCAGCAGCGCCGCATCATCGGACAGTGCGGTTTCCGAGTGTCGCCAGATGCTTTGTACTGCCTCTTCGTACTTCAATGTCGTGGACCTCCCTTTTGCGACCCTAACGAAAAGCTCAGGCACGCGGCTTTTTGGCGTCGCCTGCAGCGTCGTGTTCGGAGTTTTTGACGGATTCGAGGGCTTCAACGTCGGCCAAATCCTTAGTTCTCCCTGTCGCTTTTTTGTTTCGGATCAAATCATCAATTGAAGGGATGTGGACCTCAAGTCCTTCTATGTTTATCGAAATCGAATTTTGAAATACTTCCTCAAAGTTGAGGCCGGATGCGGCGGTGATAATGTCAATTCGTCTTGGAGCGACTCCTATCTGAAATATGGTGCCATCTTTTTGAAGGTCTTCCTTGGTAAGATTGTGTAGTGGGGCTCCGAAACGTCGCAATGCCCTTAACACGGCTTTGGCGTTCCGAGGGGACGGCATGACCCAAATATCTATGTCCATTGTTGCCCTTAAATAACCGTGGGCAGCCAGCGCATAGGCGCCGACAAGGATGAATCTAACCTTCTCGGCGGACAAGGCATGTAACATGTCTCTGTAGTCTTCGTTCAACATCGTGTTTTGCGCTTAGAGATGCAATTTCTTGGGTTAGCGGCCATACGAGGCCAATGCGGTATTCGGGGGTACCGGGAACATAATCGTCATCCCAATGGTCTGTCATTCTGTATTTGGCTGTTTTTTCCCTATCCATATACACAACCTACCATTTCCACCGAGCAAAATCAATTCAGTGGTTTCTCCAAACGACCGAACTGTGCGGCGCGGCTTTTTGCGTTCGCACCAGTGTTTTGTTATGCATCTTCATCCTTCGGACCAACCCAAAAGAGGGGGTTATGCGCGACTTCCCACAGATAGCCGTCTGGATCAGCAAAGTAGCCGGAGTACCCACCCCAGAATACCTTCTGGGCCGGCTTCACCAATTTGGCGCCTGCTGAGACAGCCTGGTCCAAGAGTTCGTCAACTGCCGCCTCCGAGTCCACGTTATGCGCAATCGTGAATCCGGCGAAGCCAGTACCGTCGGCAGGTACCCCCGCATCTTCCGCCAACAACTCGCGGCCATATAGCCCGAGCCAGCTACCATTGAGCGTAAAGAACGCTACCTCTGGCGGCGAATCCATCCTCGGCAGGCCAAGACCCTGCTCATAGAAGTGAACCGACTTTCCCATATCCCTGACGCCCAGGGTAATCATGCTTATCCTCGGCCTCATGCAGAACTCTCCTTTGATGCATAACGCTTAAATAACCAGCCTGGCGGTTTAGAATTTTAAATATTTGCCAAGATCAATTGATTCCATGTTGCACACAATTCCGATCTGGCAAGAGAGTAGCCAGGTCTGAGTTGATTTTGTCGTTAAGGCATTTTTTGTCTTTTATTTTTTTGTTTTTCGACCAACAAAGCTATCAGTTATCCAACCTACATTGGAATTAACCACCGATTTAACTTTTAAAAAGACTCTGCCATCAACATTTTTTATTTCTAATAACTCTACTATTGCACCCTGACATTTTAATCCTTGCTCTTCTCTGCCATCTCCAGATAATTTACCAACTACTTTAGCACCTTTCATAGTGCCACCTGGTTTATCCCACATATTAACCACAGGGACCATGAGCTCGCCATTTTCGCAGCCTGTTATATGAAAACGATCCCCTACTTTAATGTCCAATGCTGCAACAGGATTACCCAAAGAAAATAAAAGAATGATAGAAAAACAGAATATTGATTTTTTCATGACATTACCTCTATGCCTTAACTATTAATATACGGAATTTCTAATTCTGCATAACACCCCATATTGGGCATCAAAAGCGGACTCATTTCCGCATATTGTGAATATTGGGATAAAAAACGGACTTCGTCAAATATCATCACAGGGCTTGCCATCTGTCCAAAAATACGCTAAACAAAAAATCAAGCCAAAGAAATGTACACCACCGATTGTCTCTTGACAGAACTTTCGACGTGAAAATTGGCGGTGTCCTTCATCCCGAAGTAAGGCGCGTCACAGCATGGCGTTTTGGGAGAAAAATCCAATGTTTTTGTATATTATAAGCCTCGGGAATTCAATAAAAAAATGCAGAAACGGCCGAAAAAGCTACTGGATCAAGTGCGTGAGGTCGTCCGGACGAAGCACTATCCCCGGCGGACAGAACAATCATACGTCTCTTGGATAAGACGGTTTATCCTGTATCACGAAAAACGTCATCCCAAGGATATGGGCACGGAGCAGATTGAAAATTTTTTGTCGTATCTGGCCACCGATCTGAAAGTGGCCCCCTCCACGCAGAATCAGGCGTTCAATGCTTTGCTGTTTCTTTATAAACAAGTGTTGCGCACAGATCTGGGCAATGACATTCAGGCAGTGCGAGCCAAAAGACGAAGACGAATACCGACGGTATTGACCAGGGAGGAAACGAGAAAGACAATCGCAGCACTTTTCGATATTCACAGGTTGATCGTACAGCTCCTTTATGGAGCAGGACTTCGGCTGATGGAATGTCTGCGCCTTCGGGTCAAGGATGTTGATTTTGGTAACCACCAGATCGTGGTTCGCAATGGCAAGGGCATGAAAGATCGCGTGACGCTCCTGCCTGACAGTGTCAAGCAGGAGTTGGAAGCGCATTTGGAGGCAAGGGAAAGACTCCATGAAGCAGACGATGCAAGGGGGTGTGGCCGGGTTTATCTACCATACGCCCTTGCACGAAAATATCCGAATGCAGATCGTCAATGGCTATGGCAGTATGTCTTCCCGGCAAAAAGCCATCACCCGATAGGCTCGTTTTCCACCAGGGTCCAGATACCGCAGGGACACGCCGCGGCGCAAAACCCGCAGCCGATGCATTTTTCCGGATCCACCACCAGCTCAAAATCGTCGTCGTCCTTTTCCTGCTTGGAAATCGCCGCCTGGGGGCAGATCTCCACGCAGATGCCGCAATCGCGGCACGCGCCGCAGGAAGAGCACTGCCCGGCGCAGCTTTGAATGCCGTTGAAGCCGATCATCCTGGGATCAAAGTACTCGAGCTTGATCCGGGAGTAATCGATTATCCGGCGGGTATCCCCTTTGGGCCGCTTGCCCGCAAAGATATCGGATATGGCCGCAGCAGCCTTTCTGCCGGCGCCGATGGCGTCTGTAAGAAGGCCCGGCTTGACGGCGTCTCCAACGGCAAAGATCTGCGAGTCGGTGGTCTGGTTCAGGTCATTGACCACAATAAATCCACGCTCCGTGGCCACGGAGTCGGGAAGAAAATCCAGATCCGGCTGATCCCCGATGGAAATGATGACCGTGTCGGCGGCAAGCACCTCGCCGGTAGTCAGCTCCACGCCTTCATCCGTAACGGCCTTGGTAAAAAGTGGCCACCGGAATCTCGCGCCCACGGCCTCCGCGGCTTTTCTTTCCGCCCCGAAAGAGGCCGGTTCCTGCACGTCGATGAGCAAAATATCCTGGGCGCCCAGGCGATGGGCCTCGGTGGCCACATCGCAGCCCACGTTGCCCGCGCCGATGATCACCATGCGCTTTCCCACCCGGGCCTGGTTCTGCTTGCTTTGCCGCAGGAACTCCATAGCCGGAATCATTTTTTCCTTTCCCGGCACGGGGATGATCCGGGGTTTTTGCGCCCCCACGGCTATGACGACAAAATCATAATCCGCCTTGAGTTGTTCCACATCCTGCCCGACAAGTCGTTGTTGCAGGTGTACGTGAGGCAGGATGTCGCGGATGCGCGCCAGTTCGCTGCCGAGCACTTCTTTGGGGATTCGGGAATCGGGAATTACCGACTCCATCTTGCCGCCGAGGCTCTTTTCCGTATCAAACACGACCGCCTCGTGTTCTTTTTCCCGCATTTGCCAGGCCAGGGAAATGCCGGCCGGCCCCCCGCCGATCACGGCAACGCGCTTGCCGGACAAGGAGGGCAATGGGGGCAATTTGGCGCCCGCGCTGGCCTGGCCGAGCTGTTTCACGTCCACCGGCGGCATGCCCGCCGTATGGCGGGTGCAACTTTGCATGCACAGATTGGGGCACAGGTAACCGCACACCGTGGCCGGAAAAGGCGTATACGCCAGGGCCAGGTCCACGGCCTCATCCACGCGGCCTTCGCGAATCAGGCGCCACCGCTCCTGAACCGGCATGCCCGTAGGACAACCGGCCTCACAAGGCGGCGTGTATTTGCGGTTTTCCCAAACCGGTACGAAACGGCGCATCTCTCCGGTTGGGATCACTGAAACGGCAGACCGGTCCAGGTCCGTCAAATCACCGATCAACCCCCCGGCGCCCAGTTCCTTCTCCCAGACTTCCTTGCTGAACGCCGCCATGGATCTTCTGGGTATGGCGGCCTTTTCCCAGGGACTTCGGGCTGCCAAGAGCTGCCAATCTTCGCTGCGCGAAAGGTTTTCAAGGATGTCCGGGCGGCGGATCTTTTCGAGAAAACCGCGGAGGCCTTCCGTCAGCCACTGCCAGTCCTCATCGCTGATGGGCACAAGCTTGGCGTCCGCCTGGCTGAATCCCTGATGGGGTCCCCGGAAAAATACCCTGCCGCCGACCATGCCCACGCAGGCGCGGTAGCCCAGAACGTTCTCGGGATCCTGCGCTTCGAATCCGCAGATGACGGCGATCCCGCCCGCCATGAACTCAGCAAAATAGTCGCCCGCAGAGCCCAGGACCCACAGCTCGGGGGGCTCAAAGCGCGGATTGTGCTTGGTCATGGTCATGGCCCGGGCGCCGACATTGCCCCCCACGTAGATCTTGCCCTGGGCCATGGCATTGGCCGCCCCGTTGGCGGCGTGGCCGTGGACCACGATTTCAGCGCCGGCATTGAGCCATCCCACGTCGTCGGACGCAGGTCCCATCACCTCGATGCGGGTGTTGGCAAACCCCTTGGATCCCACGCGCTGCCCGGAAGAGCCGTTGATGACGACATGCACGGATTCATCGCCCGCGCGCCACAGCCTTCCGCCGATGCCATGCTGGCCGAAGGCCTCGATCTCCAGATGCCGGGCGCCATCCTGAACAGCTTGCTGAATGCGTTCTTCCAGCACCCGGGATTCCAGGCGCCGTCCGTGTTCTACCCCGGCGATTCGAATGGTCTGTTGGTTGTTTGTAGCGTTGTTTTGCATCATGAATTACACCACATATCTGATCTGAAGACGGTCTGCGGCCGCCTTGTCGTTGATGCCGACGGCGTCGGACATGCCGATGGGAAGCGAGGTGGATCGGCCCAGGGGCGCGAGGATCTTTTTCAGTTCCGTATCAAAGGCAAGATAAACGTCCACGAGCCGTTCGGCGACCTGTTCGGGGTCGAGCCGGCGGTAAAGCCGGGGGTCCTGGGAGGTAATCCCCTTGGGACACAGCCCGATGTTGCAGATGTTGCACCGATCGGATTCGGAGCCCAGGCATCCGGCGGCGGCCTGCATGATGTACTTGCCGACCTGAATCCCGCTGGCCCCGAGCATGATAAGTGCCGCCGCGTTGGCCGCCAGGTTGCCCTGCTTGCCGACGCCCCCGCCGGCGAACAGCGGGATCTCGTTTTGTTTGCCCACCTTGACCAGGTTGAGATAGCAGTCCCGAAGACTGCTTGCGATCGGATGGCCCATGTGATTCATGGACACGTTGTAGGCGGCGCCGGTACCGCCGTCTTCCCCGTCGATGGCCAGGCCCGCGGCATAGGGATTGCGCGTCAGGTTGTTGAGCACCGATGTCGCGGTCGTTGTCGCGGATATCTTGGGATACACCGGCACCCGAAACCCCCAGGCCATGTACATGGACTGGATCATCTTGGCCACCGCTTCTTCGATGGAATATTTCGTCTGATGGGTCGGCGGGCTGGGCAGATTCACCCCCGCGGGAACCCCCCGGATAGCAGCAATCAACTTATTAACCTTATGCCACATGAGCAGTCCGCCGTCGCCCGGCTTGGCCCCCTGGCCGTACTTGATCTCTATGGCGCACGGGTCTTCCTTCATCTCGGGGATGGCATGAATAATCTCGTCCCACCCGAAATAGCCGCTGGCGATCTGCAGGATCACGTACTTGATGAACCGGGACCGCAGCAGTCTGGGAGGGCACCCGCCTTCCCCCGTGCACATGCGAACCGGCATCCCCAGCTCTTCATTCAGATAGGCCACCCCCATCTGGAGGCCCTCCCACATATTGGGAGAAAGGGCGCCGAAAGACATGGCGCCGATGACCAGCGGATAGATCTCCCGCACCGGGGGGATCCATCCCTGCGTTTTTTGCAGTTCCAGGTTTTCTTTGGGCGGCAGGATTCGCCCCAGAAGGGTTCGGAGTTCGAATTCATGTCTTCCGGCATCCAGGGCCGGATCGGTGAGCATGGAAATGCGGATGAATTTGATCTGATCCAGAATCCCGCCCACGGCATTTCTCCGGCCGCCCCTGCGTCGTGGTTGCCCGCCGCGGTTGACATGGTACCTGAGCTTGTCCGCTTCATCGCTTCGCAAGGGAATAATAGCATCGTTGGGACAAACCAGACTGCACATGGCGCAACCCACGCAGGCATACGCCGGGTCCGTCTTCTGGCGGATGCCGTGGTAGACTTCAAAGACATTGGACGGCGGGGTATCAAGGCCCATCGCGGTTTGGACCGCCCGCTTCCGGTGCACCCCCAGTTCAATAGCGCTGACCGGGCAAACGGCCGTGCAGCGGCCGCAAAGCGTGCACCGGTCTTTGCGCCACAGGATCTGCCAGGGCAGGTCTTTGATGCTTAATGTGGAAGGGACAATTTTTCCGTTTGACGACATATGGTCACCTCTTTTCGATCCTGTCGGACAACGGCCGTGTCCAGGTGCATGGGCTGAAAGTCCAGACGCTTGTCGCGATCGGGAATGGCCGCATCCAGACCGCACATCTCCGAACTCATGGCATAAAGCCCCGGCCTGCCGCCTGTTACGCCGGGCCTGAGTTTTTTTCGGTCCTGCGCCATGAACAGAGTGTTGTCGGGAAGACACCCGATCACGCAGTTCGGCCCGTCGATGGTCAGTTGCCGGCAGGTATGCTTCAGGTGTTTGAGAAAAGGACCGTCGGGATGGCGCGCCAAATCCCCGTCCTGAAGGGGGGTAATCACATGCTTGTAGGCGTCCAGGCCCAGGCCCAATTCATTGAGCATGAAATGCAGAATGTGAGTGAAAACTTCCGAGTCCGATTGGTATCCCGTATATCCGGGAAAACCCCGGGAACCGAGGTATTCCCGAATGGGCACAAAAGCCGTGTTTTCCCCGTTTGTCATGGTGGCAATCCCCTGGATAAAAAAGGGATGACAGGCATACAAATTGATGGCGTAGTTGGTGTTTTGCCTGCCCTGGGCCATCATGATCCGGGCCTGAAGCTCGTCGCGATCCAGTTGAAGAAATTCCGCCACGGTCAAGGGATCGCCGATTTCTTTGATCATGATCACATCAGGCCAGAAGCTGAAGACGATCATATCCCCGCTGTCTTCGCCCATTTTTCGGAGCTGAAGACGAATCAGCATAAGGCGTTCTTGCAGCTCTCCGTCCTTCAATCCATCCCAGGTCTCAGGGTATTCATAGGCGCGAATCAGGTACATGTCCCGTTTGGGAACGCCGGGCGGAGCGTTCTTCGGTACCTTGATGGAAAGTTTGTATTTCGTCATAAACCCCACTTCCATCATGAATTCGTCCAGGCGCCGAATCCCTTTGTTCGTAAAAATGCCCGAAAGGATGGGAGCTCCTTTCAGTTCCTCAAACGGTCCGCCAAGATCGGTCAAAAAAAGACCCACTCCCGATCCATCATGTCCTTCCTTCATGGCATTGAGGGCCTGCATGGCCAACATGGGGGACTGCGGCACTTCACTGGTTATTGCGAATAAACGGCACACGGTGCATCTCCTTGCTGGTTATAGGCGGAATCGAATCCGCGAATTCAATGCGAGGCAAGATATATGCCAGGGAAATTTTCTCTAAATATTAATTAGTTAGGAAACATGGCGATGTAAGTCGCCTCAAAAAATTACGTTTTCGTCGTAAATTTCGGGGAAATGCAACAAATTTGGGTAAAGCGCCGCCGGCAAGCCCCCCGGTCTCCCGAAAAAGGCCAATAAACCTTGGGGCAACGGGGTCACGCAGTGTCGTAATAACATCCGGGAAGATATCGTTGGGCCATGGGGTAGCGCCTGCCGGACCCGAAGGACTTGGTGGTTACCTTTAACCCCGGCGGGGCTTGATAACGCTTGTGCTCGTTGCGATGGATCCTGCAAATCGTCTCCTTCACGACGGCTTCGTCAAATCCCTCGGCAATGATCTCTTCCTCGGTCTTGTTTTCCTCAATGTAGGCGGCCAGGATGCCGTCAAGGACCTCGTAAGGGGGCAGGTCGTCTTGATCCCGCTGATCAGGCTTCAACTCCGCGGAAGGCGGTTTTTCCAAAATGCGTGGGGGAATTACTTCCCCTTTTTCATTGATGAGGCGGGCCAGTTCGTAGACCATCATCTTGGGCACATCGGCAATAACAGAGAGACCGCCACTCATATCCCCATACAACGTGCAGTAACCGACGGCGAGTTCAGACTTGTTTCCCGTCGAAAGAAGCAGTGCCCCAGCCTTGTTGGAAAAGGCCATGAGGAGTGCGCCCCGAATCCGAGCCTGTATGTTTTGGCCCGTGATTTCCGTCTCGATCTGTTGAAAAACAGGGGACAATGCCTCCAGAAAACCATCGAAGATGCCTGAAATAGGAAATTGCAAACAGGTTATCCCCAAATTGTCCGCAAGAGACTTGGCATCCTCGCGGCTTTCCCGCGCAGTGAACTGAGAGGGCATGAACATGCCCGTGACATGTTCTTTTCCCAGAGCCCGAACGGCGATGGCGGCGGTCAGCGCTGAATCGACGCCGCCGCTCAAGCCCACCACCGCCTTCGAGAACCCGCATTTTTGGACATAATCCCGCGTGCCCACGATGAGTGCTTTCAATACGGACCGATCCGGCGTTTCCGACACCGAATGCATTTCTCCTGTGCCGGTGTCGGTATCCCAAACCACCAGGTCCTCCTCAAAATCTACGGCCCCGGCAACCATGCGACCCGCCGAATCAAAGACCACGCTCAAGCCGTCGAAAAGCAGGCTGTCGTTTCCTCCCACCTGGTTGACATATACCAGTGGAACGCGATATTTGCCGGTAATGCCCGCGAACAGCTTCCGCTTGAATTCCTGTTTTCCTCTATAATACGGAGACGATGAGATGTTGATGATGAGGTTTGCGCCGTCCTGAACCATGCGCTCCACGGGATCTACGGGATAAAGCCTGCGGGGAAAAAGGCTTCGGTCGTTCCAAATATCTTCACAGATGGTCAACCCCAGGTTATAGCCTTTATAAAGGAATGAAGAACAATCTATGCCCGGTTCGAAATACCTGCTTTCGTCAAAGACATCGTAATCGGGAAGCAGCCTTTTGTGGACTTGATGCAGGATTTTGCCGGATTCAAAAAGGACGGCCGAGTTGTGAAGCGGATATCCCGTGTCATGGGGGTTTTCGTCCACGAACCCGCAGATGACGCCGATCCCTTCCACCGAATTTACAAGATTGTGAAGGTATCCGATGTTGCCTTGCACAAAGTCCTTGCGTTCCAATAGATCCCTCGGCGGATAGCCGGAAACAGCAAGCTCGGGAAACACGACCAGATCACAGCCCAACGCTCCGGCTCGGCCGGCAAAGGCCCTGATCGTCTCTGTGTTTTTTTCGAAATCCCCGATGGTCGGATTAACTTGGGCCAAAGCGATTTTCATAGACACCCGAAAAGAAGCAAAGATCCGGGTCCGGAAGGCCCGGCTTTGGTCTAAGCCCAGGGGGCATGATTTGCTGTTGCAGCGTTACCAAAATCCTGAGACAGATGGGCATTTCGCGAAGCCGTCCTACATAATGGGCAGATACTTTTCAATCTCGAATTGACTTACATGGGTTCTGTATTGGTCCCATTCGATCTTTTTGTTTTGCACAAACTTGTTGAAAATATGATCACCCAGGGTTTCCCGCACCAACCGGCTTTGTTCCACCTCCAGGATGGCTTCAAATAGACTGCCCGGCAACGATGCAATGCCGGCCTTTTCCCGCGCCGCCTCGTCCATTTCATAGATGTCTTCTTCCACAGGGTCGGGAAGAGGATAATTTTCCTCGATCCCCTTCAGTCCCGCGGCCAACATGACGGCAAACGCCAGGTAGGGGTTGCACGTGGCATCAGGAGAGCGAAACTCCATCCGCGTGGCCTGCTCTTTGCCGGGTTTGTACATGGGCACCCGAACCATGGCGGACCGGTTCCGCCTGGCCCAGGAAACATATACCGGCGCCTCATAGCCGGGCACCAGACGTTTGTAGGAGTTCACCCACTGATTGGTTATGGCCGCCATTTCGCGGGCATGCTTCAGGATCCCGGCAATGTAGCATTTTCCTATGGCAGACAAAAGGTAGGGATCCTGTGGGTCAAAAAAGGCATTCCGCTTTCCCGTGAACAAGGATTGGTGGGTATGCATGCCGCTGCCGTTTTCCCCGAAAATAGGCTTGGGCATGAAGGTGGCATACACCCCGTTTTGCCTGGCAATTTCTTTGATCACGATCTTCATGGTCATGCACTTATCAGCCATTTTCAGACCTTCGTCGTAACGCATGTCGATCTCGTGCTGGCTTGGGGCAACTTCATGGTGGCTGTATTCTATCTGAATTCCCATTTTTTGAAGTGCAAAAATGGTCTCTCTTCTCAAGTCGCTGCCCATATCCAACGGTCTTGTGTCAAAATATCCGCCCCTGTCGATGATCTCGGGGGCCTCATTGCTCCTAAAGTAGAAGTATTCCAGCTCGGGGCCAAGATAAAAGATATATCCCTTGTCCGCCGCTTTTTTGAGTACCCGCTTCAGTACGTATCTGGGATCGGCTTCGTAGGGCGTGCCGTCCGGCCGCAAAATGTCACAGAACATTCTGGCCACCGGCCTGTCTCCCGACCTCCAGGGAAGGAACTGAAACGTGGTTGGGTCCGGTTTGGCGATCATGTCGCTTTCTTCTATTCTGGCAAAACCCTCAATGGAAGAGCCATCAAAGCCCATGCCTTCAGTCATGCCTTCGTCCAACTCCGAAGGCGTGACGGCGAAACTCTTTAAGATGCCCAACACATCGGTAAACCAGAATTGAATGAAGCTGATGCCGGCATCCTTGACCACTTTGGCCACATCCTCTTGCGTCCGGCAAATCATTGCCGCCTCCTGTGTTCCTCCTGCCTGCATGGATGTACTCCTCCTCTCAAATCCATTAATAAACAATGTTTCCATATATATAAAGCATGGTCCTTTGTCAATTTACAACCACGGTCCCGGATCCGGCGATTGTCGCGTTTTCGGGAGATGGAATCTTCTCTGTCCCGGCTTCCGGAATGATGCATAACAACGCCCGAGAAGGCCTAAGGACAACCGGCGCCAACGGTATGGACACAGTCCGACCCATTTTTCCCACACGCGCAAGGCTTGCTACGATTTCGCATGATACGGGGCGACAACCATACAAATTTGTCGTTTTGACAGGAAGCGTCAAATGCCGGGTTGTCAGCCTAACTGCTTGTTCTTCAGGCAAAATTCTCCCTCTTTTCTCTGTGGCATATCCCTTGCCTTAAAAACACATAATTATTTCAACAGAAAATCATTCAAGGAGGTAAAAACATGATGAGTTTGAAAACACCAACGGAGGTTCTGGCTTTAGTCGAAAAGGAAAAGGTGGAGGTCATCGACCTTCGGTTTATGGATTTCCCCGGTTTGTGGCAGCACTTTTCCATTCCCGCGAGGGAGCTGGATGAAGGGGCCTTTGAGGCCGGACTGGGCTTTGACGGTTCCAGTATCCGGGGATGGCAGGCCATCAATGAATCCGACATGCTGGTAAAGCCCGTCCCGGAAACAGCCTTTATAGACCCGTTTTTTGCTGCCAAGACCCTGGTATTGATCTGCAATATTTGCGACCCGGTTACCGGCGAAGACTACACACGGGATCCCCGGAACATCGCCCGCAAGGCGGAAAGCTACCTTAAGAATTCCGGGATTGCCGATATCGCTTATTTCGGCCCTGAGGCGGAGTTCTTTATCTTTGATGACATCCGTTTCGGTCAGAACGAACACGAAGGCTATTATTACATCGATTCCGTGGAAGGCCGCTGGAATACGGGCCGCCGGGAAGATCCGAACCTGGGCTACAAGCCTCGTTACAAAGAAGGCTATTTCCCCGTGCCCCCTACTGACAGCCAGCAGGACATCCGCAGCGAAATGATGTTGACCATGGAAAAAATGGGCATTTTTATTGAAGCCCAGCACCATGAAGTCGCCACGGGCGGGCAGGCGGAAATCGATATGCGGTTTTCGCCTCTGGTGGAGATGGCGGACAAGCTTCTGAAGTACAAGTACGTTATTAAGAACACGGCCCGAAAACACGGCAAGACGGTTACTTTTATGCCCAAACCCCTTTTTAACGATAACGGCACCGGTATGCACACCCACATCTCACTGTGGAAGGGCAACGAAAACCTCTTTGCCGGTGACAGGTATGCCGGGCTTTCGGAAATGGCCATGTATGCCATCGGCGGCATTTTGAAACACGCCCCCGCCCTTTTGGGCTTCACGAACCCCACGACAAACAGCTACAAACGCTTGGTTCCAGGCTTTGAGGCGCCGGTAAACCTGGCCTATTCGAGTCGAAACCGAAGCGCCGCCATACGGATCCCCATGTATTCGGCTTCCGCCAAGGCCAAACGGGTTGAATTCCGATGTCCGGATCCAAGCTGCAACCCCTATCTGGCATTTTCCGCCATACTGATGGCCGCCATAGACGGCATTCAGAACAAAATCGATCCCGGCGACCCTCTGGACAAGGATATCTACGATCTTCCACGGGAAGAGCTTGCCAAAGTTCCGACCACGCCGGGCTCATTGCGCGAGTCCCTCGTGGCGCTTGAGGCGGACAATGCCTTTTTGCTCAAAGGCGATGTCTTTACCTCGGATGTGATTGAGACATGGATATCCTACAAGATGGAAAGGGAAGTACAGGCCCTTGATCTGCGGCCCCATCCGTGGGAGTTTGCCTTGTATTACGACATTTAGACTTCGCTGCCGCCATGACCCCGACAAAGGGCTTTCCTGACAGGAAACCCTTTTTCGGGGTTGTTTTTTTGGGGAAAGAGAAGGGCTCCCTGACGAAAGACCATGTGTTGTGCTATACGATATTTGTTATTCAATAACCCTCCGGGAGGTGTATTGTTTGTATGCTCGGTGTGACTCGAGTGTCTTTGCCGGGCAGCGCGACATGAAAAAGGATTCCTTGTGAACCCCACTATTGAAGCATTACGGGCAATGTGTCCCGACATTGACGAGAAGTTTTTGCATGCGCACCTCTCGCGCCTGGACGAACGGTATTTCCGAAGCTTCGAAAACAAAGACCTTGCCGCCCACATCGAGGGCCTGTTCCGTCTGTCCGACGAACGTCCCGTACAGGTCCTGCTGGATACCAAGCGAGACGCAACCGTATCCTGTACGGTTTTATCCTTTGACCGCCCGTACCTGTTTGCGCTTATTACGGGAATATTGGCCGGTCACGGATTTGACATCAATTCCGGAGATGTCTTTACCTACAAACGCATTCCCGAAAAGTCCGGCCGACAGGACTATGGAAGGCAATTACGGCGTGGTCTTTCCAATAACGCGCAGATTGAAAGAAGACGGCGCATCATAGACCACTTTGCCGGCACGGTTAAAACAGCCCTTGACTTTAAGGCATGGGCGAAAAAGCTCACGTTTGAGATGGAAAAGACCATTGCCTTGCTGCACACGGGACAACCCGAAACCATCACCGAAGCCAGGCACAGGGTTACCGACATGGTGGTGGCCCAATTGGCCGATCTCGATTTCGGGCCCGGCCCGTTCCTTTCTCCCGTTGAGATCGACATCGACAACCACAATGATGCCTTCACCCGGCTCAAAATCATTTCTTCAGATACACCGGCATTCCTGTACGCCTTGACCAACGCCTTGTCGCTGCAACGCATATCCATCGAACACGTGAGAATCCGCACTATCGGCGAACGGGCCATGGACGAAATCGACATCGTGGATGGGGGCGGCAGAAAGATCGAAGACCCCGAAGCCCTGAACCGGGTAAAATTTTCTGTTCTTCTGACAAAACAATTCACATACTTTCTCAAAAATGCGCCCGTCCCTTTTGATGCCCTGTGGCGTTTTGAGTTCCTTGTAAGGGACGTGTTGCAACTGCCTGAAAGAGGCCGGTGGCTGGAATTGCTCTCCAACCCTCACGCACTGGACGATTTGGCCCGGTTGCTCGGGGCAAGCGACTTTTTGTGGGAAGATTTCATTCGCTCCCAATATGAGACCCTTCTTCCCATACTCCATCCGGTGTTGAACGGCCGTCGGTTGAGCAAGCCCGCCGACAGCCTGGCCCGGCGGTTGTCGACCACCCTTGCAGGCGCAACAACCCCCGACGAGCAGCGCAAGCGCCTGAACGCGTTCAAGGACCGGGAGATTTTTCTGATCGATCTGGACCATATCTTGACCCCCGGCTCGGATTTCCACACCCTGTCCGAAAGACTCGTTATCCTGGCGGAAAATATCGTAAAGGCCGCAGCCGACTTTGCTTACAAGGGCCTCGTTGAACGGTTCGGAAGGCCCAGAACCGCGGCGGACCTGGAAGCCAAATTCGCGATATTCGGCCTGGGAAAACTTGGCGGGGCCGCCCTTGGGTATGCGTCCGACATCGAGATGCTCGTTGTCTACAGCGACAACGGCACGACCGATGGCGTGGATTCCATTGGTAATGCCGAGTTTTTTGACCGTCTTGTCCGGGAAATCACAGGGTACATTCGGGCAAAGCGAGAGGGCATATTTCACATCGACCTGAGACTGCGCCCCTACGGCAATGACGGGCCATTGGCCTGCAGCCTTGAGAATTTCTGTCGTTACTACGGAAAGAGCGGCGAGGCGCATGCTTATGAACGCCTAGCCCTTGTCAGACTCAGGGCGGTTGGGGGTGATTCCGGGCTGGGGCACAGGGTTGAGAGAATCCGAGATGAGCTGGTCTATGCCTCCCGAAGCATCAATCCGGACGAACTGCGCCGACTCAGGGAGAAACAATTCGCCGAAAAAACCCGCGGCGGTCGTCTCAACGCCAAGTTCAGCCCGGGAGGCCTTGTGGACCTGGAATATGCCATTCAAATACTTCAGGTCATGTACGGAGAAAACGATTCTGAACTCAGAACGCCAAAAACCCTTGCCGCCCTTGCCGCCCTGTCCGACCTTGGGGTTGTGTCCGGGCGAGAGGCCGCCCGGCTCCATGCCGCATACGATTTTTTCCGCCAACTGATCAACGCCATGAGAATGGTGAGAGGCTCGGCCAAAGATCTGTTTCTCCCGGAGGTCGACTCAGAAGAATTCACCCATCTGGCAAGACGCATGGGGTACGCTCGGGCAAGTGCCCTGCTGCCGTTCCAACGACTGCTCCTGGACCTTGAAACCCACATGGCGGCCATCCGCGCTTTTGTGGATCGGCATTTCGGCCGGGATTCACTGCCGGGACCCGTCACAGGCACCGTCGCCGATCTGATACTGTCCGACAATCCGCCCCCGGAACTTTGCCACCGGATCCTGTCGCGTGCCGGCTTTGACAATCCTTCCAGGGCGCACATAAACCTTCAAAGCCTGGCGGGAAATGAGCCCCGGCGCCAAGCGTTTGCCAGGCTGGGTTTGCTGGCTTTTGATATCCTTTCCAGAACACCGGACCCGGACATGGCGCTGAACAATTGGGAACGATACATTCGTACCATTCCAAGCGTAGAGTTCCACTACGGCACCCTTTTGTCCCAACCCATGCGCCTGGAGATCTTGCTAAAAATCTTTTCCAGCAGCCAGTTTCTGGCAGACACCTTGGTGAAATATCCCGGCTTTCTGGACTGGATCATGATCCCGAAAAATCTCCAACAGATCTGTAAACGCCAGGACTTGGAACATGAGTTGAGAATGGCTTCCATCAGCTGCGATACGACCGGCGAATGGTTGAACAAGATACGTCGTTTCAGAAGGCGAGAGATACTGCGGATAGGCACCCGCGACATGTGCCTGGGCGTGGGCACGGAAGTAATCATGCTGGAACTGTCGATATTGGCTGAAGCCATTACCCAGGCGGTCCTCGAACGGGTGCTGGAAAGCCTTCCGGCCAACGCCCACGCTGAAAGCCGGGAAAAAGAAGCGGTAAAAAGTGGTTTTTGTATCATGGCCTTTGGTAAACTGGGCGGTTCTGAGCTCAATTACAGCTCGGACATTGACCTCATGGGCTTACAGCGTCCTCCCGGAGATTCTGACCTGCGACCCGAAGGGTTCAGCCCTTCACGGATGGATGCCTGTGTGGGTATCATGGAAAGAGTGCGGGCCGATCTGTCAACCCACACACAAGAAGGGTACGCCTATCGGGTGGATCTTCGGCTCAGGCCCTACGGCACCCAGGGCTGCCTTGTTCCGTCGCTTCCGGCACTCATCGACTACTATGAACACACGGCGTCGCTGTGGGAAATTCAAGCGGCCTTAAAAATGCGTCCAATCGCCGGAAACCTTCAGGTCGGATACCGGTTTTTGGAAAAAATACGGCCGTTGCTCATGCGGAACCGAAAACGCGACGACATCGTGCAATCGATAGAAAAAATGCGGAAAACAGCCATTAAAATCACCCTGCCCGGTCGGGGAAGAGGCGCAGACGTGAAAGCCGGTATGGGTGGATTGCGGGATGTGGAATTCCTGGTTCAAGGGCTGCAACTGATCCATGGCCCGAACAATCATCCTGTGCCGGCAGCCAATACGCTCATGGCTTTGGACAGGCTCAGGGACTCCGGAATACTTCCCGAATCCGTGGCCTTCCAGCTCAGGACGGACTATCTGTTCTTGCGGCGGGTGGAGCACCACCTTCAGATACTGGAAGACCGCCAGGTTCATGCCCTGCCGAGCAGTTCAAAAGAACTCACGGCTTTGGCCAAAAGGGTCCTGGGCATCGACACAACCGCCGACAGGTTTACAGAGGCACTCAACACTGCTTTTGCCCGAATCCGGGAGGCCTACACCAGGTATCTTCTGGAAAGCAGGCATTAGAGATCCGAGTCCATAACCCCTTGACACTTCAGGACACGTTGTGTGGTTGTCCTTCCTTATGACATTCGGACAACCCATATCAAGACCACCTCATCCCACCGGCCAAAACTCTTTTTCTATGGGTTCTTCCGGCTCCGGCCCCTTGACTTGTATGTTTCCGTCAGGCCGTAAAAGGGTGTTGGGCCTTCATGTGCGATTTTCCGGTCTCTTATCAGACTAAAGCACCTTGTGTCGATTTTACTTGACGGAATGCCAAGCAGGCCCTAATATTAGGTAACACCTTGTTATTATTAGAATAACTTAAGTTTGAGAGGCCGAGGTAAGCATGGCTAACATCCCGTAGGCGCAGACCATGGAGGTGGACTATGAAAAACATCAACTTACAACTGTCTGATGACAACCGCACGGTGCAAGCAAAGACCAAAATCAGCATCACCCCGGACACCGATAGTACGTTGAAGACATTGGTCCAGAAGATTGAGGACGGGCTGTACACACAGGGTGCCGCTTACCTCTCTATCGAAGGCCTCACGAAGAAACCGGTCGTGCTGACCATTACGGAATATGGCAATGGGGTATAGGTGGTCCGGATCACGGGACTGCTGCCACTGGGCTTATACGGATTACAATGAAGCTTGGCCGCCTCCACTGCCGTATTCAAGATGAGGCCGGTTTGGAAGAACAGGCGTCGAATACTTGCCGTAGAACTGATCGCCATCCGACCGCATCTCTTGGATATCCAGTAGCGCTTACTACGTGTCGGGCTTGGATGGTATGCCGGCGGCCAGGATCGCCGCCCTTCCAACCAATACGACCTTTTCGCCCCGTCTTTTTCCCGAGATACAATCGCGTGAACCTGCAATCCGTTTTCTGTTTCCTCCCAATGATTGCTCCTTTAACAATTTGAAATACCGAAAAAAGACCGAAGTTGACACTGCCGACGCCTCTGATATGATTAATTAATTTCTTATCCGCGAATCGGGTGGTATCAGGAAGCCCCGAAGAGAGGGACGAATTCAACTTACCCGGCATAAAAATCCGTGATGTTCTCAAGGCGTAAGCCGCAAACAATATTAAATGACCAAAACCGACTGATCTGAAATAGATTTTTCGCCGGCAACAGGCAAATGCAAACGGCTTTGTTGCCAAGGAGACAACCCCGTGACGACAAAGACGCGATTCAGCTCGGGTATACCAAGCCTGGACAGCCTGCTTGAGGGCCTTTTTATTGGAGACAACGTGGTTTGGTACGATGACTCCGGTAATCTGGCATCACCGTTTTGTCTTAGTTTTCTCAGGCACTCCCTGGCGTCGGGGCTGCCCGTCATTTATGTCAGCTTTGACCGCTCGCCCAAAAATCTCCTCGATAAATTGGGAGTCCTTGCACAGAGCGAACATCTTTGGATTCTCGATGGCTTTACCTGCGGCAAGGGTAAATGCAGTTCCGTGTTCATGAAGTTCTATGACGAATCCGAAAAATTGAGGGGTTTCAATATCGAGCTCATTGAAAAGCCCCACTTGCCGGACCACGTAAGTGAGGTCCTTTACGATCTGCATGCCCGCCTGACGGGAAACGTGGGACTCATTTTCGAAAGTGTTACGGGCATGCAGGAAGTCTGGGGCGGCGACGAGGCCGTTCAGAAGTTCTATACCCACTCATGCCCCCGTTTATATGAATTGGAAACAGTCGCCTATTGGATCATAGAAAAGCTCGCCCACTCTCGGCAATTGAAGGCGCGAATCAACCAGATCGCCCAGGTTGCCATCGACCTTTCCATTAAACGAGGCACCACGTCACTGACCATTCTGAAAGCTGAAAAACGAGGGACCGGAGAAATCGATAGGCCTCATCAATACTGGGTCAAGGATGACGACATTCGTTTTGGAACCGGGCGGGAAGCAAAAGGGCAACTGAACCTGGGGCTCCGAATCAAGACATTGCGGACCAAGCGGGGCATGTCGCAGAGCGAACTGGCCAAACTGGTAGGGGTTACCCCTAGCACTATTTCGCAGGTTGAAACCAATACGATCTATCCTTCGGTGCCGGCGTTGATGAAAATGGCCGAGATTCTTGGGGTCAACATGGGATTTCTCTTTCGCGGTGTTGGCGACTCCGAGGGCCGCTTTGTGTTCCCCGATCACGGGGGTACTCCCCTGACCTTTGCCGGCCTTCCAAGAGCCAATCTGGAGGGACGACAGCTAACCCCTCAGGACCTGGAGGGAAAAATCGAATCCTATATTATTGAAATACCTCCGGGAGAACGACTCACCGACCACTTCCTGGCCCACAAAGGAGAAGAAATGGGCTATCTGTTGCAGGGCGAATTGGAGGTTGAAATCAAGAATGTCAGGCATTCCGTCAAGATGGGCGATGTCGTTTATCTGCGAACCGAAGCGCCTGAAGGTTGGACAAATCCGGGCCCTGATGTAGCTCGCTTGCTGTGGATAACGACAACATAGCGGGTTGCAAATCGAAAACCCTTATTCAACCCAAAAAACCGAACCGATGTCCATGAATGCGTTGATCATTTCCAAGGCCATGTGTCCATAAGCATCCCTGGAGCGCGCCATGGCGGCCCCCGGCGCTCTTTTGGCCAACAACTTTTGCCTCCATCCATGCCGTTCCGTGATTAAAAAAGCGAACCGGACTTTAAGGCCGGCCTTCCCACATAAGTTCCCGGATCCGGCAGTCCCCAAATCCACCGCCGGAAAAACGAAGAACGAGTCTGTTTTTTTGATTACAGCATTTCCGGCAAACTTGGCAGCCGGTGGATCTGGGAGCCCGTTGAGCGTTGACATGAATCAGAGCGTTGGTGTAATTTTATCTATTTGGTGTTGCTTGGGAAGATAGGATGGATTCATGGGCAAGATTCCTTTCCTTGTCAATAATTTGCAGATCAAAGTGGGGATTCTTTTTCTTCTGGTGGCCTTAATACCGCTCGGAATCGTCGGCGCTTTTTCCATAAAAACCGCTGAAGACATCATTACGAACATGGTGTCCAATGAACTTGAAAACGTGGCTACCGACAAGGCGGCACTGTTGGAAAGGTGGCTTTCGGAGCGGCGGGGAGATCTCCAGGTGGTTGCCGGCTCATCCATCCTCAAACAGATGGACGCTGAACAAATCACCCCGTACCTGAAATTAGTGCAAGAAAAATATGGCGTCTATGAGGGGTTTGTCGTGATATCCAGTGAGGGAGCGGTTGTTGTCGACTCCTGGGGTGGTCACGTTCATAATACGGAAGAACCATGGTATGAAGAAACGATGGCCGGCAAACCATATCTATCGCCCATCTTCTTTAATCCCGACAGCAAACAATCTGTTTTTCGGGTTTCGGCCCCCGTGGTCGGGGATGCCGGCACAGTCAAGGGCGTGGTGTGCGCTGCCGTGGGCACCCGAACCATCTTGTCGATTATCCTGCGCGTACAGCTTGGCCAAACCGGAGAGTGCTATTTGGTCAATGGCAGCGGGACATTTTTAGCCCACAAGGAACCGCGGCGGATATTGACGGAAAACATCGCACAGTCGGGAAGTTTCAAGAAAATATTCGGCAGCCCGGACCACGGGAAAATATATGACGATTATAGGGGGATAGAGGTTTTGGGTGCTTCCCGAAGGGTTGCCGACACGGATTGGTACCTTGTGGTGGAGCAGGATAGAGACGAAGCATTTAGGAGCGCGGATGGTCTGAAGCGATACGTCTATCTGGTATTGGCGTTTTCAGCGTGTGGGGCGATGGTTGTCGCATTACTCCTGTCTTTTTATATCGCTCAGCCTATTCGAACTTTAAGCGAGGCCGCCAACGCCCTGGCCGGAGGCGAATTCCAGGCGGCGGCAGTCAAAACCGATCGCACCGATGAAATCGGGTCCTTGTATCATGCTTTTCAGCATATGGCGAACCGGCTTCAGGAAAGGCAGATCGGCCTTAAAGAAAAGGCGGACTTGACCCAGGAGGAACTGAGACAAACGGATGTAAAACTGAAAAAAACGGAATTGGCCGCTGCGCGTTCAGAACAGCTTGCAGCGCTGGGGCGCCTGGCCGCCGGTGTTACCCACGAGATAAGGACGCCTCTTACCTCTCTGAAACTGTTCTTGGAATCGGTGCGCGGGGAGATAGAAATTTCGCCGGAGTATCAAGAAGACTTTCACATTGCCATGCACCAGGTGAAGCGTATAGAGACCACCATCAACCGCTTTCTTGACTATGCAAGACCTCAAGAACCCATATTTTCCACGATCGACACAGCGCAACTGATTGAAGACGCCTTGTTGCTCGTAAAGCCGAAAGCGAATCATCAGCAGGTTGCCTTGCAGGTGATGGTGGATGACAACCTGCCTAAAATAAGAGGGGACAAAAAGCAACTCGGAGACGTGTTGTTGAACTTGATGGTAAATGCACTGGAAGCAATGACGAGCCATGGGAGGCTCATAGTTTCCGCAATGCCGGACCGATGCGAAAGGGACGGTAAGCTGCGCGCGTGTGTGCGGATAGATGTTTGCGACACGGGACCGGGCATAAAAACGGAAAACATCTCAAAGCTTTTTGATCCGTTTTTTACTACCAAGGCCTCCGGTAGCGGGCTTGGGCTGTCCATTGTGCAAAGCACCGTCGGCCGTCATGGAGGCGCCGTAAAGGTTCAAAGCGCTGAAGGTGAAGGCACCACTTTTTCGGTTTTTCTTCCATCTATTGCTGCGCAAGGAATTTAGGGGCATGGAAAAGATATTGATAGTGGATGATGATGAGGGCTTGATTCACTTTCTCAGTCGCTTCTTCTCTAAGCAAAGCTATGACGTCGTCGCTTGTACCGATGCCTCATCCGGACTCGACATGCTGGCTGAAGCGCAGTTTGATTTGATACTGCTTGATTACAAGATGCCGGGACTAAGCGGACTTGACACCTTAAAGGAAATTAGAAAACTTCAGATTAAAACACCTGTCATTGTTATGACGGCATACGGCACCACGGAGACGGCAATCGAGGCCATGAAGCGCGGTGCTTATGATTACCTGCTGAAGCCGTTCGACAGGGCGGAATTAAGCCGTGTCGTTGTTGATGCCCTTGAAGTCAATCGTCTGATGAAAGAAGTGGTCAGCTTTCCCAGTGAACTCATCAAGGTCTCGCCAACCGAATTAAAAGGGATGGTTGAGATCATCGGCAACCATAGAAAAATGCAGGAGGTTTACAAGCTCATAGGGCAGATAGCGGGTAAAGATGTCACCGTTCTCATTACCGGTGAAAGCGGAACGGGCAAAGAACTCGTCGCAGGCGCCATCTATCACCACAGCCACAGAAAAGACAAACCGTTTCTTACCGTCAACTGCGCGGCTATACCGGATACCTTGTTCGAAAGCGAGCTTTTTGGATATGAACGCGGCGCTTTTACGGGAGCGGAGCATACTCACATCGGCAAGCTGGAACGATGTAACGGAGGAACAATCTTCTTTGATGAAATCGGAGATATGTCCTTGCCGACCCAGGCCAAAGTGTTGCGTGTGCTGCAGGAAGGAGAGCTCGAAAGACTGGGAGGAACCGAGACGATAAAGGTCGATACGAGGACCATCGCGGCTACCAACAAGAACCTGGAAAAAGCCGTGAAAGAAGGCAAGTTCAGAGAAGACCTTTACTGGAGACTGAAGATTATTTCTATCCAACTGCCTCCGCTCAGAGAGCGCCTTGAAGATATCCCCGCGCTTCTGGACTACTTTGTGGGGCGATTCAGCAAAGATTATAACAAGCCTGTTCGCTATGTCGCGGATAGCGCGGTGCATAAACTCCAGTCCCATTCCTGGCCGGGAAATGTCCGGGAATTAAAAAACTGCGTGAGACGGGCGGTCCTCTTATCCGCGGGGGATGTGATTCTCGATGAGCATGTCAAGCTCGAGGGAGACCCCCATAAAGTACGGGAAACCGACGGCCGCGAACAGCTCCCTGATAAGCTCAAGGACAAACTGGCGGAACTTGTTACCCACATCTTGCGGTTTTCCAATGAAAGCGTGCACGCCAATGTTATAGAAGTGGTCGAGGAAATGTTGATATCAAGGGCTCTTGAGGAATGCGGCAACAACCAGGTAAGGGCCGCCAAAATGCTTGGAATCAGCCGCAATACATTGAGACACAGGAAAAAAAAATACCATATAGATCCGGATTCCCCATAGAAACCTTCCCGTCGTTGTTTGAAAAGCAACAGTGCTGATCAAAATCTGAACAGCTTCGCCGTCCCGCATGGTCATTCACGTTTGCGGCGGTTCGTGCATATGAAACCCCCGTTCCGGGTGGTGTTTGAGCACCACAACCAATTGTCTCGCCAATGAAACCATTCGACGGCCGGATCCATTTGTGCGTTTAATTACAGGCAGTTAGCCTGTTGTTTTAGCGCGGCCCCACACCTGGCATACGCCTTGCTCTGAAGCCTGAATTTGTGAAAATGTTTGTGGTTCGGCTACCGAAACGGTTCTGCGGAAGCCTCTCGACGTGTTTCCAAGTACCCGACTCATCGCCAAAGAAAGGGCTATGAAAAATGCAAGAAGCAACCGGGGCCGTGGCAAAGACTGAAAATAGCCCCGACGACGCCATCAAAAGGGAGATTGAACGCACGAACGCGAAGATGAGACATTTTCGAGGCGTGGCAGCCGGCGTGCTGAGTGACGCGTTCATACTCTGGGAAGAGATTTGGGAGGTCTGCAAAGATCCCCGGACATGTGAAGACATACTTGAAGGGGTTGAGGAGCCCCAAGCCCGACTTCCGGCTTGCGGCTGGCCGGAGCTCAGGAAAAAGCTGGATCTGCTCAGGCATTACATAGACTACACCAAGAGGCTTTGCGACGGCTCTTTTTGACGACACCTTGGGAAAAGGGGATGCAACGATGCCCAGAGAATTCAGGGTCATTTCACGTACAGGTGAAGGAGAGCAACAACGCTACAAGGGAATGCTGCCCGAAGAAAAGCTCCTGCATTTTCGGAATGTAACGGGATCGGTTCTACAGGATGCTCTCGATACATGGGCAGACATATGGAATGAGTTGCAAGGCTCCGTGACGCACGGGGTTTTGGTGTCGCCTGAGGTTAAAGACGGTTTCACGCCGCGGTGCGGTTGGCCGGAGTTTTTGGAAAGAATGTGGATGCTCCGGCATAACCTGGACTACGTCAGAAGGCTTTGCGAAGGCAAGGATCGCTGATGTCGTAAAACGGCCTTGATTGCTCCTTGCCGTAAGCGCTTGGCGTGATGAACGCGGGGGCATCGGTTCAGAGCAATCGATCGGCATGCTTGCGGCCCGGCAAAACGCCGGGGGGATCTTCGAGCAATGCGAACCAATCGGGCAGACATTTTCGGCCGTATCGGCAAGGGAGATGGGAAATGGGGCGGGTTATGCAAGCGGCAAGAGCCGTAGAAAACGTTGTCGATCCTGTAGAGGATATTATCAGGAGTTACGGTGGAAACCCTGATTCACTGATCTCGATACTTCAAGATGTGCAATCGGAATATCACTACCTCCCCGAACAAGCCATCAGGCAAGTCGCCGACAGTGTGAGGCTGCCGCTGATTCAGGTCTACGGCGTGGCGACATTTTTCAAGGCGTTCAGCCTGACGCCGCGGGGTGAACATCTGTGCAGCGTTTGTCTTGGTACGGCCTGCCACGTCCGAGGGGCGCCCCGGGTCCTGGAGGCAATGGAAAGGCGTTTGGGTATAGCGGCCGGTGAAACGACGCCGGACATGCAGTTTACACTCGAGAGCGTCAACTGCCTGGGGGCATGCGCTCTGGGCCCGATCGTGGTTGTGGACGGCCAGTACAATGCAAATATGAATGTGGGTAAAGCCGAGAGGTTAATGGCTAAATACGAGGAATCCCCGAGGCGCAAAACAGATGAAAAAGTTGCAGTCTCCAATTCACCTCGAAAAACTAAGAGCACGTCTTGCCACGCAGCATAAGTCGGGAAAACCTTGTATAGGCGTTTGCGGCGGAACCGGCTGCCGGGCACACGGGTGTGAAGAGGTATACACCGCGTTCAAGGACGAAGTGCAACGTCTGGGAGCCGGCGACAAAATGGATGTGAAACTGACCGGTTGCCATGGGTTCTGCGAGTGCGGGACCCTGGTGGTAAGTCGCCCCGAAGAAACGATGTATGTCCGGGTCAAACCAAAAGATGTCCCCGAAATAGTCCAGGAGGCGGTACTTGACAATAATGTCATCGAAAGACTGTTGTATACCGACCCGGTAAGCAGCAAGAAGATAACCCATGAATACGAAGTGCCTTTTTACCGAAGGCAGCAAAGACTGGTGTTGGGCGGCAATGGTCTTATTGATCCGACCAGCGTGGAAGACTACCTGGCCATCGGCGGATATTCGGCTTTGGTCAAAGCGTTGTTTGAAATGGCACCGGAGGAAATTGTCGAGGAAATAAAGAAATCGGGTCTTCGCGGCCGCGGCGGCGGCGGGTTTCCGACGGGCAGAAAATGGGAATCCTGCAAGAACGCCCCGTCAAGAAATGGGACGCGCTACGTTATCTGCAATGCCGATGAGGGCGACCCGGGCGCGTATATGGACAGGAGCTTGCTGGAGGGCAATCCGCACAGCGTCATCGAAGGCATGCTCATAGGGGCCTATGCCGTCGGGAGCAGTGAAGGGTATGTGTACGTGCGCCACGAGTATCCCCTGGCGGTGAAGAACCTTGGAATCGCTTTGAATCAGGCCCGCGAACTGGGTCTTCTCGGAGAGAACATTCTCGGCTCGGGTTTCCGGTTCAACATCAAGATCTCCCGGGGAGGCGGGGCTTTCATCTGCGGCGAATCGACCGCCCTGATGGCTTCTTTGGAAGGGAAAATCGGCGAACCCCGGTCGAAACATGTTCACACAGCCGTCAACGGCTTGCACGGAAAACCCACCACGCTCAACAATGTCGAGACCTGGGCCAATGTGCCGGTTATCATTAACCGCGGTGCGCGGTGGTATTCCGGAATCGGGACCGAGGGAAGCAAAGGGACCAAGATATTTTCGCTGGTGGGCAAAATAAACAATACGGGCCTTGTCGAAGTGCCGATGGGCATGACGCTCAGGGAGATCATTGACGACATTGGAGGAGGAATTCCCAACGGCAAAAAATTTAAGGCGGTTCAAACGGGAGGTCCCTCGGGGGGCTGTATCCCTGAGAGCCTGATCGATCTGCCCGTTGATTTTGACAAGCTCAAAGAGGTTGGATCCATCATGGGTTCGGGCGGCATGATTGTCATGGATGAATCGACCTGCATGGTGGATGTGGCCAAATATTTCGTAAAATTTCTGACCGAGGAATCGTGCGGCAAATGTGTTCCATGCCGCGTGGGGCTCGACAGAATGCTCGACATCCTTACCGACATCACCGAAGGCCGAGGCAAACAAGGAAGTATCGAGCTGCTTGAAGAACTTGGCGCAGCCATCAAAGAGACCTCCTTATGCGCTCTGGGAGGCACGGCACCCAACCCCGTTCTTTCCACCATTCGATACTTCGGCGCGGAATACGAGGCGCACATAAAAGAAAACCGGTGCCCGGCGGGTGTGTGCAAAGCGCTTATCACCTTTACCATTGATGAAGACGCATGCAACGGCTGTATGCAATGCGCCCGGAGGTGTCCGCAGGAAGCTATCTCGGGCAAAAAGAAAGAGCCCCACACCATTGACCAGGAACAATGCATCAAGTGCGGACTGTGCCGGGACGTCTGTAAAGTCAACGCGGTTATTGTTTCATAGCGAGGAACAAATATGGTCGAGCTTACTATTGACGGCGTCAAGAGCAAAGCGCCGAAAGGGACGACGGTTCTGGAGGCCGCTGCGGCTTTGGGGATTTTCATCCCGACACTTTGCCACCATCCCGGTCTGAGCGCATACGGCGCCTGCCGCATCTGTATTGTTGAGGTGGTCAAGGGCAACAATTCGTCACTGGAGGCGTCCTGCACCCTGCCGGTTTCGGATGGACAGGTGATTCTGACGGACTCCGGAAAAGTCAAGGCGGCCAGAAAGATCATTCTGGAACTTCTTTTGTCGTCCTGCCCCAACTCAAAGACCTTGCAGGACATGGCGTCAAATTTCGGCGTCAACAAGGTCCGATTTACCATAAAGGACAAGGGATGCATTCTTTGCGGGCTTTGCGTCCGGTATTGCAAGGAGCAAATGCAGTCCGGAGGCATCGGTTTTGTCGGGCGGGGTACTTCACGCAAAGTTGCCGCCGCCTTCGGGGTAACACCGGAAGAATGCCGCAACTGCGGCGGATGTGAGTGGATCTGTCCGGTGTGCGAACGTGCCTGCCTGGCCGGAAACTTGGTGGACGGCCTTTGTGGCGGTTGCCAGAATATCCGGCCCGTACAGACCTGCCCCGTTTGCGTGGGTTGCTCGGAAAGCGTGGGAAGCAAAGGCCATAAGGCCTTTTGATACATTGCAGTTATTACAAGAAGCGAAAGGAGCTACAGGATGACCTTGACACGGTATAATGCAACTGCCGCCACGTTGAGCAAGAACAGAACGGGCGGAGATTGGTGCCCGATCAGCGGCATGTGCGTGACTTGCGTGGATGGCTGCATCGGCATGTGCGAGATAGGAAAAAGCGCATACCGTGGCCATGAAGTCATCTACCCCCAGCCGTTCGGAATTACCACCATGGCATCTCAGAAGGACTATCCCGTTGATTTGTCGCATTTCAACATTATGGGCACCACGGTGGGGGCTGTTGGAATCGAAGAAGATTCCGACAAGGCGATATTCCCGAACGTAAACATCGAGACGAGGCTGGGACACGACAAGGGGATCAAGTTGCGGTTGCCGATTGTAATCGGGGGCCTCGGTTCCACGAATGTGGCTGAGATAAACTGGGATGGTCTTGCCATAGGCTCCGCGCTGGCGGGGACCGTTCTCACGATAGGCGAAAATGTGTGCGGCATGGATGCCAACGCTGAAATAAAAAATGGCAGGGTCATCCGCTCTCCAGAGTTGGAGCGTAGGGTCAGTCTTTTTAAGGACTGGCAGCGTGATGGATACGGGGCGATTGTTTTGCAGTCCAATGTAGAAGATACGTACCTGAAGGCCCAGGAGTACGGCATCGAGAAACTTGGGGTCGAGGTCGTCGAGTTGAAATGGGGACAAGGGGCTAAAGATATCGGCGGGGAAGTGAAAATAAAGAGTCTTGAAAAGGCGCAGCTGCTTAAAAAGCGCGGATACGTGGTGCTTCCCGATCCTCTTCAGTTTTCGACGATCGAGGATTTCAAGAAGGGCCTTTTTACCGAGTTTGAGCGGCATTCCCGGGTGGGGATGGTTTCCGAGGAAGCCTTTGTGGCGCGGGTGGAAGCACTGCGTAAGGCCGGCGCAAAATATATTTCCTTAAAGACCGGTGCGTATCGGCCGGCGGACCTGGCCCGTGCCGTCAAGTTTTCGTCCGTCGCCAAGATCGATTATTTAACCGTTGACGGGGCCGGCGGGGGCACCGGCATGAGCCCCTGGCGCATGATGAACGAATGGGGCATCCCCACGGTGGAGCTGTGGTCGCTTCTACGCAAATACTGCGATCGTCTTGCACAAAAGGGCGAATACGTTGCCGACGTCACGCTGGCTGCCGGATTTACTATGGAAGATCAGATGTTCAAGGGGTTGGCCCTGTGCGCTCCGTATTGTAAAGCCATTACCATGGCAAGGGCGCCGCTAGCCGCGGCCATGGTCGGAAAGACTATCGGCAAGGCCATAGAAAGCGATGAGCTTCCCATCTTTATCCAGCGCTTCGGACAAACCAAGGAGTCCATCTTTGTGACCGCGGAAGAGCTGAAAAGACAATACGGTAAGGATTACGACCGGATTCCCGCGGGGGCTATCGGTCTGTATACATACTACGAGCGGCTTGCCCAGGGACTGCGTCAGTTGATGTGCGGTTCGCGTAAATTCTCGGTCGAACATATAAGCACCAATGATGTTGCAGCTCTGACCCCTGATGCGTCAAGGGTCAGCGGCATACCGTTGGTGTCCGACATGGACGCGGAGGAAGTAGAAAAAATCCTGGGATAGCGCGTGCCGGCGAAGAGGCGTTTACGCGGACGGCACGGATGGCGGACGGTTGTAAAAAAACGGCGAAACCTGATGGGGGTTCCGCCGTTTTTTAAAGGGCGTCCAAGTGATCCGTTTCCATCTCAGGCATCCAGGATTGCCAGTGCTTCCTCTCTGTACGCATCCATAATGTACGGGATCCCGGTTATCTTAGAGGCCTCTTCGGTCAAAGCGGCCAGGTCGTTTCTGGACATGAGGTCCACACGCCATTTTCTGGCGCCGGCCATCAACTGCTGAAGACCCACCCGGATTTTTTCCGAAGCACTATAAATGCCAATGGCCCCTAATGGGAGCTTGTCGGTTTCTTTTCCATATTTTTCTTTCAACTCCTCGTAGCATGCGAATATTTCTTCTTTGGTGGAACCATACTTGGAAACGGTGTTGGGAAGACCGCCGTCTTCGCCGTTGATCCAACGGCCGATATTTTTTCCCACCATACCGGGAATCATGAGAGCCCTTCCCATACAGACGGCCTTACAAAAAGGCGCTCCCAGGGCAAGGGCCTTAAATATGTGGTCCTCGGATGAAAAGCCGCCTGCAAAGGCAATATCGGGAACCCGGGCCCCCTTGTCGGCAAGTCGGTGGCACAGTTCATAGGCCATGGAATGCAGATAAATGGAAGGCATACCCCATTCAGCCATCATGCGCCAGGGGCTCATACCGGTTCCTCCCGGCGCCCCGTCGATGGTCAGAAGGTCTATTTTGGCATCAGAACACCAACGTATGGCCATGGCCAGTTCACGCATGGGGTAGGCGCCGGTCTTTAGGGTAATACGCTTGGCGCCCAATGTGCGAAGTCGCGAGACCTCTGCCATAAAGCCTTCTTGGTCCACAAACCCGAGACGCGAATGACGTTCAAACTCGGTGATGGCGCCGTCCCTGAATGCCGCCTGATTCGCCTTCCTTTCGGGGTCGGGCGTTACAATGTAGCCGCGCTTTTTTAGTTCCAGGGCCCGCTCCAGAGAGTTGACCTTGATCTCCCCGCCGATACACTTGGCGCCCTGGCCCCATTTCAGCTCAATGGTCTCAACACCGAGTTTGTCCAAAACATATTCGGCGACGCCAAGCCGTGTATCTTCTACATTCAGTTGGACGAGGATATCCCCGTACCCTTGATGATATCGGCGGTATTCTTCCACTCTGCGCCGCATATCCGGTGAGTCCTTCACTTTCCCGTGTTTGTCCAACGCCAGCTTGGGGTCAATTCCGCAGACGTTTTCACCACAAACAAGGGTGATTCCCGTAATGGCGGCACCGATCGCAAAGTGTTCCCAGTTTTTTCTCGCAATTTCCGTACTGCCCAGTGCTCCCGTGAACATGGGAATCTTCATCTTCACCTGATCCGTAACGCCAAAGGATGTCTCCGTATTTACGGCCGGAAAAGTAGCCCGGTCCGAATCAGCATCGGCGCCCTCGGCTCCCAGGGCATACCCCATAATGTTGAGATGGGAGTAGTCCACCGGATAGTCTTTGTCGGCGCCTGCGGTGATTTCGCCAAACGGAGACGGATACAACAATTCTCTTCCACGGAATGTGGCATTGAACAGGTCGCAGTTGCCCCTGCACCCGTCAATACACCTGCTGCAAATTCCAGATTGAGGCGCGACATCACGTGACCGGTTTTTGGTCCGCAGGGCCTCGTTCGCATTGGGTCGATGTAAATTCATAGCGTCCTCCTCATTTAAGCAGTATTGACAAAAAAAGGCCCAACAACCCATTGCGGGCCATTGGACCTCATTGTCTTTGTTTCGGTGATACGCCTTTGTATCCCAGTTCCAGGCAAGTACGGCTTACAATCTCGCCTGGAATGTTACTTATACTAAAATTAAAGGACGAACGTCAAGACGTTTATTGGGAAACCGAGAAAAAACCATCAAGATAAGGTCGGCCGTCAAGGCCTTTTTCAGAAAAGACAGATGGAAAGCAGCGGTTACATTTCTTCGGTCAGCAGGATCGCCTCGGCAACCTGGCGCATCGACTTGCGGGCATCCATACTGCGTTTTTGAATCCAACGATAGGCATCGGTGCCGTTCAGACCCCGCTTTGCCATGAGGACATCCTTGGCCCGTTCAACCAACTTCCTTGACTCCAATTCCTCTTGAATGACCGTGGTTTTTACCATCAATTGGGTGTTTTCGATAGCCACGGCCGCCGCATTGGCTACGGTGATCAGCACGTTTTTCTCCATTTCCGAAAAGTCGTGGCGATAAGATGTGTAGCAGTTAATCACGCCGATGACCCTGTCCTTGACCACCATGGGCACGCTGAGCATGGAAATGAGACCTTCTTTTTTTGCCAGATCTTTTTCTTTGTAATCCGGGTCTTCCAGTACATTGAGCACCGCCCTGGATTGTTTGGCAAGGGCAACCTTGCCGACAACCCCTTCTCCAATCTTCAGGGAGCGCTCACGCAGATAGTCCTCACTAATGCTCTGGGTGGCCCGCAATTTCAACGTGCTTTCGTCTTCTTCCAGAAGCCAAAGGGCACAGATCTTCGACCGCATGGTTTCTGCAGTGGCAGTGACCACCAAGCGAAGGATATCTTCAATATACCGGTCGGAGGTAATGGCCTTGCTGATTCTGGACAAGGCTACAATATGATCCTGGAAATCTTCTTCATCTGCCATAACGTGTTTTGTATATGGGAGGTTGCTGCGCCTGTCAACATTTCAATATCCCGTTGGCCGGCCGCCATCTTCTACGGTACTGACGTAATTTGTTCAAAAAAAGTGGGGATTGTTGCCGGGACGGTTACACAGAAACCACGAGATACAAGGCGGGAAATACAGAAACAAACATAAAGTACCTTATGGCCACCTTATGGCCATAAGATTATTCAAGATCCTTGACGGCCTTTCCGGCATATCGCCAGATGAGATCGAATTTGGCCTTCATCTCGTGATGAGAAAGTTTTTCCTGAAACTCATGACCCTTGCCGGTATCGCTTCGGAGTCTCCTCAGCGAACCGAGTTCGTTCTCGATCGCATCCAGGCAGTCAATCCAAGACCCTGTGGGAAGTTCTTTTGGCCACATACAAACCTCCTTGTAGTTCCGCACGGGACCTACGATGGCCTGATCAAAAACAACCTTTGTGCCGACGAGACGACCCTGTACGCAAATCACATCCTGAATCAATGAATCCTTCGTACATGTCGTTTACCCGTATACCAAGAAAATGACAACAGGCCATGTCATCTTAGCTTAAACGCAGCATCAGCTTTTAAGTATAACTTATAACCAAACGCCGGTAATAAGTCAACCCAAGGGTTCGCTTTTTTAAAGCCTTGGAACAAGCGCCCGCCCTGCCAAAAAAAGTCCTTGATTTTTCTATCCAAATCGACTATAGACAAAAAATCTTTGCGCCGGCATGGATTTTCCGAAGGAACCGGGCATCCCATTCAGCAAAGGGCATGGTGGGGATATTGAACAGGTTGCGGGTCAAGTGTGTCAAATGTGGTAAAGAGTGGCATAAAAATTCAGTCATTCCTTGGGGGCCGGATGATATCAGCTCCTCGCTTTGCGATCCATGTTTCAAAGAAGTGATATCTCCCATCATTCACAAAAGGCAGATCAGTGAAGGCAACTTGGCCTGCTTTGGGAAAGCCATTCCTCCCTGTGCCGAGGAGAAATGCAGATACAGGCACTGGTGTATGCGCATGGCGGACACGCACAGCGTTGAAATAGAGTCTGTGGAAGTACTCACCATAGCAAAGCGGGCTACTCGTTGATGCGTGGCATGCGATAGGCGTCCTGTCTTTTGTCCCTTTCCTTCTCAATGGCCTTTCAAAAAAAAATGGCCTCTGAAAAATCACCGACTATTCGGCGAGATCTTGAGGCCCTTCTCGGCGCGGCTGCATGACAATCCCATGCTTTTCCGGTTCCGCTCTGCGCGTTTTTTTGGATATAACCTCCAGTGCAAATTCATGGCCGGCGTCTCGGGAGGTCAATGATCAACGGTCTCTTTCGTCAAAGACCCGCCTGCTCTTTCTTTCTGTGCGGGGAAGAGAGCCGTAGGGTACCAGCTCAACCCTGCTTCGAACCAAGAGCCGGCGGCGAATCTGTTCTTCAAGCTCAGTCGCAACGGTCCGATCCTGCGATGGCCCCGACGATTCTGTTTGTTCTACCGTGATGGTCATGGAATCACGGCCCTCGGTGCGTGTCAGTACGACGTGATACTCGCTGCCCAGACGGGTTTGTTCCGAAAGGAGGGCATCGATCTGGCCGGGATAGACATTGACCCCTCGAATAATGAACATGTCGTCCGTGCGTCCCAGCAAATGGCCATGCATAGGAAGCACACTGCCGCAGGAACAAGGGGAGGTCTTCAGATGCGTCAGATCGCGTGTCCGGTATCGAATCAGAGGGGTCGCCTCCTTACGGAGGGTGGTGACCACCATCTCTCCGGTCTCACCGGGCAATACGGGGCTGAGGGTTTCGGGATCAATGATTTCCAGGATATAGTAGTCCGCCCAGTAATGGACCCCCTCATGTTTTTGGCATTCAAGGCCGGTGCCCGGCCCGTACAACTCTGTAAGCCCCGGGATGTCAAAACTTTGATCAATACCGAAATGTTCTTCGATTTTGTTTCGCATGGCGGGACTATGGCGCTCGGCGCCGAAAATTATCTTCTTCACCGCGATCTTGTCTCTAAGGCCGCGGTTCCGGATTTCTTCGGCCATGAGAAGTCCCATGGAGGCCGTACAGCAAAATACAGTGGTCTGAAGGTCAACCATGAGTTCGCAGTGCATATCCCTATTGCCCGGTCCTACCGGGACGGCCATCGCGCCAAAACGTTCGCAGCCCAACTGGAACCCCGCGCCTGCCGTCCAGAGGCCATAACCCACAGCAATCTGCACCTTATCCTGTCTTGTGAGTCCCGCCGTCTCGTAACACCGGGCAAACATGTCGGCCCAGTCGTTGATGTCTTTCCGGGTGTAGGCAAGGACCTTTCTTTTTCCCGTGGTTCCTGAAGAGGCATGAATGCGAACGACTTTGTCCATGGCAACGGACAAGAGGGGAAACGGATAGCCCGCCTTCAGATCATCGGCCGTGGTAAACGGGAGCCTGTTCAAATCATCAAGTGATCGTATGTCTTCCGGCGCTACGCCGGCCTCATCCATGCGCTTTCTATAGAAAGGCGAACCTTTATAGGCATGATTCACGGTCCATTTCAGGCCATCAACCTGAATGGCTTTTAGTTCTTCTTTCGATGTCGCCGTCGGCATAAACGTTTTTGGCATGATCATTTAAATTACGTGAATTTCATAAAAGTGCAAGTTTTTTGGCGTGGGCAAAGCAGGAGAGCGTTTTCACGCAGCCTTGCAAGCAAAGGAAATGACCCTTCCTGTCCCACTGCCGGCATCCGTGAGCGTAAATCAAAGTTAATGCACCAGGGAAGGTATCAGCAACACAATCTCAGGGAAAATGATCAGAATGACAATGCAGACGATACAGGCCAACAAAAAATAGCTCACGCTGCCAAAAATTGTACTAAGAGGGATTTCCGGCGCCAATGCTTTTACGACATAGATATTAACGCCCACCGGCGGGGTGATGGCTCCCATGGTCGTAACCATGGTCAGGAGAATGGCATACCAAATCGGATCAAAGCCCAGGGCTTTACCCAAGGGGAAAAAGATGGGTATGGTCAATACCAGAAACCCCAGGGAATCAATGAAACACCCGCCTATCAAGTAGACCAGGAGCACAAAGGCCAAAATAATAAACGGCGACACGGGAAGGCCCACGACGAAATCGGCTACCATGAAGGGCAATCTGGTTCTGGCAAGAAACCGGCCAAAGATGATAGCCCCTGCAACGAGGACGAAAACCATGCAGGAGATCTTCAGCGTGTCTGTCATAGAGCGCAAAAGGCCGTCCCAGGACAGCCTTCCGGTAATCACGGTAACAAGCAGCGTAAAAAAAACCCCGACAGCGCCCGCCTCGGTGGGGGTAAAAATCCCCGCATACAAACCGCCGATGACCAAGACAAAGATGACAAGGGCCTCGACAATCCCAGTGAGTGATTTGAGTTTTTCCTTAAAACTGGTTTTCGGGCCTGCCGGACCCAGGTTCGGATGAATGCGACACAGCACCACGATCGTGAGGACAAACAGTGAACCCAAAAGGACGGCCGGCAGTATTCCCCCGAGAAACAGTTTGATAATCGATTGTTCTGTTTGAAGCCCAATAATAATAAGCACCACACTGGGAGGCATGACGGTCCCGAGGGTGCCGCCGGTCACTACTGTGCCGCTGCTCAACCTGGTGTCATAGTTGTATTTCTTCATCTGCGGCAAAGCCACGGTTCCCATGGTGGCGGCGGTAGCCGTATTGGAACCGCAGATGGCTGCGAAAAGCTCGTCGGCGCCGATTGTTGCAATAGCCAAGCCTCCACGCCAGTGGCCGAACCATTTGTAGGCAGCATTGTAGAGTTTTTCGGCAATACCGGAGTGAAAGGCAATGTATCCCATGAAAATGAACAGCGGGATGACGGTTAGTCCATATCGGGAAAACGTCGACCACAGGTCGGTGCCTACCATGTTTACAGCGGCTTTAAACGAAACGACGTAGCCAAACCCGCAAAAACCGACAATGGCCATGGCAAAGCCGACGGGCATACCGAGAAAAAACAGGGCAACAAAAAGGGCAACAATTCCCAGAATTGCTACCAAGGTCAAGCTCATTTCCCACCTGCTTTGACACGAAATACGGATCTGAGAAAATCCGTGAGGAAAACCAGGGATAAAACGCCACACCCCAGGGCTACGGCAAAAGTAAAGGGATAGTAAACGATTCTAAGGGTTTCCGTGACCTCCCCCGTTCCCAGTAGGGTTAAGCCGTAACAAGTTATCTGCCAGGCCGCCAAGGCGAAGAAAACCATGCACACAAAATAGTTGACGCCATTGAGCGTCCTGCGGGTCCTTTTAGAAAAGCGGCTTACAACAATATCCACAGCCACATGGCCGCGATGCATTTGGGTAAACCCCAACGCAAAAGCCGTTGCCACAGCGCTGAAATATCCCATCAATTCGAAAGTGCCGCTCAACGGGACCCAGGTCAGACGGAGAAAAATGTTTGCGCAGGTCATGGCAATCATTGCCACAAGAAAAAGGCCGGCGATGCCCATCAGAATTTTATTTAAAACGCTATTGATTTTTTCCAGAAAGGCCATGGCATTTTTTCTGCGACATGTTGCCTACTCGCCCGCATACATCTTGGCAAATGCCTGAATATCTCCGACAATCGCTTCTGCGGGAAGGCCTTTTGCTTTCCCGTCCTTGATCCATTCGGCGGTCATGGGGCTGAGCAATGCATCCCACTGGGCCTTGTCCGGTGTTGAAAGTGTAATGACTTCAACCTTGTGCGTGTCCCGAGACCAGGCAATGGATTCATCCACATGATTGTCCATGTACGTGCCTGTCCATGCCGCCTGCTGCGTTCCCAAATCGTCCATGGTTTTCTGCACGTCTTTGGGAAGGGCGTTCCACTTGTCCATGTTCATCACAACGGCAAAGGGATACACGGCCGCATCCGTGATGGTTACATAACCGCACAGCTCGGCAAACTTAAAATCTTTCATCACCTCAAGAGACGAGAACAGGCCTTTTACCACACCTTTTTGCAGGGCCTCCGGCGTGGCCGGCATAGGCATCCCCACGGGATTGGCGCCCCATGCCTTGAGAATCTGTGCCGCACCACCAGAGGCTCGCAGGTCCACCCCCTTGATGTCTTTCAGGGTCCTGATGGGGATTTTAGACATAATGTTCGAAGGAGCCGTTGTGAACATGGTGAGCACTTTCACCTTGGAGAAAGCCTCCGGCTCGTATTTTTTGTAAAGATCCCAAAGCACGAGACTTCCCACCCGTGAATTGGGTATCCCGAGAGGAAGGCTTACGGCATTGGTGATCACAAACCGCCCTGGTTGATAAGCCATGCACAAACAACCAATATCGGCCTGGCCCGCAATCACGCCGTCCATCATATTTTTAGCGTCCAGCAGGGTGCCTCCGGGGTATGTGTTGATGGCGACCTTGCCGTCGGTGCGTTTTTCAACCTCTGCCTTCCACTTTTCCATCTGGACACACGGAAACGTGGGAGCCGGGGGGAAATTCGCGTAACTGAGGGTGATGGGCCCCGCCACCGATACCGACGGGCTGCACAGAGGCGCCAAAAGACCAGCCAAGACAATGCCGACAACCAACCATCCGATCCTGTGTTTCATTTCCCGATCCTCCTTTTCTAGGGCGATACGCCTAACCTCGACATACTGCAATTCTATTCTAAATACATCTTTACATTTCCACAAAACGCATCATGGGGCAATGCCCGCCTCGCCGTGATCCTGGAAACCAGGTTTTTGTATACACAATAAAAAAGCCGCGGATTCCTAAGAACTGCCCACGGCTTGGATTTGTTTAACATGTCGATGTTTACCTCGGGTTGCCGGCAGCCCCCTCCTTCCAATCGTGCCGCCAACAGCACCAGAGGTCATTGACGTCGTTTGTTTCAATGCCTTCCAATGCGTACATAGGCAGCCGAATACCAAAACAACCGGACATTGTCAAGGGTTTGGAAGGTTGCCGGCTCCATTGCGCAAATCTTTCGCAACAGGGCCGTTTGTGATATAAAACCCTGCAGCCTTGAAACCCCCAAAGATCGTGCCGTTTACAAAGGGCAAGCCGCAAAGCGCGAGCAGGAAACATGTCCGGGGTTTTGTGTGTTCATACTTTCGTGATTAATTCGTTATTTTTGGTTCCGGTTTATCCGGTTCAGGGAGCCGTTATGAAAAAGCTTGATGAGCACGTGTTGAAGATAACCAAGGAGATTGTGGCCAAGTTCATAGAGGTTGGGCGGGTATCGCCAACCACCTTTGACGAAGTGTTCAAAAGCGTTTTCAAAAGTGTCAAAGAAGCAGTGTCGGCCTATGGCTCTGAAGAAAAAGAGGAATCCTAGTGGGCTTCCGCCCAGTTTTCTCCCCAAGCGATATTCACTTTCAGGGGGACCCTGAGCTCGTACACGCCTTCCATTATCGATTTGACCGTTTCGGATGTCTCTTCCTGTTCTCCGTGGGGCGCCTCAAAGACCAATTCGTCATGCACCTGCAAGAGCATTTTTGCCTTCATCCCCTTTTTTGCTAAGCCGTGGTGTATCCGAACCATGGCCACCTTGATAAGGTCCGCGGCTGTGCCCTGAAGGGGGGTGTTTACAGCAGTGCGTTCGGCAAACTCTCGCAAATTACGATTTGGGCTTAAGATGTCCGGCAGCCACCGATGACGATCCAGTAAAGTGCGGACCTTGCCGACCTTTCTAGCGTCTTCGATGGTCTTTTCTATGAAACGTTTTACCCCTTTGTATGTGGTGAAATAGTGTTCAATATAAATTTTTGCCATCTTTTGGCTGATGCCCAGTTCTTTGGCCAACCTAAAGGCCCCCATTCCGTAGATAATTCCAAAGTTGATGACTTTGGCCTGGCGGCGCAATTCCGGTGTGACCATTGCCGGGAAGATCTGAAACACTTCCGCTGCCGTGCGGGTATGGATGTCTTCGTCTTTCTCAAAGGCCTCAACAAGAATAGGATCTCCCGAATAGTGGGCCAGAAGCCTGAGTTCAATCTGGGAATAGTCTGCAGATAACATAAGCCACCCTTTTCTAGGTACAAAGGCGGCCCGAATCTTCCTGCCCTCTTCGGTGCGTATGGGGATGTTCTGCAAATTGGGGGTACTGCTGCTCAAACGCCCCGTCGCCGTGATCGTCTGGTTGAACGACGTGTGGATGCGTCCGGTTTGTGGATGAATGAGATCGACAATGGCGTCTGCATACGTCGATTTGAGCTTCGCCAAAGACCGGTACTGAAGGACCAGGGCGGGCAGTTCGTGTTCCAAGGATAGGGCCTTAAGGACTTCCACGTCCGTGGAATAGCCTTTCGTCTTTTTTGTCTTTTTTTGAACAGGGAGTCCCAGCCTTTCAAAAAGGATGTCACCCAATTGTTGGTGTGATTGGATGTTGAACTGTTCTCCGGCAATGGCGTATATTCGCTTTTCTATGTGCAGAAGCTGCTGTTGGAAGTCCTTTGATATGTCTTTCAGGCGATTCTTATCCACGGAAATCCCGGTCATTTCCATGTGGACTAAAACTTCAATGAGCGGGATCTCCACGTCTTTAAACAGAGATTCAAATCGGCCCTTTTTTAGTTTCGGCTCCAGCGTTTTGTAGGCCATGAAAGTAATGTCTGCGTCTTCGGATGCGTAGTGCACGGCATCCTTGATGGAGACTTCGTCAAAGCCCTTCTTGCCCTTTTGGTCTCCGGTGATCTCTTTATAGGTCACCATGGTGTAGTTCAGATGCTCTGCAGCTATGGATTCCAGGCTGTGAGACCGCCGGGTGGGATCCAGGAGATAAGACGCCACCATGGAATCAAAGACAACGCCCCTTAATTCAATGCCGTGACGCTTCAACACGATCCAGTCGTACTTGATATTTTGCCCGACTTTTGCCAGATCCGGATCTTCGAGGAGAGGCCTCAGAAGGGAAAAGGCGACTTTTTCTTCAATCTGCTGCTGCCCGTTCTCGTCACGGTGAGCAAGGGGTATGTAATACCCTTCATTCGGGCGGTACGAAAAAGAAAGGCCCACAATAGCCGCCGTCATGGGGTCTTTGGCCGTTGTCTCAAGATCGATGGCAAAAACTTCCGACGATTGCAGTGCCTCAATAAGGGCGCTTAAGGCGGCGGCGTCCGTGACCGCCCGGTAGGACTTCCGGGTGAAGTCCCTTTTCGGCGGAAACTTTTCCTGGAGTTTACGAAATTCCAGGGTGCTGAAAAGATGGGCCAGTTTTTCTCTGTCAGGCCCGCAAACCTTATAGGCCGTCGGATCTACAACAAAAGGCGCCTGGGTATTGATCGTCACGAGCTGACGACTGATCTTGGCCTGTTCAGTGAACCTGGAAAGATTTTCGTGAAGTTTTTTTTGCTTGATCTTATCAAGGCTCTGCAAGAGGGTTTCAAGATCTCCGAAATCCCTTATTAACCGAATCGCCGTCTTTTCCCCAATACCCGGCACGCCGGGAATATTGTCTGAGGTATCTCCGGCCAGGGCCATCACATCGATCCACTGGGGCGGCTCCAGGCCGAAGTCCTTTTTCAATCCCTCATAGTGCGTCGTCCGGTCACGCATGGGATCCCATATGCTGGCCGCGGGTGAGACGAGCTGTTTGAAGTCTTTATCGCCTGTAACCATGACGACCCTGAAGCCCATCTTTGTCGCAACGTGAACGATCGTGCCGATAATGTCATCCGCTTCGTAACCTGGAAGTTCTTCGGAGGGAATGTTGAACCCTTCGACCACTTGTTTGATATAGGGTATTTGTTCAACCAGATCTTCGGGCATGGGGGGGCGGTTGGCCTTGTAATCCCGGTATATCTCGTGGCGAAAGGTGGGGCCCTTTGCATCAAAAGCCATGACCATGTATACAGGATTCTTCTCAGAGAGAAGCTTCATCAGCATATTCGTAAAGCCGAACGTGGCGTTTGTGGGCAATCCCTTGCGGGTGGAAAGGTTGCGGACAGCGTGGTAAGCACGGTATATATAACCACTTCCGTCAACGAGGTAGATGGTTTTTTCCGGAGCATTCATAGCATGTGACGGTTAGCATGAATTTCGGACCATGACAACATAGACAATACGTGATCGTGTATTAATATAGGATCGCAAAACAGGTGAAAAATATGAACAAAGAAACCAAGCCGCTGAGCCGATACAGACAAAAATACAGACGCAATAGAAACTACCGTTGTCATGCATGCGATAAGACACTGCCGTTTTGCTGGGTTTGCCGCTGCGGGTTCGAAATCTGTTCCGAGTGCATGGAAGAAAATCTGTGGGGTATGACGTGTAATGGTATCATTTGGACCTGCCCGGATTGTGGGGAATTGCGGGGGTTTGGAAACCAGTAGCACCTATTTCTTGACGAAAATTCTATGGTTTGATAATGATTAAGCCAATGGGATAATGCGTAATTCGCCATGAGGGGAGGGATGGCCGAGTGGTTGAAGGCGGCGGTCTTGAAAACCGTTTTCCGGCAACGGAACGTGGGTTCGAATCCTACTCCCTCCGCCACGGATCCCGGCTTCATCCAATCTGAGATCGGCATTTGTTTGATCGTTGTCTAAAAGCAGGATATTGGAGAGATGGCCGAGTCGGCTGAAGGCGCTCGCCTGCTAAGCGAGTGTGCGGTTAAAGTTGCACCGAGGGTTCGAATCCCTCTCTCTCCGCCACATTCCCTGCCACCCGGTTGTAGACCTTTTCAATCAGCAGCGAAACATGACCGATGAGGCAAAAAACAGCCCCGACGCGCAACCAAATGCCGCTGAACACACCCGTAAAAGCGCTGCTGCGGATTCTCTTGTTCCCAGGGTACTCGTTGTTGACGATGAGGAGTCCGTCAGGACTATTCTTTGCGATGTTATCCGCCAGGCCGGTCATGCATGCTCCGGGGCTTGCGGAGCAAAAGAGGCGTTGGCGTTTCTGGACCGTGAACCGGTGGACGTAGTGATCACAGACATTATCATGCCCGGCTGCAACGGGCTCGAACTCACCGAAACCATAAAAGAAAAATACAACTCCGACGTGATCATCATTACCGGGTACGGAGATGCGTTTTCCTATGAGGAAGCCCTGGAAAAAGGGGCCAGCGACTTTGCGCAAAAGCCCGTTAGACCAGAAGAATTGGTTGCCAGGCTTAAGCGGGTTCTCAATGAACGCAAGCTCATCGCGGAGCGGCGCCAGATGGAAAAACGCCTGCGAGAACTCACGCTTACGGACAACCTGACCAAGTTGTTCAATTCAAGGCATTTCTTCGAACAAATTCAGTCCGAGATCGACCGTGCCGCCCGCTACAACCACCCCCTGTCGCTCTTGCTTCTTGACATAGACGGCTTTAAACATTTCAATGATACGTATGGCCACCTGGAAGGAGACAAGGTCCTGTCGACGCTTGGCGAGATCATCCGGGGATGTATGCGCAAGAACGACACCGGTTATCGATATGGCGGCGATGAATTTACCGCCATTCTTCCCATGACTCATGGACAAGAAGCCGTAACGGTTGCTGAAAGGATCCGGGAGGAGTTTTGTGCTGCCGGATTTACTCCGGAACCGGGTCAAAAATTTACGGCCACGGTCAGCGTCGGCATTGCGGAACGACAGCAAGAGGAGGGTTGGGAAGAGCTAACGAAGCGGGCGGACAAGGCCATGTATATGGCCAAAAAAGATGGCGGCAACCGGACCCGCCTGTCGGATTGACAACAAAAGACCACGGTCCTCGGAGCGTACCTTCCAGTCGATATTCAGGCTTCATGGTCCATATCCAAGAACGGTTTAGTCGGTTTCCATAGTCACGATCGTTATTCCGGGATTGGCCTGCCCGGCATATCCCACCCGGGCTTTGAGAACGTGGGGATGTTCCCTTAAAAAGGCGCCGAGGCTTTCACGAAGAGCTCCTGTTCCCACACCGTGGATAATCCGCACCTCCTTTGATCCGGCCAAAGCCGAGTCATCCAAAAACTTGTCCACTACATCCAATGCTTCTTGAACCCGCATTCCACGAATGTCGAGCTCTGTTTTGAGATTTCCGGGAATAGAAACGCTTACAGCGGAGGTGCCTGCCGCCAGAGGCTTTTCCACTATATGGGTTCTTTTCAGTTCATGCCTTGGTACGTGGACCTTCAGCCTGTCAAATGCTACGAGTACTCGGCCTTCCGGACTTTCCTCATCCAATACCGTTCCTACCATGCCATTGCGCGCCCAGATAACCTGACTGGCCGTTGGGAATCCATCTTTTTGGTACGTATTTGTCGCTGACTCTTGCAGCGGCAGCACGCGCGCCATTTCCGAGTCCAAGGTTTCTTTTTGTTTTTGAATAAGGGCCTTGGCCTCATGAATGGCTTTTTTGCCGGCTCCGCCATGACGTACCGTGCGAATGGCTTCTTCTATGGCGGCATTGGCGTTTTTAATAATGGCTCCGGCCTCTTGCACAGCCTGTCGGCGCACGGCATCGGTTTCTTTCTTCAAGCGGCTGGTTTCCATCTCATATAACCGCGCCAACCGGTCCGCCGCAGCCTTCTGTGCGTCCAGGGTTCTTTTCAGTTGCCTGTTGTCGTCGATCTGCCGGCCCAATTCCTGGACCAGCTCTTCCAGATGGGTTGCCTGGGATCCTGTTAGCGATCGGGCCCGGGCGATGACGGTTTCAGACAATCCCAGGCGTTGGGCGATTTCAAAGGCATAGCTTGAACCGGGAACATCCGGGCAGAACTGGTAGGTGGGAACAAGGGTCTGCCCATCAAAGGCCATGGAGCCGTTGGCAATTCCCGGCGTCTCATGGGCAAAAGCCTTGAGCGTGCCGTGGTGGGTTGTCACGGCTGTCATTACGCCTCCGGTCGTCAGCGTTTCGAGTACGGCCATGGCGAGCGCCGAGCCTTCCTGGGGATCGGTGCCGGTGCCTATTTCATCTACAAGGACAAGGTCTCCGGGCGCACTCGTATCGACCACATGCTTGAGGTCTCGAAGGTGGGCGGAGAAGGTGGATAAGTCCATTTCAATGGACTGGGCATCTCCCACATAGGCAAAAATTTGACCAAATATGGGGATATGTGAATCGGCATCCGCGGGTATGTGAAGACCGCAGCCAACCATGAGGGCAAGAAGTCCGATTGTCTTGAGGGCTACGGTCTTGCCCCCGGCATTGGGGCCGGTAATGACCAGGGTGTTAAAACCTTCTCCAATGGACAATGTCAGGGGAACCACCTGGGTCTCCGGCGTTTCTTTCAAGGTCAACAGTGGGTGCCGCCCGTTTTTGATCCACAACGCCCCGCCGTTATTGATGGCCGGAGCATGTTGATCCAGGGTCTTGGAGGTCAGTGCCTTGGCCAGGATACAGTCGAGGCTGACCAGAACCTCTAGGTCAGCTTCCAATGCCTCTGATGCTTGGCGAACAGAATCGGTCAGGAGACGGAGCACTTTCTCCACCTCGTGACGTTCCTCTGCTTCCAGACGGCGGATCCGGTTGTTAAGTTCCAACGTTTTAAGCGGCTCAATAAACGCAGTGGCCCCGCTGGCTGATTTGTCGTGCAACACCCCCTTCACCAGGTGCCGATGGGTTTCTTTCACGGGGATGACCCACCGGCCGGATCGTTCGGTAATGAAGCGTTCTTGCAGGACCCCCTTGTTGGCCAATGCGCTCAGCAGGTCCTCAAGCTGCTTTCGGACCCGTTCACGGGTTCCGGCCAAATCCCGCCTGAGGGTTGCAAGCCTGGCGCTGGCACTGTTCCGGATATCCAGGGATTGCAGATCAATGACTTTCACGATTTGATCCGCCAGTCCGGGACGCGGGGCGAGGGCCCGGCCAATTTTAAAGATATGAGGCAGGTTGGCGCGGTGCTGTGTAAGGAATCTTTCCATCCGAGACGTCAGGGCAAGAAGCCTGTAAATTCGGCCGAAGGCCTCCGGATCCAGGTAGGCTCCCTCAATGGATGCGCCTTTCAAGTCTTTTCGGATGTCCTCAAAAGGATCCATGGACACAGAGCCTCCCAAGTCCATGAACGTGCGGACCTCGGAAATCCTATCGAGGCTTTGCCGGACGCGTGCCCGGCTTGGTAGCGGTTTGAGGCGCCGAAGACGTTCGGCCGAAAGGGCACAGTGGGTTCTGCGGGCCAAGTCCTCAAGCACCTTGTGAAATTCTAAAGTCTGGTAGAGATTGCCCACAGTGTCTGAAGTCATTGTCTTGGCCTGTCGACAGTGCCCCTTGGATACCGCGCGTGAAGGCGTTTGAAAACCCGCCCGGAAGTCACGTTCTGTCCACGCCCGTTCCCCCGGGGACTCATAGCCCAAAAACGCTTTGTCTTTTTTTTGGCAATTTTTGATGCCGTGATGACCTAAAAAGTGTCCGCCAAATACCAAACCGTGTCAAGGAAACTCCTTCCCGCTTACCTTGCTGAAAAACATAAGGGGTTGTAAATCACAGAAAAGGATGGCAAACTGAAATCGATTCGGCTATCTAAAACACCGTATGCATGTCTGCAGAAAAAAGGCCAACGCTTCCATGAAAGATGAACTGATAAAAAGGATATTGGCGGCCATCAGGGCCATTCCGAAAGACTATCTCAAGAACCCCGTAGTCAAAGAGACTATTCGGTGTGTTTTGTATACGTATTTGCATGAGCAAGGACTCCATGCCGTGCCTGCCTTTCGGGACCCGCGATACCAGGAAGGCCCTGCGGATATGGTGGGCGTGAACGACGACAACGTCGTGGTCATTGCCTTTTGCAGCAACCCCACCATCGAGTTGGCAGACATCAAGACCCTGGAGCGAATAGGGTGCGAGCAAAAAATCGTTATCAGCTTTTCGCCAAATCAGAAAAAGGTGGAGATGAGCACCTTTTTTCTGAAGCCAGGCATAGAACATATCAATATTTATGAAAAGTAGACAGCACCACCCGGATCCACCGGCAGCCTCGAAGGGCCGGAAACTCACGAAAAAACATGTACTTCGTCATCGACACCCACGCCCATTTTGAAGAACTGGATGATCCGCACAAAGCCGTGGACGACGCCCGCCTGGGCGGGGTCTTGGCTATCGTGGCAATAGGCCAGGACATTGCATCGAATGCCGTAGCCCTGGAAACGGCATCCCAAAACCCCGGATTTGTCTTTCCTGCAATCGGGTATCATCCTTGGCGCCTCAAGACGGAAAACCACGACGAGACACTTGCCTATATCGATCAAAACCTCGGCCGGTGTGTGGCCCTGGGAGAGGTTGGCCTGGACTACAAAGCCAAGGTCAAGAAAAAAATTCAAAAAGCCGTTTTTCTTCAACTCATCGCGCTGGCCAAAAAACACGACAAGCCCATCATACTGCATTGCCGATATTCCCACAAAAGGGCTTTTCAGATGGTGAAAGACGCGGGCCTTACGAAGGTGGTCTTTCACTGGTACAGCGGACCTGTTGAACTTATCCCGTCGATCGCCGCACAAGGCTATTACATGTCCGCTTCTCCTGCACTTCTTTTCAATCCATATCACCAAGAGGCGATTCGGGTTGTTCCCTTATCCAATCTCCTCCTGGAAACCGACTCGCCCGTGATATACGGAGACCTCCATGCGCGCCCCGTCCATGTGCAGCTGACCTTGAAAGAAGCCGCCAGGGTGAAAAAAAGGAGCGCCGCGGAGATCGCCGATCAAACCACCCGGAATGCGAAAGCCTGCTTCGGTCTGCACGGCATTTCCGAACCCAAATAGGCAGGAACAACCAGAAAATGGCGCTGTTTCCGAGCCAACGGTGCGCAGCCCCGCCCCTCCCTGCCCCGGGAAGGAGGGGGCGTGTTGGGCAATGATTGCCCAAGATTGTTGTTCAGCCGGCCGATTGGTTTTCGTATTTCATCGGTTTCTTTATGGGCAATTTGTTGCCATGAAGGGCAACCAATTGCCTTTTTTTCAGGGCCTTTTGGTGCCGTACAGGCTTTGTCGGCCTTGCCGCCAAGAGACGGTTTTCGATAGACATCGCCCCCGGTTCCTTGTAAGGACAAAACCGGGCAATCGCATAACCGCCTGATTTTAGATTCTTTACCTTCAGCCTTTGTCTTGAGAAAGCCGGAAAAACGGACCGACTGCCGAACGAGAACCGACCGCATATCCGGCGTTTTGAACTTCTGGCACGGTGTTTGCCGAATCTTTTTGGAAATTATTAATTGCGGTTATATACAAAGCTCCAGTCAGGGTTTTGGTCGGCCAATGGACATCAATCCTCCAGCCGGGCAAAACTCGCCGTCAAGGCCGCGTAAAAGCGGCCTTTGAATGGGCATAATAGAAAGTCTATTCATTCAGGCTCTTATGGGGTGTCGACTAGACCGAGTTACGGCCGCTCAAAACGCGGTCTAAACGGCTCAGACAGTTGCCCGGCTTTTGTCTCGATCTCCATCGGCCTTGTTGTACCATAAACATGAGTATTCTGGATAACCGCATTATTAATTTCTAAAGGGTGAGTTCTCGTGAAATCGGGAAAAAGGATAAGATTAACAGCCCTTGTAGCTGGAATCGGCGTCACGCTTTGTCTTTGGCAAGGCGCAGAGCGCTGTTGTGGACAATCCGGCAACCCCTCCTCCGAGCCCGCAAAGGTGGTCGCGGCCGGGCAACTCCGATCGGAGGATAAAAACGCCCGGGGGCCTTTTGCAAAACAACGCACCGTGTTTGTACCTCGGGCCGACGGCCAAACCCGACCGGACGCCGGGGCGACGATCAATTGGGCAGAACAGGCCCGCTTTGTCCCCGGTGAACTTCTAGTCCGTTTCAAGCGCGACGCCGCGCGGTCCGGGATCAAACAAGCCCTTGCCGACAAAGGCGTCGCGGTCCGGAAGCAGAGCAAAAAGGCGAATTATTTCGTAATCTCCGTGCCTGACCGATGGCCGCTGCGCGACGCCGCTGCATGGTTTCGGGCACAAAGCGCCGTGGAGTTTGCCGAGCCCAATTATCTGCTCTTCACCCAGGAGATCCCCGATGATGCGAGGTACCACGAACAATGGGCGCCGAGAAACATCGGCGCCGAAGCGGGCTGGGACTTGGAAACCGGTGTCTCCGACGCGGTGATCGCCGTTATCGACACGGGCGTCGACTACGCCCACCCGGACCTGGCGGGCAATATCTGGCAAAACATGGGCGAGGACTGGGTCGAAGACTGGTCCGGCCAACTGGTTCCAGGCAACAATGACATCGATGACGATGGAAACGGCTTTGTCGACGATTACATCGGCTGGGATTTTGTGGATACCGAGAACAGCTGTTCAGACCCCGACTGCCTGGAAAGGGACAACGAGCCCATGGACGGCCAGGGACACGGCACTCACGTGGCCGGCATCGCCGGCGCGGTGACCGATAACGGGCTGGGCATCGCCGGCGTTGTCTGGCACTGCCGGATCATGGCCGTCAGGGCCGGTTACAAAGATTACGCTGGACAGGGTGTCCTGGAAGTGGCCGACGCGGTCGAGGCCATTCGCTATGCCGCCGACAACGGCGCCCATGTGCTCAACCTTAGTTGGGGCGGTACGTCAGACCATACGGTCATTCGAGAAGCCGTTCAATATGCATCGGAAATCGGCGTGATCATCTGCGCGGCGGCCGGCAATTCCGGGTCTACCGGTCCCTTTTATCCCGCCGGTTATCCGGATCCGCTCATTCTTGCCGTGGGATCCACCGACAGCAGTGATAAAAAGCCGCAAAATTCCAATTATGGACTCTGGGTGGACGTGTCGGCCCCCGGTGTGAACATTTTGAGCGCCTGCCTGGCCGACACCTACTGTGACAAAAGCGGCACCTCCATGGCTGCGCCTCATGTGGCCGGCCTGACGGCGCTGCTGCTGTCCCGGTTTCCCGGATGGTCCCCGTTTTCCGTTGTGGACATTATCCTGGACTCGGTTCGCGTCGTGGATGCGCTTAACGGCCGGAATGCCACATCCGGGATTATCGATCTTGAGAAATCACTGGATGTGGACGCCCGGGACCTTGCCTTTTTCCTACACTTTCTGGCCGATCATCTCGGCCGTGCGGGTTGCTCGAACTTCAACCCTTGCGAAGGCGACCTGGACGGCGACGGCGACGTGGACGGCAGTGATTTGGCGGGTTTGGCTCAGTACTGACCCGGATTGTTCATCAGCACCCCAACGCATGTGGTGGGCAGTCACACACCAAGGTTGGGGCCTTGCCTTTGCAGCCTATAACCCGGATTTCCCTTTAACCACAGCCGCTATTGTTATTTCTCCATTGTCATACCAGCGGGTTCCTGATATCGTGCGGTTGTAAATTAACAGCCCAATTCGAATTGGAGCTTCGAACGAGGAGGAGGTTGACAATGGCAGAAGAAAAAAAGATTAAGGACGTTATGGCGGGTGTTGAGGAATACGAGCAGGTAGATTCTGATGCCCCCCTTTGCGACGTCCTGCAAATCCTGAAAAAAAATCATGAAAAAATCCAGTCCAGCGAACCCGGCAAATTCCACAAGACATTGCTGGTTACGGACGCATCTAAAAAGATTGTGGGTAAGCTGTCCGTCTTTGATCTTATCAGAGGGCTGGTTCCGGAGGCTGCCAAGCAAGAGGACGCGTCAAGAGCGTACTATCGGACCTTGTCTTCGCGGGCACTGGAAGTGGCTCAAGAAATCGGCGAATTCCAGGAACGTTTCCAATGGCTCCATAGTACCTTTTTGGAGCTGGTAAAAAAAGAAACGCAAAAAAAGGTCAAAGACGTCATGTCGCCTGTTCACCCCCTTTTGAATGAAGAAGACAGCATCAACAAGGCCATCTACATCATGTTCAAAGAAAAAATCAGACAGCCCATGGTGGTACGGGACAACAAAATTGTCGGCGTGGTGAACATCATGGACATATTTCCTTTGTTGCTGGAAATTGCCGGAGATGAGTGTTTCCTGACCTAGTCGACAAATCGAGCCGCTCGGGTAAACCCTTAGTTCCGTTCAAGTTCCCGCCCCGGCATTCCGACCGTCTCAGCGATTCGCAGAAGGCCACGACCAAACGCCCGTGGTCTTCTGCGAAGGCGCATAGAATCTGCAATCACAAGCAAAGCCGGAGGATGACGTGTGAGGCGCCCTCCCCCGGAAAGGGTTGTCCCCTGCTGCTGCCGCCATCCATCCGTTAAGAGTTCTCGCGCCAAGCCGGCAACATTTTAAACCCGTGTGGGAATGCGCACTGTCGGCAGCGTACCGGCGATAATAGGTTCTTCCATGGCATCGCCGACCCTCGGATGTTCATACAAACGGCCGGGGTCAAGCGTTTTTTTGGCCGTAATCGCAAAGCGCAAGGAGGGGACACTGCAGGCACGCGGGCTTTCGGGCCGTACACACCTTCCTGCCGTGCCAGATGAGCTGGTGGGAGAAGTCGATCCAGTCCTTTTTCGGAATGATCGGCATAAGATCAAACTCGATCTTGACCGGATCCTTTTCTTTGGTGAGTCCGATGCGTTGAGAAATCCTTTTGACGTGAGTGTCCACGACGATTCCCGGAATCCCGAAGGCACTTCCCAGAACTACGTTGGCGGTCTTTCGTCCAATACCGGGCAGCGCCACCAGGTCTTGCATGTTGGCGGGGATCTTTCCCCCGTGCTTTTCCACCAGAGTCCGGCAGCACGCCTTGATGTTTTTGGCCTTATTGCGAAAGAACCCCGTTGGCCGAATCAGTGCCTCCAACTCAGGAAGAGATATCCGTGCATAGTCGCGGGTTGTTCGAAGCTTTTCAAAAAGTGTCTTGGTAACCTCGTTGACCCGAACGTCCGTGCATTGGGCGGAAAGGATGGTGGCAACCAGCATTTCCAGAGGGGTTTTGTAATTAAGGGCCGTCTTGACATCCGGGTAGGCCTCCCTTAGTGTTGTAAGTATGGTTTGTACACGTTTTTTGCTGACAGGTTGAGACATGAATCACACCTCCCATGACGAGCCGTTGACAAAACATTTGGAGCCGAAAAAGTCCCGACCGGTACGGGCCCTGGGCCTGTGCTCCGGCGGGTTGGACAGCATCCTTTCAGCCGTTGTGCTCAAAAAACAGGGCATCGAGGTGGAATGGATCAACTTTGAAACGCCCTTTTTCAGTGCCGAGAAGGCCCGCCGAGCGTCCCAGACGACGGGAATACCTCTCAGTGTAAAAAACATTACCCCTGTCTACCTTGAAATGCTCAAGGATCCCCACTGCGGCTATGGAAACAACATGAACCCCTGTCTGGACTGCCACGCCCTGATGTTTCGTCTTGCCGCCGAAGTCATGAGAGACAAAGGATTCGATTTTCTCTTTTCCGGCGAAGTTTTGGGGCAGCGCCCTATGTCCCAAACCAGACCGTCTCTGAGGTATGTAGAAAAACATTCCGGCGTGGAAGGGCTCATTATTCGACCGCTGAGCGCCAAGCTGTTGCCTGAAACCGTCCCGGAACGACGCGGGCTGGTGGATCGGGACCGTCTTCTGGACATCTCCGGCCGGGGACGAAAGCGGCAGATGGAACTGGCCAAGAGCTTCGGTGTTATGGACTATCCCGCCCCCGCCGGGGGCTGTCTGCTTACCGATGTGGGTTTTTCCAGAAGACTCAAGGATCTTTTTGCCGGCAAAAAAAGTTATGAGGAACGGGATTTCGAATTATTGAAACACGGCCGCCATTTTCGTTTACACGGTCCACACAAGGCGATTGTAGGTCGCACCCAGAAAGACAACGAACGGATCCTTCATTTCTTGAATCCCGCCAAGGACGTGTCGCTGCGTATGACGGACGTGCCGGGTCCCATAGTCTTGATTCCTTGTGGGGCTCCCGAACAAACGGTAAGGGAGGCAGCCGTCCTTTGCGCGGCCTACAGCAAAACCGACAATGGCCGTCCTGTTCGCGTCTCCATAAAAAGCCCCGAAGGATCGAAAACCATCGAAGTGAATCAAAGGTCCCGAGAAGCCTTCCAGCCTTTGTTGATATAACAGGCCCCCTATTCCTCTTCGATCCGGAATTCCCACCCGCAGTAGTACTCTTCGGGGTGATCGTCGGGAGGGCACGCGATACACCGGGTTTGGATTCTCGAATCGATCTCCCGGGCGAAAGTGCCGTACTCCACAAGGCCTACCGGTTTGCAGGGAAAGTCAGGCAATCCTTTGCGTTTCCGGGCGCTCTGGACCCTGCAATCATTCATGAAAAATCGAAGACGCCCCTCTCGCAGTTCACTCTGCTGCTTGTTGAGCACTGCATAAAGTCGATATTCCAGAGCGGTCTGTAAGGCCTCAAGCCCCCCGTTTTCAGGCAAGCCCAAGAAAGCCTTAATTCGTCGGGCCTCGATTGGAGAAAACCGACGCCACGCTTGCGCATCGAGTTCCATGGCCTGCTCCATGCCATGGATGCGCTCTACGGCCTGAAACCAGAGCCCATCGTGAGCAAGCCAGTTTTTGGCAAAATTTTCAAGCAAAATCAACAATCGATCCTTGGACAATTGGTCGATCCGTGACATGGCATTCCTTTCAGAATTGGCGTTTGTTCGTTGATTGTGGACTAACGGCCGAATACGGCCCGAATCCTGTCGGCCGAGATGGTGCCTTCCCGCAGAATGCCGGGAGGATCCACAGTGACGTCCACAAGTGTCGATCCCTTCCCCCCCGCAAGTTTGCCTGCATCAAGCACCAGGTCAACCTGTTCCAACACCTTTGCGTCAAGCCCATCCACCGACGCGGCGCCTTGGTTTCCCGAGATATTCGCACTGGTTCCCGTGATAGGACTTCCCACATGGCGTACCAGTGCCGAGGCTACAGGATGGCCGGCAAGGCGGATGCCTATTTTTCCCGTATGACCGGTAAGACCGCCCGGAAGGTTTCCTTTGGCATGGAAGACCAGAGTAACACTGCCCGGCCAGAAGGCCTTGATGAGGCGCTCGGCTGGGACCGTCACAAACTGAACCAGGGCGGCAAGGTCCGTCGGGCTGGATATAAGCACAAGCAATGGCTTTTCAGTACCCCGCTTCTTGGCCTGATACACCCTTTTAACGGCATCGGCATGTGACGCCATGGCCCCAAGTCCATAAATTGTGTTGGTGGGAAACACTACCAGGCCGCCTCTCCTGATAGATGAGGCCGCCCGGGCAATGACTTGTTTATCAGGTACATGAGGATCAACTGCAAGGATTTCACAGATGCTTTCAGACATTATTCAAAAACGTAACCGTTTAGCGCTTTGAAATGCCGTGATTTTCAAGGGGTCAACGTCTTACAAAAAAGACGATTTGGACAAAAGAAAAGGCCGGGGAGCCTCTTAACGGTTGGTTAAGATGTTCCTAAGCTGTTTCCCGCCAAAGAAATGACTATCGGAAGGGCAGCTCCCACGGCCTTAATGGTTACTAGAGCATATATTTTTTTGGGGGTCAAGCGGAAAGATTCCCTTTCAGCGCTTCTGCTTTTTTTTCCACCTGGCCGGCCAGATCCTCTTTGAATTTTTCGAGTCTTGCTTCAACGGCCGGGTCACTTGTTCCCAGAATCTGCGCTGCCAATACAGCGGCATTTTTTGCGCCCGCCGTCCCGATAGCCATGGTGGCCACAGGAATGCCGGAGGGCATTTGGACGGTAGCCAAAAGGGCATCCAGGCCTTTAAGAGACGAAGAATCAATGGGAACACCAATAACCGGCAAGGTTGTCCCTGCCGCAATGGCCCCGGCCAGATGGGCTGCAGCGCCGGCCCCCGCGATAATTACCTTGAGTCCCCTGGACCGGGCGGATCGGGTATAGGTGGCTGTCCTGTCCGGGCTGCGGTGGGCGGAAGCCACCGTTGCCTCAAACGGGATGCCGAGCTGCCTCAGCATCGCAGCCGCCTTTTCCATGACGCCCCAGTCTGAATCGCTTCCCATGACAATTCCCACCACCGGGGATTTGGCGGTGTCTTTTTGTTCGCTCATATGAACCCCCGTTCGTTGTTTTATCGACCTGCTATCTTGGTTGTTTATTACGAGAGACAAAGCATGCCCTATGCCCCAATGGTCCGGCGGAACCTCAGACAGTTTGAATCCTGGTTGTTGTGATCTACAAACACCAGTTTTTCCATGTTCCGGTAGGCTTTTTTTCTGGCTTTTTCCAGGGTGGCGTCGCCGGCCACCAGGTGCAGCACCCGACCCCCATAAGTAACCAGGCCTTTCTCAGGGTCTTCGTCCACGCCGGCAAAGTAGACGGCAATGCCCCGTTCGATCTCATTGAGCCCGAGTATACGGTGCCCTTTCCCGTAACGGCCCGGATACCCCTTGTTCCATCCTCTGGATGCCTTGGACCGGCCTTCCATGGCGATAACGTCCACATAGTGCTGTTGGTTCCATGCTTGCCGGATTTGATCCAGGGTTCCTTCCCACACGGCAGAACCGATCTCAAAGAGGTCGGTGCTTAATTTGCGGGCGATGACCAGCCACTCGGGATCGCCGTGCCGGACATTGATTTCGAACACCTCTAGGTTGTCGTAAGGGTCCAGATTCAAACCGAAATAAAGGACCCCCTTGTAATTCCACCCCAGATGATTGTAGATCTCGTTGACGGTGGGATTTACGATCTCCTTGATGATTCTGTTAACCAGCCAAGGACTTAGCAGCTTGTGGGGACAGTAACAACCGGTACCGCCGGTGTTGAAGTTTCCACCGAACTGTTTGATCGCCTCTTCGTCGTCGGGGTCAAAGGCCGGCTTGTAATCCTGGGCAAGCATTCTCAAAGGCAGCGCATGCCGACCATCCAAATAGGTATAGAACGAAAGCTCTGTGCCATACTTTCTCTCCTCTACAACTACCCGGTCGCCCGAACGGCCGAAAACCTTGTCCACCATCATGCGGTCTATAGCCGTGAGGGCGTCGGGCACGTCGTCGCACACGATGGCCCCTTTGCCGGCCGCCAGACCGTTGGCCTTTATCACCACCTGATACCCGATATTGCGCACATACGCCTTGGCCTTTTCCGGATCGTCAAAAACCTGATACTGCGGTTTGGGCACACCAATGCGTTTCAGCAAATCGTCCGTAAAGGCCCGATCGCTTTCGATGACACAGTATTCTTTTTTGGGTCCTACGCTTTTAATCCCCTTGCCGCTCAACACATTGACCAGGCCTTCACTCAGGGGGTTCTCGGATCCCACATCTACGAGGTCCACTCCTTGGTCCACACAGAAGTCGGCCAATGCCTGAAAGTCTTTCAGGCGCACAATCTCTATCAGTTTCCTATCGCTCCGTCCTTTGGGTGTATGGAGAACCCCGGGGTTTCCCGGGGAAAAATACACCTTATCCACATGTTGGCTGTCGCCGTATTTGTCGGCCAGGCAGTGGTCCCGACCACCGGACCCGTATACGAGTACTTTCATGCTCCCCCTTTGTCGCACCGTGTTTATGGTATCTCCATATCGTAAAAGAGGCCATTCTTACAGCATTATTTTAACTTTACATAAGACAAGGACCCGTATGGCCAAGGCTTGCCAAGATATGCTCTGCTTTCTTGCCTCACCTGTTGATTTGTTTTTATCTTTTTGTTACGAGATCTTCCGTGTTGTTATGGGGCTGAAAGGGGGTATTTCCATGAAAGAAAGAACGTTGTCCATTATTAAACCGGACGGTGTTGCCAGGGGTCTGGTAGGGGAAATCACAGGCATACTGGAAAAGGCCGGCTTCCGAATCATTGCCATGAAGATGGTTTGGTTGTCACAGGCTGAGGCGGGAACATTCTACACAGAGCACAAAGGGCGTCCTTATTATCAAGGGTTGATTGATTTCATGTCTTCCGGGCCATCGGTGGTCTTGGTGCTGGAAGGAAAAAACGTCGTTGCCGGGTACCGGGAAATAATGGGAGCTACAGACCCCGCCAAGGCGGCGGATGGAACGATCCGCAAGGCCTTTGCTACGGATGGCCGGCGTAATGTCGTGCATGGTTCTGATTCTGTGGAAAGTGCCGCCGTTGAGATCGGCTATTTTTTCAGTGCTCTGGAGTTGGCGGCATAAGCGGCGGTAAATGGGCTGTATAAAATCCGCCGTGATTGTTCTGAATGGGTGCTTTTGATACTGCCGGCCCTCTTTCGAAGAGGCAAATCAACGCTACCGCCTCCGGGTATGGATATGGGCTTATAGATGGAAACGAGGTAACAGTCATGGCTTTGCGGGTAAATCTGGACAACATAGCTGTCGTGCTCCACAAGCCGAAATTTCCTGAAAATATTGGGGCCGCAGCCCGCGCTGCCTGCAATATGGGGATCCGTCGGCTTGTTGTTGTGGATCCGCTTGACTGCGACCTGACACGGATTCTCAGAATGGCGACCCATTTTGCGGCCCACATCGTCGAAGACATGGGAATTCATGACGATCTGGAAAACGCCTTGGCGCCTTTTCAATACACGGTCGGCACAACGGCTCGCGTCGGCAGCCGGCGACCGACCCTGCCAAGTCCAAGGGAAATGGCTCGTAAGCTGATTCCCGTTTCTCAGAAAAACAGCGTTGCGTTGATCTTCGGTCCGGAAGACACAGGCTTGACGAATGCCGAATTGAGCCTTTGTCAGGCCGTAGTGACCATTCCCACGGCCGACTTTGCGTCCCTGAACCTGGCGCAGGCCATTATGGTGCTCTGCTATGAGGTCTTCATGGCCGGCGGAGACGATGCGAGCTGTTTTACTCCCAGGCTGGCCAGCCGGAGGGAATTGGAAGACATGTATGCGCAGCTGAAAGAGGTCTTTGTCAATATCCATTTCATCGACCCTGGAAATCCGGACTACTGGATGCGATACGTGCGCCGCTTTTTTTCCAGGATCGACCTGCGCGCCCGGGATGTGAAGATGATCCGCGGTGTCTGCCGCCAGATTGAATGGTATGGCTCGAGGCATAAGGACAAGAGCGGACGTGTGTCTCGGACCCCGTGATTTTTTTCATCATCGGCCCAACAAACGAGCCCTTGCAATAACAGGTTTACGGCCGACGAATGGCCGTTTACAGGGCTCGTTGCCGTGCCAGCAACAACCCCACAATGCTCTTTGCATCCCGGATTTTTCCTTCCAAGATCATATGTATGGCCCTGTCAAAGCCCGTGGGGTGGAGTTCCAAGACCTCGTCGTCGTCCAGGTCTTGCTTTGCCGGGGTGAGTCCCGTGGCCAGAAAGACGTGAATGCACTCGTCTGTGTATCCCGGAGCGGGGAGGATCTCGGCAAGCTTCTTGAAATCGTTGGCTTGATATCCGATTTCTTCGATGAGTTCGCGTTGGGCGCATTCCAAGGGGGTTTCTCTTGCCTCCAGCGTGCCGGCGGGAATTTCCCAGAGAAAATCGCTTACCGCATGGCGAAACTGCTTGATCAATCCGATTCGGCCGTCATCAAAAACAGGTACCATGGCCGCGGCGCCGGGGTGGCGAATGACCTCCCGTTTTTTGACAACCCCGTTAGGCAGAACCACCTGGTCCACAAAGACGTCAAGTATCTTTCCCCGGTATATTTCCGTTGTCTTTTGAACTTCGAATGACATGGATCCTCCTTCCTTTTTCTTCATGGCCGTGCTAGGTTTATCGGCACCTTTTGAAATCCGATGCCTTTTGAAGCTCCAATCTTTTCAGGGGACTAAAGTCATACGATAGTCGGGGTTTCCGCCTACCATGGGAAAAAATGAATTAAAAAGCAAGCTGTTTGAAGACCTGGCCCATCTTTATACAACGATGGAGGCGGCGTACAGCCGTGCTGCCGACACCTTCGGGTTGTCTTGCGAGGGCTGTTCCGACAATTGCTGCACATCCTACTTTCAACACCATACCTATATTGAGTGGGCCTACCTGTGGGAGGGAATAAATGCTTGTTCGGAAGAACGACGGCGAGGGTTTTTAGACAGGGCCAAGGCATATGTGGCGCAAAGCCGGCTCTGCCTTGCCCAAGGCAAAACCCCCGGGATGATGTGTCCATTGAACGAAAACGGGCTTTGCCGGCTCTACGAGCACCGACTCATGATATGCCGCATGCACGGGGTTCCCAACAGTTTTATAAGGCCGGATGGAAAAGTCATGCGATTTCCAGGCTGTATTCGGTGCCAGGAACAGTATGCCGACCTGGATCAAGCGCCCATGCTTGACAGAACTCCTTTTTACAAAGCGCTGGCCTCTTTGGAAATGGCTCTGATGGCATTTCAGGGCTACGCCATGCCTAAAGTGAAGCTCACCCTGGCGGAAATGCTGGTTCAGGGTCCTCCCCAAATCAAGGGAATCGGGATAGCCCCTGCCCTTTAAGGTCTGTAACATCTCTGTCGCATAGGGGAAAAAAAGTGGCGGCCTGATTTGCATTGCTAAATTTCCCAGGCCATTTTCAATGCTTATATGGTTTTTCATCCCAAGGAGACGACCCCCCCCTTTGTTACAATTGTGTGACAATTTGGTTGACGGCAGTGCTGAAAACCAATAGAAACCATTCCAGAAATCATCGCCTCTTCCGACATCTATGGGCCTACTTGCAAGCAGTCTTTTTTTCAGTGGAAAGATTTTTTAAGGGCACTTATGGATTTCTATTTTTTTGCCGTTTTCGTGCTGATCGGACTTGCGATTTTCGACCTGATTGTGGGTGTGGTCAATGATGCCGTCAATTTTCTGAATTCTTCCATCGGTTCGAGAGTGGCGCCACGCCATGTGATCATGATCATCGCCAGTCTTGGTATGCTGGCCGGCGTGACTTTTTCCAGCGGCATGATGGAAGTGGCCAGAAAAGGAATATTCCACCCGAAATTTTTCGTCATGCCGGAATTGATGACGATCTTTTTGGCCGTTATGCTCACCGATATCATCCTTCTTGATCTGTTCAATACCTTTGGTTTGCCTACATCCACCACCGTATCCATTGTTTTTGAGTTGCTTGGTGCAGCCGTGGCTGTATCGCTCATCAAGATTTATGCCGCGAGCGGCAGCCTGTTGACGTTGGTTGACTACATCAACACTGGAAAAGCCCTGGCGATTATTTCGGGAATACTCTTGTCGATTGTCATCGCATTTTGTTGCGGGGCGATTATACAGTTCGTGGCCCGGTTGATCTTTACCTTTGATTACACCAAACGCCTCCGGCGATACGGCGGCATCTGGGCCGGGTTGTCTCTGGCGGCGATTTCTTATTTTATTCTGATAAAGGGCGCTCAAGGCGCGTCATTTATCACGCCGGAGGCTGTTGACTGGATCAATACCCATGGTTGGACGGTTTTGGCCATCGGTTTTGGGTTTTTTGGCGTCATTTTTCAGCTGTTGGCCCTTTTTACGCGAATCGACATCCTCAAACCCATTGTTTTGATCGGAACCTTCGCCCTTGCCATGGCGTTTGCCGGCAATGATCTGGTGAATTTTATCGGCGTTCCTCTGGCCGGGTTAAATGCCTATCATGTTGCACAGGCTTCTGCTGAGCCGTTGCGGGTAACCATGGATGCTCTGGAACGGCCGATACAGTCCAACACCTTTTTCCTGTTGATTGCCGGGGCGATTATGGCGTTGACCTTGTGGGTATCCAGAAAGGCCCGCACGGTTACCAGAACGGAAATCAACCTGGGCAGACAAGAGGAAGGGATGGAGCGCTTCGGTTCTTCCATTTTTTCAAGAAATATTGTGCGCATCTCTCACACCGTTTTTTCCTTTTGCCAGAAGCTGATTCCGGTTCTATTGAAGCAGGCGATTTCCAACCGCCTGGATACAGGGCAGTGCGGTTGCCCGGCTCCCATCCACGGCAAGGTGCCGTCCTTTGACTTGTTGCGGGCCTCGGTAAACCTTTTTGTGGCCAGTGCCGTGGTTTCCCTCGCGACATCATTGAAGCTGCCGCTGTCGACGACCTATGTGACATTCATGGTGGCCATGGGAACATCCCTTTCAGATCAGGCGTGGGGACGCGAAAGCGCCGTTTATCGGGTGGCCGGGGTGCTGACGGTCATCAGCGGATGGTTTTTAACCGCCCTGGTGGCGTTTTCGATTTCTTTGATTTTTGCGGTTCTTATTTATTACTTCAAATTGCTGGCCATGATCGGTCTGCTGGTTCTTTTGCTGACGGCGGTCTACCACAGCTACCTGGCTCATTTTAAAAGGGAACAGGAAAGCGACGTCATTGAAGGGTTCACTCTCAGGGACATCCGTAACGCCGATACGGCAATCCACGTCACGTTTGAGCAGACCGGTTTTTTTCTGAAAGAAATCAGCGATAGCCTGGAGTTGTGTTTTGAATCTGCATTCTTGGAGGACAGACAAAGACTCCGGGATGCGACGACTTGGACCGATAGAATCCAGAAATGGGCCAACACGATTATCTCCAATATCTTTGAAACCCTTTCCCTTCTTCGACATGATGCCGTGGGCAGTACGCAGAAGTACGCAAAAACCATCCGGGTCATTCAAGGCATTGCAGAAAGCCACAGGGATATGATCAAACGTTCCCATATCCATTTTGAGGACTGTCATGCGGGATTTGAGGACAGCCAAAAGGAAGAGTTGGGCCAAATCAAGACCTTTGTTACCAGGTTGCTGTGGAACACCTCGATCATGTTGATGCAGCGCAAAGAAGTGGATTATGACTATATTGCCAACCAGAGTCGAAAGCTGAAGGCTTTTGCCGTACAATTTGACAAAAACCAGATAAAACGCATTCAAAACGGCGCATCCAAAACCAGCCGAAGCATTCTTTTCTACGGATTGATGGAAAACGCCGTGCAGATTGCCGAACAGACACAAGACTTGCTGGACATTTTCAGGGAATCTTTTCAAGCGAGAAATACGGCAAACAACGGGGCGTGTCCCGTCGGATGAGGAGGCGATCATGGGCATTTCATTGTTTTCGGCGTTCACCACTTCCCCCTTTGACGGTCTTTTGGAGCATGCGGAAAAGGTGAAGGAGTGCGGGTGGGCGTTTCAGCAGGCCATTGAGTGTCATGCCGAAGACCGGTGCAAGCGATTCGAAGATTATCGCCAGGAGGTCATCAGACTGGAAAACGAAGCGGATGTCGTCAAACGCCGTATCCGCGGGCACCTTCCCAGGAGGGGCAAGATGCCCATGGAGCGGTTTCAGTTGTTTATGTACTTGAAAGAACAGGATGCGGTGCTTGATTCCGTCGAGGAAGCCCTGGACTGGATTTCTTATCGTCCGCACTGGGGCTCTTCAAAGGAGGAAATAAGGGAGGTCCTATTCCTTTTGGTGGATGCCGTGGTAGAGCCTCTCGAGGATTTAAGCCGATTGGTAGCCGAGGCGAAGACCTACTTTCAAACTTATTCCGAAAAGCAACGAAGGCTCGTCAAAAAAATCATCGATGGCCTGCGAAAAAAGGAACATGGGGCGGATATCCTGGAAGATGAGTTGAAATACAAGGTGTTTAATATTGAAAAAGACCCGGTAACCATATTTCATATGGTCAGACTTGCCGAGATCATCGGCTCTGTCGCCGATCACGCGGAAAATGCCGGCGATATGATGAGAGCCATGATGGCCCGCCGCAAAAAGAGTTTTTGGGGTAAATAGAAATGTTTCATCCGGTTAAAGCGTACTCCTTCAATCCTCCACGAAGTCGGCTGTTGACCCACACTGCTATCCTTCAAGTATGCTTTAACCGGATGAACCATAGAAATCAACCGGCCTCAATCAGGGTTGTGTTGAATCGCACCGTCGTCTGATCGTCGCCGGACAAGCACCCCTTCGTCACGAAACTGCAACAAGTTATTTCTGATAATCCTTTCGGGGATTTGCCACGCCCGGCCGAATCGATCCAGATCATGTTTGTTACAATTTGATTGCCACATTATCGTTCATAATCAACATGTTAAACAATTGTTACACGAAAAAAGCAAAATTGTAACAAGAATGTGACATGCGGTGCATAATTTACAGGCCATGTCAAAAGGGATTGTCGGCAAACGCGGGCCGGTTTACCGACAACCGTGGCCGGCACAGAGACCGGTTGCGGTTTTTCAATCGAAACCTTGGATGGGAGGTGGTAATAAAGGCCTGTTGTAACAGCGGTTGCGGACGTTTCGTCCGTTCTGTATTATTAAGTCGGGATGTATGTTTTTGGTGTGTTTGATTTTAAGGGTTGAATGATCGGAAAAATTGTAAAAAAAGGAGTGTGGATATGAAAAAGTCATTTTGGTCAAAGGTTGTTGTGTTTTCAGCGATGATGTGTTTTTTGATCGGCGGCAATGCGTTTGCCCGCAGTGTTGTCATCAAAGGTTCCACAACGGTGCTTCCAATCGCCCAGAAGGCGGCCGAGGAATTTATGAAGGCCAATCCCGACATCAATATCTCGGTATCCGGTGGCGGGTCCGGCAACGGCATGAAGGCTATTATCGACGGGACCACGGACATCGCGGATTCATCGCGATTCATTAAAGACAAGGAAATCAAGCTGGCCATGGAACGCGGTGTCCTGCCGGTGCCTCACCGTGTGGCTTTGGATTGCGTGGTCCCCGTGGTCCATCCTTCCAATCCTTTGAGCGCCATCAGCAGCGCAAGGCTGAAGGACATTTATACGGGCAAGGTCACCAACTGGGGCGAGTTGGGCGGTCCGAGCAAGCCGATCGTGGTCATTTCCAGGGATACCAGTTCCGGCACCTACGAGGTATGGGAAGACAAGGTGCTCAAGAAAGAAAAAGTCATGCCCAAAGCACTACTGCAGGCCTCAAACGGTGCGGTGGCCCAGGCCGTGGCCAAGAACAAGTACGCCATCGGCTACATAGGCATTGGCTATGTGAATAAAGACGTCAAGGCCTTGACGGTAGACGGTATTGAAGCCACCCCGGCCACTGCGCTGAACGGGGCGTTCCCGGTTTCAAGGGCATTGTTCATGTTTACCAACGGATGGCCGGAAGACGATGTCATGTCGTTTATCAATTTTGTTGTGAGTCCGGCGGGGCAAAAGATTGTGCTGGAAGAAGGCTACGTCCCCATGTATTAAGAACGCGGCAGGCTTTGGCCTGCCGTTTTTTTCGCAGTCAAAGAGCCGGCGGAAGGGGTAGCGCCTTGGCGCTACCCTGTTTTTTAAAAAAATCAAGGGAATGTCGATGCAACGGGCAGCACTTACAAGAACCAAGGAAAACATCATAAAGAATTTTTTTCTTCTGGTCGCTCTTGGTTCCATTATTGTTTTGGCCCTGATCGTGTTTTTTCTTTTCAAAGAGGGCATTCCGATTTTTAAAGTGGTATCGGTCAAGGATTTCCTCTTTGGCCGATACTGGTATCCGACCTATGATCCGCCTGATTTCGGTATCTTTCCTTTGATTGTGGCATCGGTGGTGGTTACTTTTTTTTCTTCCGTTATCGCCATTCCCCTGGGACTGCTTTCCGCCGTCTATATTTCAGAGATCGCCGGCATCAGAATGAAAGAAATCCTGAAACCGACCATAGAAATGCTGGCATCTCTTCCTTCGGTGGTGATCGGTTTTTTCGGTATGGTCGTGGTGGCGCCTTTGCTGCAGGAATTGCTCGACATACCAACGGGGTTAAACGTTTTCAATGCCTCGTTGATGCTGGCCTTTATGGCGGTGCCGACTATCTCCAGCATCTCAGAAGATGCTATTCATGCCGTCCGACGCGAACTCAGGGAAGCGTCTTTGGCTTTGGGCGCCACCCATTGGGAAACGATCAGCAGGGTGGTTATTCCGTCTTCCTTATCAGGGATCTGTACGGCCATTATTCTGGGCATGTCCAGAGCCATTGGCGAAACCATGGTGGTCCTTATGGTGGCCGGGGGGGCAGCCGCCATACCGGAAAGCATTTTTGACGCATGCCGCCCCATGCCCGCGTCTATTGCCGCGGAAATGGCCGAAGCCCCTTTTCAGGGGGATCATTATTATGCGCTTTTTGCTACCGCAGTAGTCTTGTTTGTCATGACGTTGGGCTTCAATTTGATTGCAGACTATATATCTCATAAATACAAGCAGGTGGGAACGGCAACGCTTTAGGTTTGACATGGAACGCAGACAAAAGAGAAAATGGATCGAGGCCTGGGCCTTTTTCATCATTCGGTCATCGGCGGTTATCATCGGCCTGGCCCTGGCGGTTATCATCGGGTTTATCCTGATTCATGGGGTCAAGGCTATTAGCTGGACCTTTCTTACAGAGCCACCCCGCGAAGCAATGACCCAGGGGGGCATATTCCCGGCAATCATGGGAACTTTTTATCTGACGATCGGCGCTATGGCGATTGCGTTTCCTCTTGGCGTTGCGTCCGCCATCTATTTGAGTGAGTATGCCAGGGAAGGCAAGCTGGTGAGAATCATCAGGCTGGGCATCAACAACCTGGCCGGGGTGCCGTCGGTGGTTTTCGGGCTTTTCGGGTTGGCCTTGTTCGTTGTGTATTTTGGTTTTGGATCGAGTATCCTGTCCGGGTCTCTCACGCTGGGTTTTTTGATTCTACCGGTGATCATCGGCGCCTCGGAAGAGGCGCTGAAAGGTGTACCCCAGACATATAGGGAGGCATCGCTGGCTCTGGGCGCCACAAAATGGGAGACTGTTTCCAAGGTAGTCATGCCGGCCGCCTTGCCGGGAATTCTGACCGGGTCTATATTGGGTATCGGCAGGGCCGCAGGGGAGACAGCTCCGATTATGTT
>CAYSGJ010000185.1:0-6784 GCA_964430705.1 uncultured Desulfobacterales bacterium | reverse complement strand
CCGTGGTGGACGATATATTCATGGCAAAAGACATGATGAAGCTCAAGCTGCTTCCTTTTTTTATCGTCCTTCTTTTTGCGGTTAAGGGTGCTTGCGAGTTTGGCCAGGGCTATCTCATGAACTACGTGGGTCTCCGTATTATTAAAGAGTTGCGCGATCGGCTCTATGGGCACATACAAACCCTGTCATTGTCTTTTTTTCACAGACACGACACGGGCTTGCTCATGGCAAGAATCATGAATGACGTCGGTGTTGTGAAGGAGAGCGTTTCCAGTGCCGTTACGGGGGTGATCAAGGAGTTTTTTACAGTCCTATTCCTGCTTGGTCTGGTCTTCTACCAGGATTGGAAATTGGCTTTAATCGCCATCATCGTTCTGCCTTTTGCCACTATTCCCATTATTCGTTTCGGACGACGCATGCGCAAAGTCAGTACCTGGTGCCAAGAGATAGTGGCCACCGTGAACTCACTACTTCACGAAACCTTTACGGGGACTAGAATCGTAAAGGCCTTCGGCATGGAGGATTATGAAAAGCAGCGCTTTTTCGAAAAAACGCTGCTGTGGTTTAAGTACGAATTGAAGGCCGTAACCATTCGGTGTCTTTCTTCGCCTGTTATGGCATTGCTTGGAGGCATAGGCATTGCGATCGTTATTTTTTATGGCGGTCACGAGGTTATTTCAGGCCGTTCCACGCCGGGGACCTTCTTTTCGTTTATTGCCGCGGTGATGATGCTCTACGACCCTATGAGAAAGCTCAGTCCCTTAAATAACACTATTCAGGAAGGCGTGGCCGCCGTCGTTCGGATTTACGACATCCTGGACACCGAATCGGATGTCAAGGATCGCCCCAATGCCTTAGACCTGAAGCCGGGACCCCATACGGTGTCGTTTAAGAATGTGTCTTTCAAATATGAAGACGCCTTGGTTTTAAAAAACATTCACTTGGAGGGCAAAACCGGCAGGGTTATCGCCCTGGTCGGAATGAGCGGCGGAGGCAAGACCACATTGGTAAATTTGATCCCGCGATTTTATGATGTCACGGACGGGGCTGTTTGCATCGACGGGCTGGATGTTCGGGACTTGTCTCTTGCCTCGCTTCGAAGCCAGATCGGGATTGTGACCCAGGATCCTATCTTGTTCAACGATACGATTCGCAACAATATTGCCTACGGCAACCTTGATGCGTCGGAGTCGGATATCATGGAGGCCGCAAAGGCCGCCTATGCCTACGATTTCATACAAGTATTCCCTGAGGGATTCGATACGATGGTGGGTGAAAAGGGGGTGCGCTTGTCCGGGGGAGAAAAACAGCGCATCTGCATTGCCCGGGCGCTTTTGAAGAATGCGCCCATTCTGATCCTGGATGAGGCGACGTCTTCCCTGGATACCGAATCGGAACAGGCCGTGCAGCGGGCTTTGGATAATCTGATGAAAGGGAGAACGACATTTGTCATCGCCCATCGGCTTTCTACCATTCGAAACGCGGATCGCATTGTGGTGATTGTGGGGGGCAGGATTGTGGAAGAGGGAGGGCACGAAGAACTGTTGGCCAAGCAGGGAGAGTACCGCAAGCTATACGCCATGCAATTCCAAGAAAACGGCCGCGGCTTCCCGGGCTTTGATACGGGCGTTGTCCAAGAGCCGGATCCAGCGATGAAAGAAAGAGGATAGTCTCGTTATTGTTCGTTCAAAAGTGGGGCTTCTTCTTTTTCAAAAATTCGGTGTACCGTGTGGTTGCTCAATGAATGTGGATCTATGACACTTTTGACGATATGATGTCTGTTCGCAGAATTGAGGTCGGAGATTACTTCGCAGATCGGGGACTTATCCTACTATATAACACCTTGTTTATCATTGCCGCTGTCTTGGCCCTTCCTCTTTTTTTCGTCAATGTTCTGACCTCTCCAAGACGGAGAAAGACATGCCTAAAGCGTTTGGGTTTCCAAACACTTGCAGTATCAAGGGGGGACAAACCGGTTTGGGTACATGCCCTTTCCGTGGGAGAAGTGCTGTCCTCAGTCCCGCTGGTGAGAACCCTGAGAAAAAAATATCCCGGCCGGCCCTTGGTATTTTCCGTATCAACGCTGACCGGTCACAGCGTTGCGGAGGCAGTTCTTGGAAATGATATTGATGCGCTTTTCTATTTTCCCTACGATTTTTTGTGGGCTGTACGGAAAACAATTCGAAGGGTCAATCCGTTTGTTTTTTTTCTGGTGGAGTCCGATATCTGGCCCAACTGCTTGTTTGAGATGAAGAGACAAAAAAGGCCTGTTGTCTTGGTGAATGGTAGAATATCTCCCAGATCTTTTCGCAGATACAAGCGAGTTGCCATTTTTATGCGTGCGGTGTTTTCATGCTTTTCAGCGATTTGTGTCCAATCCAAACTGGATGCGAAAAGATTTGCGTCCATCGGAGCTTCGCCCGAAAAGATTTGCCTGACGGGTAATGTCAAATTTGATCAGGATGTTGGACCGGTGCCTGAACATGATGTGGAGCGCATGCGCCAAAAAATGCGAGTTGAGCCCAGACAAAAAATTCTTCTGGCCGGAAGCACCCACGAAGGGGAGGAGGCTGCCCTGTTGGATGTGTTTTTCAGGATTCAGAAAGAATTCGGGAGCGCTGTTCTCATCATTGCGCCGCGGAATCCGGACCGGGTCCGGCGCGTTCGTTTCCAGGTCTCTTCCTTTGGAGGGACGGCGGCAACGCTCAGCGAGTTGGAGTCCGGCTTGTGTGGACCGGCAGAAGTTGTTGTCGTAGATAAAATCGGTTTGTTGAACCGTTTGTATGCCTTGGCGGATATAGCTTTTGTCGGGGGAAGCCTTGTGAAATCCGGGGGACACAACCCTTTGGAACCTGCCGCTTTTTCCAAACCGATTATCTTCGGGCCGGATATGAGCGATTTTTCGTCTGTGGCCGACATGCTTGTTGAAAGCGGTGGGGCTTTTCGGGTTGACGGTGGGCGGGAGCTTTTCGTCTGTATCAGACGGTTGTTGGAGGACGACAGGTGGGCGGAAACTATGGGGCAGCGTGCGTTTGACGTATTTCAGGGCAACAAAGGCGCGGTAAACAAGACAATCCGGGCCGCTGAACCGTTCTTGACGCTATGAAATACCTTCGAAACAAAATCCATGGGGCGATTACGACAAGGGACAAAGACCGCCTTGGATGGGCTTGGAGGCTATGTTTTTCTCTTGTTTCACGTGTTTACGGAGGGGGCATTGCCCTTAGAACGCATTTTTTTCAAGCAGGGATTTTCCAAGCGAAGAAGCTGCCGTGCAAAGTTGTGTCTGTCGGCAATCTAACGGTTGGGGGAACGGGCAAGACTCCCATGGCTATTTACATGGCGGGCGTACTCAAGGGCCTTGGTTGCCGTGTGGCGATCATCAGTCGGGGATATCGGGGCCGAAAGGAAGATTCGGGCGGAATCGTCAGCGATGGGCGGACTGTTCGCATGACTCCCCGGGAATCCGGTGATGAGCCCTATCTCATGGCGATGAAGCTTGACGGCGTTCCCGTCTTGGTGGGAAAAGACCGGTTCCGTGCCGGAATGCTGGCGATGAGAGCGTTCGCCCCCGAGATTGTAGTCCTGGATGACGGGTTTCAACACCTCCGGCTGCATCGCGATGTGGATGTTCTGCTGTTGGATGCCGTTCATCCTTTCGGCAATGGCCGCCTGTTTCCCGCGGGGGTGTTGAGGGAGCCCGCAGCGCAGTTGAAACGAAGCGATGCCATCGTGCTGACGCGAAGCCATGATGTTGGTATGCACAACCGAGACAGGCAACATTTTGATTGCCTATCAAGAAGCAAACCCGTATTTCGTTGCAACCATGTTCCGGATAAGTGGATAGGTTGTGAAAAGCTTCCTTATACAACCCTTGGCTCTCGTCCCGATGCATATCATCCGGACATCCTGAAAGGACGCCGAGTGTATGCATTTTCCGGGATTGCCGGAAATGAGCATTTCCAAGAAATGGTGAAAAAACAAGGGTGCGAGGTGGTCGATCACTGGTGTTTCCCGGACCATCATGATTATTCGGACCGTGAGTTGGCTGCTATTTTTGACAAGGCCGGACAACGTCGCGTCGACTATGTCGTGACCACCGAAAAGGACTACGTCCGCATGGCCCACAAGGTTTCCTGGCCGGTTGGATTGTTGGCTTTGGGAATTAAAATCTCGTTTGGTGGTGATACGGAAAGGTTTCACGACTACCTGCATGAAACGCTTTTGGGAGACAAACTCGCAAACCGTTCCCCTGGGGGTTAGGTTTTGTTGATGTCCGTAAAAAATGAGCTGACATATCTTGCTATTGTAAGGTTGTTTACTCTGTTGGGCCGTTTGCCGAGGGGCTTGGCTTGTCGTTTTGGGGCTGTGTTGGGTCATCTTGTGATGCTGTTGGATAGCAAACACCAAAATATTGTGCACACGAATTTGACGCAGGCGTTTGGCGGCGAAAAGACCTCTGCCGAGATTCGTCTGCTGGCCGAAAAGGTTTTTGAAAACCTTGGGAAAATTCTGTTCGAAATTGGCTGGGCCCTGCGTTTGGAGCAAACGCAATTTGAGAGATATTTTGAAATCGTGGGGTTCTCCAACCTGCAAGCCGCGTTTGCAAAAGGCAAGGGCGTGCTAGCCCTGACCGCCCATATCGGCAACTGGGAGCTGTTGACCAACGTGGCGGCAATTACGGGATATCCCCTGAGCATTGTTGTTCGGCCTTTGGATTTCGCTCCCCTTGAACGGTTTTTCAGGATGTTCAGAACCCGTTTCGGGGGGGAGCTGATTCCGACGAGAAAATCGATGCGTATGGTCTTGAGGCGTCTTCAAAGACAACACATGGTGGCCATGCTGCTGGATCAAAACGTGGATTGGTACGATGGTGTTTTTGTGAATTTTTTGGGCAAATTGGCCTGCACCAACAAGGGAATGGCGTCGCTGGCCCTGAAAACCGAGACCCCCGTGGTTCCGGTTTTTCTGGTACGGGACGCATTGGGTTTCAGGGCCGAGTTCGGTCCGGAGATCCCTTTGGTCAAAACAGGGGACAAAACCAGAGATATTGAAGAAAACACCCAACAGTACAATGACATCATCGAATCCTTTATCCGCCGCTATCCGGATCAGTGGTTCTGGGTCCATCAGCGTTGGAAGACCAGGCCGTATAAGCCATGGCCGAGACGGGACTAGTCATCGGTCGCTGATCATTGGTCAATGGTCACTGCGGATCGGTGTGATCGGCGGTGCCGGTTGGCCGGTTTGGCTGGTGTCGCCGGTTGCCGGCTAAAAAGGAGCGAGGCGAAAGGCAAGGGGCGATGGGCAAGGATCGCCAGGCGGGCGCCGGTTCGGGGGATGATGGATATCGGCGGGGATGCCGACGACCTTCATCTGTGGAAAATGCGGCCGGTATCCGATTGAGAATCAATGATTTTTCGACCACGTGACGGGGATAAACACAGGACATGGCAATCGAGACAACAGGGTTCCTGTTCAGCGATATCGAGCGGATTTTGATCCGTTCCACGAATTGGGTGGGCGATGCCATATTGTCGACGCCGGCCCTTCGAGCGGTTCGCCGGAATTTCCCTAATGCCCATATCAGCGTGTTGGCAAAACCTTGGGTGGGGCCTGTTTTCCACCACAATCCGGACGTGGACCGTCTTTTGTTTTATGACGACAAGGGTCGCCACCGGGGATTGCCCGGCAAAGTCCGGCTGTCAAAGGAGTTGCGAAAAGGCCGATACGATTTGGCCGTCCTGTTTCAAAATGCCTTTGAAGCGGCGTTGATAACCTTTCTGGCGGGGATTCCGAACAGGTTGGGCTACAATACGGATGGCCGGCATCTGTTGCTCACCCACCCTGTTTGTTTAAACAAAGCGCTCAGGCAGGTTCATGAGACGGCATATTATCTCGGCATTCTGAATGGGGCCGGCTTAGCAACAGACGGCGCGGCGCTTACATTGGTGCTAAGTCACACAGAGCGCGCGTGGGCGCAGGAGAGATTGAAAAAAGAGGGGGGGGCGGGGGCGCAACGGCCCATTGTCGGCGTGAGTCCCGGGGCCACCTACGGATCCGCCAAGCGTTGGTTTCCGGATCGTTATGCCAGGCTGTGCGATAGGATCTATGCGTCCAGCAAAGCGCACATCCTCCTTTTGGGCGGGTCAGGGGAGCGGGAAATCGGAAATGAAGTGGCCCGTTTGATGACATCTCCTTCCACGAATTTTTGCGGCGCAACCGATCTGCGCCAGGCCATGGCCCTGATTGAAAGATGTCGGCTTTTTGTGACGAACGATTCCGGCTTGATGCATGTGGCTGCAGCGCTTGACATCCCGCTGGTAGCCGTTTTCGGTTCGACCAATCCGGTTACAACAGGCCCATGCGGATCAAAGAGCCACATCGTGCGTGTGCCTGTAGCATGCGGTCCGTGCCTGAAAACTGAATGTCCCACGGACCACCGGTGTATGAAGGAAGTCACGGTAGATATGGTCTATGATGTCGCTGTAAAGTTGCTTAATTGAGATCTTGTTGTTTCGACCGTGACCGACCTGAAGTCTTAATTGCGCTTGCTGCGGGGTAGGAAGGGACAGGACCGGTGGGATTTAAAAGCAATCGGGATTTCGCCGGCTATGCGAAGTGGATGCAACAGATGAGTTTTTCAACTCTTTCGTGTTTTCTGCTCTTCGTGCTTTCGTGGTTGGCTCTTTGGCTGTTGATCCATGCCGAGAACTTCGGAATGCTTTAATGAACATTTTGATCGTGAAAATGAGTGCCATCGGCGACGTCATTCACACGCTGC
>CAYSGJ010000184.1:0-2904 GCA_964430705.1 uncultured Desulfobacterales bacterium | reverse complement strand
AAAATCAACAGTGCTACAACATCCTTTAGATTTTTCTTGTTTAATAGATTATCCTGTGTTTTACTCATGGTCTTTTCCTTTCTATAATTTTTTTATATACCTCAAAATGTCCGGTGCAACAAGGCCGGATTATGAGGCTTTGGCCAAATCTCTTGTCGTCTGTTTTTGATGCGCATAGCTTCCGGTCATTGAAGTGCCGATTGTAATTGTAAAACATCTCTCATTGGTTTTTTGCAGACATAGTGCTCGCATACATAAGCTGTGGGCCGCCCATCAATAGGCACCATGGGGCCCACGAAAGGAACCATCGCAGCCAGTTCGTTGCCTGCCGCTCCTAATGGACGAACCAGCAAAACCGTGTTCGGCAGAAAGCGGTCGCGGACCGATCGAATCATGTCTTGGGTGGTTTTGGAGGCCGTGTCTCCTACAACAACGATCTCCCGGCCCGGACCGACCATGAAATCAAGGGTTTGCAAAAAGTAGGTATAGCCCATAGGGTGTTCGCTTACCTGCTTGGCAAAGGTCAGAACAATTTTTTCTGCCTGCGTTTCGAGTTCAACGTTTCCCGTCAGACGGCTCAGGCGCATGAAGTTCATCGCGGCCACGGAATTGCCCGAGGGCAGGGCCCCATCATACAGGTCCTTGCTTTTGGTGATGAGTTGTTCATTTCCCTTTCCCGTAAAAAACAGACCACCCCCTTCATGGTCCCAGAAGATATCGATCATGTGACGGTTGAGCGCCACGGCACTTTTGAGATGGCCCACCTCAAAGGTGGCTTCATACAGTTCGATAAGTCCCCAGACCAAAAAGGCATAGTCATCCAGGTAGGCGGCATGGGCCGCATGACCGTTTCTAAACCGGCGAAAAAGCCTGCCGTCCCTTGCCTTTAGGTGATCAAGAACAAAACCGGCGGCATGTTTGGCCGCATGCGTATAGGCAGCGTTGTCAAATGCTTGCCCTGCTTTTGCCAGGGCCGCAATCATCAGGCCGTTCCATGAGGTTAGAATTTTGTCATCCTTCAAGGGGGGGACCCTGTTTTCTCGCACGTGAAAGAGTTTTGCTCGAGCCTTTTCGAGCAGGTCTTGGAGTTCTTCGGGATCCATGCCTTTTCTTGTGCCAAAAGTCTCCAGCGGCATGCGTATGTGCGGAATGCTTTGGTGGTCTTCGAAGTTGCCGGTATCGGTAATGCCGAAATAGCCGCAAAAAAGGCCTCCCGATTTTTCCCCCAGATGCTTGACTACCTCCCGGGGGGTCCATACATAATAACGGCCTTCTTTGCCTTCACTGTCCGCGTCTTGTGCCGAGTAAAAGCCCCCTTGTGGTGATGTCATATCGCGCAATATATAGGTGAACACCTCATGCGCTATCCGGGCATACCGTTCTTTTTTTGTTGCTTGATAGGCCTCAGTATATGCCATGGCCAAGAGGGCTTGGTCGTAGAGCATTTTTTCAAAATGGGGTACAAGCCAATGTTGGTCTACGGAGTATCTATGAAAACCGAAGCCGACTTGGTCAAAAATGCCCCCGTTTCGCATGGCATCCAGGGTCTTTTCCACCATTTCCAGGGCCAGGGTGTCTCCGTTGCGCCTGTACCACCTTAAAAGAAAGCCCAGATTGTGGGGCGTGGGAAACTTGGGGGCCGTGCCAAAGCCTCCCTGATTGGGATCGAAAGCGCGGGCCAACTGGGAAAACCCCTTTTCCAAGGCCTGTTCTGCTGCGAAATGTACGGACTCTCCGGAGGCCTGGGGCGGCTGGATGGCCTGGGTGATTGCCTCGCTGGATTGTATGATAGAGGATCGATCTTTTTCCCAAATAGCAGCGACCTGCTGCAATACATCCATAAAACCCGGCATGTTTCCCCGTCCTGATTTGGGGAAATACGTGCCTGCAAAAAAGGGTTTCCCGTCAGGGGTCATAAACACGGAAAGCGGCCATCCCCCGTGGCCTGTGAGTGACTGGCACACGGTCATGTAGATCTTGTCCACATCCGGGCGTTCTTCTCGATCCACTTTGATGGCTACAAAATATTCGTTTAAAAGCCGGGCCACCGCTTCATCTTCAAAAGATTCGTGGGCCATGACATGACACCAGTGGCAAGTAGCGTAGCCGATAGAAAGAAAAACGGGTTTGTCTTCCTTTGCGGCCTTCTGGAAGGCCTGCTCTCCCCAAGGGCGCCAGTCCACAGGATTATGGGCATGCTGGAGAAGATAGGGGCTCTTTTCGTCAATCAGTCGGTTGGAAGTCCTTGGTTGTTTTATTCCCGCTATAGACATAGATCTCCTTGCACAAGGCGTCGCAAGACCCCTTGATGAACACGCGCGCAAGCTTTGCGATCATTGTTCCTGTGCTCTGAAAAGATTTTCAAGACAAAGCCTTTTGTTGATGTTGTAAGCATCGTGGTAACGAATAAGTTCCTGCTGATATCGGTCTTTCTGAAAATATCCCCTTTTAAGGGGGCGTTTCCTGTGCCTACAAACGAAACAAGACATACTGAAAACTTGAACAGCCTCGTGATTAACCGAAAAGCCGATCACCGATCTGTTTGGAGTCTGAATTCCAGCCAGTCAACCATTTCCTGAATATTTTTCGATAGATACCATCGTCCGTTGGCAAATGCCCCGTAGTCGGCGCCGGCCATGGCCGACGCGTACCGTGTGGAATTGGCGAAAAAGAGCCATTGCTCCACCCATTTTTTTTCAATGGCCTCGTTAAAGATGCTGTCATTTTGGGCCAGGCCTTTGGCTGCGCCCTTTTCCCAAGCATCGAGCAGGATCTTTGTGGCAGTCAGGGTCATGTCGTTGGTGGTGTGAACGGCATTGTGAAATCGGGCGTAATGCGCTTCCACCCAGTGCCGGCTGTGGCAGGACAGACAAATGTTTTGCATGGTTTTTTGTCTTTTATCCT
>CAYSGJ010000183.1:0-18642 GCA_964430705.1 uncultured Desulfobacterales bacterium | reverse complement strand
AAGGGAAGCTATCAAAAAAGATAGAAAATCCTTACCGGGAGGCCTTCCGGTTTTTGGGAAGGGCTCAACTACCAAAGTACGTCGGCACGCCCACTGCCTAGCATCTCCGGCAAACTCGGCAGCCGGTGGATCTGGGTTGGGCCTCCCTGTTGACAAGAACTGCATACGTGGTAGAAGACGCAAGATCTTTTGACTCCTAAAGTGGAGGCTTTCACCTAAACAGTCGGAGTAGTCTACGATGAATGCACCTGCACGGCGAACCGGGATCGAGGCTTACCTGTTGGGCCTTTTGGGTCGGTCCCGCAAACTGTCCTATTATGTGACTTCCAGGGGTTGGCGCTTTATCATGACGTGGACCCACCGGGTCGCAGGGCTATTGTTGGTTCTATACATGTTTTTTCATGTCATCACCTTGTCCGGCCTAAATGATCCGGCCGGGTTTGCCGCCAAGATGGCGTTTTTCGACAATTTTTTCTTCGCTTTCCTGGAGTGGATATTGGCCGTTCCCGTGGTCTTCCATGCGCTTAACGGCTGCAGGCTGATTCTCTACGAGGTCTTTCGGATCAGGCGAGATGAGATAATGATTCGCTGGGTTTTCCTCCTGAGTGGCATTTACGTATTCACGCTTGGGCTGGTCATGTTGTTGGGGGACCAACATGTATCCGCCGGGGTTTTCTGGTTGGTGCTGGCTATAGCCGGCACACTTAGCACGATTATCGTTTTTGGAAGGATCCGGACGACACATAATCCGGTTTTGTGGAAACTCCAGAGAGTATCGGGGGCTTTTTTGCTTCCCGTGGTCTGCGGACACATGTTTTTCATGCACCTGAATTACAAGATCGGGCACGACGTGGAGACCATCGTGGCCAGGATGTCCGGCATGGGTATGAAAGTCATTGATTTCATTTTTGTCGTGACCGTCTTTTTTCATGCCGGCTTCGGACTCAACACCATCATTGCAGACCACGTGGAAAACGACCGTCTCCGGAGTAGTTTGAAGATGCTGGCAAGTTTTGTCGTTACTTTTTTTGCTTATCTGGGCGTCAAGCTTGTGGCAAATATCTAGAGGAGTCCATTATATTGACAACGCCATTGAGGATCGATTCTGTTTTAAGGCCCGAGGTGCTGATACTGGGCGCCGGCGGAGCGGGTCTTCGGTGCGCCGCGGCTATCTGTGAGCAGCGTCCCGATACGAGCATAGTCGCCGTCACCAAAGTGCATAGTCCGCAGAAATCCCACACCTCTACTGCTCAGGGCGGTGTTGCCGCTGTGGATCCCAAGGATTCCCTCGACAAGATCGTGTACCACATGTTTGATACCTGGAAAGGATCCGACTGTTCGGCTGATCAGAACGTGATCAAAAAGGTTTGCGAATCGGCCTGGGACGAGATCGTGTGGCTTGAGAAGCACGGGATGCATTTCAGCCGTACCGACGAAGGACGGATTGCAAAGCGACCCTTTGGCGGCCACATGCTCAACTTTGGTGAAGTCAAGGCATTTCGGGCTTGCTACGAAGCTGATCGGACGGGAAAAGGGATCATGGATACGGTTTGGGGCGAGGCCTTAAAGCATCAGGTCGTCTTCTTGGGCCAGAGTGTGGCTACCGAGTTGTTGTTCAAAAACGGCCGTTGTGTTGGGGCGGTGATTTTCATGGAACACAGCGGAAAGTTCGCGGCCGTGTTGTCCAAAGCCACGATCATGGCTACAGGCGGCAAGACGCGGATGTACCAAGCCACAACGAATTGTCGGCAGAACACCGGCGACGGTTTGGCCTTGGTGTTGCAAGCCGGCTTGCCGGTGATGGATTTGGAGGCCGTTCAGTTCCATCCCACCGGAATAGTAGGGCCGGGTATCCTTGCCAGTGAGGCCCTTCGGGGAGAAGGCGGTATTCTTCGAAACGTTGACGGGGAGCCTTTTATGGAACGGTATGCGCCTACAGCCAAGGATCTTGCACCCCGGGATCTGATTTCGCGGTGTATCATGACGGAAATCCGCGAGGGCAGAGGCTGTGTACATGCCGATCACAAGCTTCCCCACGTATGGCTGGATCTGAGACATCTGCCCAAACATGTCCACGAGACAAAAATTCAGGAGGTCTGCGGCTTTTTCTGCAAATTTGTCAATGTGGACCCCCAGTGTGATCTTTGCCCGGTAACGCCTACGGCCCACTATCAAATGGGTGGCGCGCCGACAAATGCATTCGGGCAAGTCCAAAAAAATGCCGACGAGATCGTGCCCGGCCTCTATGCCTGTGGGGAATTTGCCGCGGCCAGTCTGCACGGGCATAATCGTCTGGGAACCAATTCTCTGCTGGAGCTTGTTGTCATGGGTAGGGTGGTTGGAGAGAAGGTGGCCGAAAAACTGAACGATTCCGACATTCCGGGAGATGTTCCCGCTGATGCCGGGAGTCACGTTTTTGCCCGGTTTGATCGTTATCTGCAGGGTCAGGGGCAGGAACAATATGCGCATATTCGCGACAGCCTCCGGCAGATCATGACGGGCAAAGTAGGGGTTTTTCGTCACGAGAAACACCTGGCGGAAGCTGTTGAGGCACTCAAGGCGCTCAAAGTCAGAGCGGGACGGATGGCGTTGTCCAGCAAGTCCCTGTTGATGAATCAAGAACTTATTCAGTTCTGGGAACTGGATCACCTGCTGGACATTTCGCTGGTCATTGCCCATTGTGCTTTGGCAAGAAAAGAATCAAGAGGCGCACATTTTCGGGAAGACTATCCTGAAAGGAACCCGGACTTTCACTATCACACCCTTGCCTATATGTCTGAATTCGAGAACGTTACCTTTGACAAGAGGCCTATCGATATGAGCATCTATGAGGCTAAGGCGGAGCATTATGAACGCTTTGGCATGATTGAGCGCAAGTATTAGTCCAAAAGGTCCGGAGCCGGTCGGTCGGCAACGAAAGACCGGCCTTGGGGGAGACGACAGGTGTTGGAAAAATATGATGTTACGCTCAAGATTAGCCGTTATGATCCGGACGATGGTCGATCCTGGGTCCAAGTTTATCATCTCAGCGTGGGGGGGATTCTGCGGTTTGTAGACTTGTTTCGAAAGATTAACGATGAGCAGGACCCGACGTTGGCATGGAGTTCGTCGTGTGAACACGGCCAGTGCGGCACATGCGGTATGAGAATCAACGGCAGACCCGTTCTGACCTGTGAACTGCTGGTCGCAAATGCCGTGGAGATGTTCAACACGCTTGTCTTTATCATTGAACCCTTAACCATGGCTTCTGTGGTTCGGGATCTTGTGGTGGATTTGGAAAAGGCCTATGAACGTGTCCATATGGCCAAGCCATATATTATAGAGCCGGCCGCCGTCCACCCGGATGGGGACGAATACCGAATTTCTCCCAAGACACTGGATCGGTATGTGGAGGCCACCAGATGTATCCATTGTTTTTGTTGTGCTTCGGCTTGTGTCACCCAAAAGAACTATCTGGGTCCAAATGCCATGCTCGCAAATGTGGTTCGACTGATGGACCCCCGAGAAACGGCGCAAAAAGAAAGGATGGACATTCTCTACAGCGAGCAAGGCGTGCCGCGGTGCAGAACCGCCCAGGCTTGCTCCTTCGTGTGCCCGAAACAGATCGACATTGCCCACTATATCGCTTTGGCCAAAGAGGGCGCTTTCAAACAAGAGCCGTCGGATGACTAGCAATCCTGTGTTCATTAAAAACCATATTCAGCGCGAACGGGGTTTTTAACAGTTTATTTTGGCACGAGATCTGCAGGCGGAGATATTGTTTTTTTGTAAGATTTTAGCCCTTCGAAAATTCCGGTCAGGCCTAGGTTGAGTGGCCGGCGTCTTTTCATCCGCGCCGGTGACCGGTTGCGGGGCTTTTATGATCCAGGCCGGACGTGAAACATCTCCGTAAAAAAGTATTGAGGAGGCAGGCATGGCGGACAAACCCGTGATCAAGGTGGGCCATCTTAAAATTACAGATCATTTGATACTAGGCGTGACCGATTTAAAAATAAAAAAAGGCAAAGAGACCTTTCAGCACTGTTCGTTGGAACCGGTGCTGAAAACAGGGTGGATGGATGTGGCGGATGGCTTGGCGGACGGCAGCTTGGATGGTGCATTCATCTTGGCGCCAACGGCCATGGATCTGTTTAAGTCCGGAGTGGCATTGAAGCTCATCTTGTTTACCCACAAGTCGGGCAGTGTCCTTGTGAAGAGCAAGGTTGCAAAGATCGAAAAAATTGAGGATTTTGCCGGGAAGTTTGTCCTTATTCCATATCAATTGTCGGTTCACAACATGCTTTTCCACAAGTTGTTGACGGAAAAAGGCCTGAAGCCCGGCAGGAGCGGTGAAGCCGGTGTGGATGTGTTTTTGGAGGTCATGGCGCCTACGATGATGCCTGATGTCATGAAGGATGACAAAGACGGCGAGATTGCCGGATTTATCGTTGCCGAGCCGATCGGATCGCAGGCCGTCGCCGCCGGATTTGGAGAGGAGTTCTATCTTTCCAAAGATCTGTGGCCCAATCACCCCTGCTGTGTTTTTGTCGTCAGAGATGACGTTGCCGAAAAACACCCGGATGGCGTTCAGGAATTGACCAATAGCTTGGTGAAATCAGGGTTGGCCATTGATGCCAAACCTGCCGCTGCGGCTGTGATAGGCGCAGGCTTCCTCGGCCAGGACAAGGCTGTGGTAGAGCGTGTTCTTACCGATCCCCCTGATCGGATTACCACGGGGCAATTGTTCCCTGTGATTGATGATCTTGCCCAAATTCAAGATTACATGTGCGATCAGATGCACATTGTGAAGGAAAAAATTGATCTGGAAAAACTTGTCGACACAACTTTTGCCAAAGAAGCGGGAGCCAAATAGGATCTATTTTTCTGTGTCGGGAACGTATGCTCTTCCTCCTGAAAACGATAAGATACCCTCACAAAAAAGAAAAAGGACAATCACCAAAACACGAAACAACGGAATCGCGAAATCCATACTTTTTTCGTTTTACGGATGACAACATGCCCCCTGCGTCAGCAGTTGCAGGTATTTCCGGTGCCGCAAGAACTTCCACACGATCCTGCCGAAGACATGTTCGAGGAAATTCGAAATCCGGCGCCCATGGCGGTGCTGACATAGTCGACGGTAACGGGTTTCACATCACGATACAATTGGCTGTTCATGACGAAAGTGAGACCATTTTCGTTGAACGTCTCGTCATCTTCTTTAGGCCCGTCCAGGGCCATTCCCAAAGAAGGGCCGCCTCATCCACCGGGATTTAAGAATATTCGTATAGAGGGGCGTCCTTCCTGATCTTTCAAATAGTCTTTGATTGTTTTGCTTGCTTGGTCGGTAACCTCAAACATTGTTTCCTCCTGCGTTGCGATTGTTTGCCTTTAAAAGGCTAAAGTTTAGAATTTATGTATTAATCGGCATTTGTCAACCATGGCTTGGGCTGTGCGAGTGCCGAGTCGATGCGACCAATCCATCATGTGCATTCATTATTTGTGCCGGGAGGCATTGCTGCGGTGGGCTTTTTTAGGAATAATCCCGGTTGGACGGGTAACCGGTTGCACTCCGTGGATGATTCGTGTAGGTGAAAAAAGTCAAGGCTTGTGGGTTTACGACCGTGTTGTTTGCTGCTGTGCAAGTGCAAAAAGGAACCGATGGGGAACTTCGGAATATCCCATTACGAAAAACGCATATTGAACGAAGCCGTGCCCGCAAAGGCCGGGCCGAGAAGCCCTTTTCGGGTAGCAAGGAGGACAGATGCTAACGGATATCCAGATCGAAAGATACGCAGACGTGCTGTTGTGGGGGCTTCGAACCGCGCGACGGGGCAATTACAAAAAAAAGGATATCATTTTGGTTCGTTATGATCCGAAAGCCATACCGTTGGTGGAAAGGCTTCAGACAAGAATTTTGGACATGGGTCTTAATCCCGTCCTGCGTATGGGGCTGACTTCTGCCATGGAACGGAATTTTTTTGAAAAGGCGAACAATCAACAACTTGTTTTTCAGGTTCCAGGGGAAAAAATGCTCTGTGAAAATATCCATGGCGGCATTTATATCCATGCCCCCGAGTCGCTGACCCATCTAAGCCATATTGACCCCCAAAAGATCGGAAAGGTCGCCGTGGCCAGGAAACCTTTTCGGGACATCTTGGACAGCCGAGAAGACAAAGGTCTCTTTGGGTGGACGTTGTGTTTGATGCCTACGGCAGAGCCGGCAAAGCAAGCCAAGCTTACCGTGAGGCAGTACTCCAACCAGATTATCAAGGCGTGTTATTTGGACAGGAAAGATCCTATTGAAGCATGGATGGCGGTTTTCGAAAACGCCAAAAGATTTAAGGCGTGGATGAACAAGATGGATGTGGCGTATTATCGGATTCGATCAAAAACTACCGACTTGAAAATAACACCTGGAAAACATAGAAAATGGATTGGCGTTTCCGGTCACAACATTCCCAGCTTTGAGATCTTCCTCTCTCCTGACTGGAGGGGCACGGAAGGCGTTTTTTTCGCGGATCAACCGTCTTACAGGAATGGAAACTACGTCAAAGGGGTCAGGTTGACCTTCAAGCGGGGCAATGTGGTGAAGGTGGAGGCTCAAAAGGGGGAGGATTTCGTCACGAAACAACTCTCCCTTGATAAAGGGGCCTCAAGAGTTGGTGAGTTTTCGTTGACGGACAAGCGATTCTCAAGCATCAATAAGTTCATGGCAAATACCTTGTATGATGAAAACTTTGGGGGTGATTTCGGAAATTGCCATATTGCCTTGGGGGCGTCCTATTCGGACACCTTTGACGGGAAACCGGGATCTTTGACAAAAGACAAAAAAAAGGATCTAGGGTTTAACGATTCCGCCCTCCATTGGGACCTTGTCAATACAGAGAACAAGACCGTCACCGCCCACCTGACTTCCGGCAAAGAAGTGGTGGTGTATGAAAGCGGCATGTTCGCGCATTAGGCGCATCCGGGAAATTCGTCTGCGGTCGGTGATGACATGATGATTGCTCAGGTTCAACGTGTCCTTTTCATTTGTACCGGGAATATCTGTCGAAGTCCTTTTGCCAAAGGCCTTTTTGAAAGACTGGTGAACGAAAAGGGCCTTGCCGGCATCCAGGCCGAGTCTGCCGGCCTGCTTGCTCTGCCCGGCAACGACGCTACGGCTATGGCCCAGCGGGTTGCCGCTGAACATCAAGTGGACCTGTCCGGCCACCGCGCCAAACCTGTGTCGACCGAACTGCTGAACTGGTGCGATTTGGCATTAGCCATGGACAAATCACATGAGCAGGACTTGCTGTCATCTTTTCCGGAGGCGACGGGAAAGGTCAGGTTGCTAAGATATTTTGCCCGCCATGGCTCCAGACATCGGGGGATTTCCGACCCTTACGGATTGCAGTATGAAGCATACCGGTTTTGTTTTCTCGACATCCATGAAGCGGTCTCAGGACTCTTGGCCGAGGTGTCGGCCGACAGCGTCAGGTTTGAGCCGGTTGCTGTCCACTGCTATGAGGGTTATCGGGCCGGCGAATCTCCTCGCTCTTTTACCTGGGGGGAAGAAACATACCGAATCAAGGAAATACTGGACCGTTGGTACGAAGGCAAGCAGGAGTCGATGTCCGGTACCATCGATTACTACAAAGTCCGGATCGATGACGGCTCCACGCGCCTATTGCGATACGATAGGCGGTTCGGCCATTGGTGGGTCGAGGTTCGGTAGGCGCCGTACATCTTTAACACATTGGCCGGCAAGCGGCCGGATTGCTGGGCGAAAAGGTTCTTTTGGCGGCTATTTGCAGGAGTATCTTTTTGAGAGGCAACACGGCATACATTGGGCGGGATAAGAATGTCCGGACAAACGTCATATCCGAACTTACTCGGCAGTATGGTACTATACGAATAATATTGAACCAGGGTGGCTTCTTTGTATCCGGAAATATTGCGCAATATTAGCATCAAATGGAAACTCCTCATACCGTTTCTTTCGCTCGCCGCCATGGGGGCCATGGCCCTTTTTCTGGTTTCTTCCCGCTTTCAGGCCCAATTGATTCATCTCAACGAAGAGAGGCGCCTTACCAACAAATATCAATATTTCTTGGATACCGTTGACCTGAAAAAAGAGCAGGCCCTAAGCCTTGCATCCATGACGGCTAAGGCCCCGGCTGTAGCAGCGGCTTTGGCCGAGAGGAACCGAGAGGCGCTCATGGGTATTCTTGCACCAAGTTTCCAGGAACTGAAAGAAGCCCATGGGATCGAGCAACTTCATTTCCACGTTCCCCCGGGAAGGTCCTTTCTGCGTGTTCACCTTCCGCAACGTCACGGTGATGATCTCACCTCGTACAGGCAAGCGATCAACGAGACTATGGAAACCGGGCTTATGGCAGGGGGGCTTGAGCGTGGTGTAACGGGTTTCTCTCTTCGAGGCGTGGCGCCTGTCCGGCATGAAGGAGAATTGGTCGGCACCGTTGAATTTGGCTGGGCATTTAACGAGAGGTTCCTTGAAGGATTCAATAGCAGCCTGAATGCCGAGGTCTCATTGTATATTCCCGGCGAACCCTTCGATGAGGGTCCCACGGTGTTTGCATCAACTTCCGCAAGACACTACTTGCCTCTTGGACTATTCAACCAAGTCCTTACTACCAATCAGCCAAAATTTTACACGGCGAAGAGGGACGATAAGGAGGTGGCCGCGATTGTGGGTCCGGTCTATAACTTTTCTCACCGGACAGCGGCTGTTGTGGAAATCAGCGTAGATCGAACCTTGACCTTGGCTCTCCTCGGCGAATACAGGACGGCCGCCATCATTATCGGGTTGGTGGGTCTCGCCCTGTCCACATCGTTTGTCTGGTTGATTTCCATTGTTTTTACCAAGCGTATCGCAAAAGTCGTGGAAGCATCTGAGGACATAGCGGCGGGCCATCGTGATACGAGAATTGAAATCAAGGGTACCGATGAAATCGGGGCCATGGCCAGCTCCATCAACAAGATGCTCGGTTCTTTAGAGGAATCCCGTCACAAGGTTAAAGTTTACGCAGATAACTTGGAGTTGATGGTAGCGCAACGCACACGCGCTTTGCAGGAGTCGGAACAAAACTACAGAACGCTGGTCCAGCATGTTCCCCTCATTGTATATTTTGTAAAGGCCGACGGGACCGCCGTTTTTCTTAACAGGTTTGTAGTGGAAGTCATCGGCGTATCGCCTGGAGAACTCAGTGGACATCGTGAAGTCTGGGCGGAATACATTCATCCTCACGACAGGAGCAGGGTCCTGGCGACCTTTGAAAGCTGCCTTAGACAAGGCAAAGAGTTCCATGTCGAATACAGGATGATTCATAAAGACGGCCATTCAGTGCACGTTTTTGATCATGCTGTTCCGGTCTTTGACGACGGGAACCGATTGATCAGAATGGACGGGATTATCCTTGACGTTACCGCACGCAAAGAGCTCCAGGAAAAGATCGTTCAGGCCGAGGAGCTGGAAACTCTGGGTGAAGTTTCCGCCCGCCTTGCCCATGAGATCCGGAATCCTTTGATGTCTATCGGAGGACTGACTCGACGACTGGTTAAATCCTTTGAACCGTCGGATCCCAGAAGAAAGAAAGGGAAGCTGATCATCGAAGAGGTGGAAAAGCTGGAAAGAATTCTGCAGATGATGACCGCTTACATTGAACCCAAGGCTATTACCCTGCGTCCCTGTGATCTCAACGTTGTGGTGAAAAAAGCGGTTCGGACCATACAGGATCAATACGGCAAAGATGATTTTTCCGTCACGTCACGGTTTGACGAAACCATGGGCAAGATCCACCTTGATTGCAGTCTTTTTGAAAAGATATTGGTTAGTCTGATGGGAAACGCCTTTTATCGCATGAAGCAAAAAGGAGAACTCGAAATAGTGACGGAAAAAAATGGTGAATATGCTATTGTGAGTATTGCTTATAAAACGCCTTTTATTTCCGGTGACGACATTGACCACTTTTTTTATCCTTTTGTTGTAGACTATCCGTTTCCGGAAGGAACCTCGCCGAAGCCCGTCATGGATGTGCCGATCTGCAAGGTCCTTATTCATAAGCATGGAGGAATTATCAATGTAAACAAGGGAAAGGAAAACACCATCAAGATAACCATATCCCTCCCTCGTAGGGAACCGAACAATCAAAGGAGTTCCGAATGAAAGTTTTTGTTTCCGGCTCATTGGCTTATGATAGAATCATGACTTTTCCGGGCAAGTTTGAGGACCACATACTTCCCGACAAAATTCACATGCTGAATGTGTGCTTTACGGTCAACGGTCTCAAAGAAAAGTTTGGGGGCACAGCCGGCAATATTGCTTACAGCCTTATGTTGTTAAACGAGCGGCCGACGATCGTTGCTTCAGCCGGTAGCGACTTTGGAAAATACGAAGATCGGCTTGTGGAGCATGGCCTGTCCACGGAAGGCATTCGCAGGATTGCCGATGAATTTACGGCAGGAGCCTATATTACTACAGACAAGGCGGACAATCAGATTACCGGTTTCAATCCCGGCGCCATGAAACATCCTTCTCTGTTTGCGTTTGACGGGGTGAATATAAAAGAAGCGCTGTGCATCATAGCTCCGGGCAACAAAGAAGATATGTTGACCTATTGTCGGGTCTGCAGAGAAAAAATGCTCCCTTATATCTTTGATCCCGGCCAGCAGATTCCCATTTTTTCGGGCGTCGAATTGGCCGAAATGTTGACAGGCGCCGAGTTGTTCATTTCCAACGACTATGAGCTTGAGATGACTAAACGGGCTACGGGCTTGGGCAAGACTGCAATCCTGGCCCGCACGAACGGCATGATTACGACCTTTGGGGAACACGGCTCTGTAGTATGCGCCGATGGTCAGGAGGTTCGAGTTCCCGCCATACCCCTTGGCCACGCACTGGATCCTACCGGGGCGGGGGATGCCTACCGTGCCGGTTTCATCAAGGGCCTTGCCATGGGAAAAACTCTGTGCGACGCTGCACGCATGGGAACGGTCTGTGCCAGTTATGCCGTAGAGTGTCATGGCACTCAAGAACATGTTTTTTCTGAAGAAGCTTTTTGGGATCGCTACCATGCGCATTTCTGAGACTGCCACGCAATGCGTTTAAAGATTTTTTGATATGGAATAGGAGTACGCAACGGCGCCATGAATATCGATTTTGCCAAATTTGACAAATGCCGGCTCCTTGTTGTCGGCGACTTGATGATTGATGAATATGTCTGGGGACAGGTTGATCGGATTTCTCCGGAGGCCCCGGTTCAGGTTGTTTCAGTGCTTCGGGATAGCACCACCCTTGGTGGAGCGGGCAACGTGGTCAACAACCTGGCTGCCCTGGGCGCGCAAGTGGTGGTTGCCGGGGTTGTTGGTTCAGGAGCCCATTCGGATTTGCTGATCAGGATGTGCCGGAAGTTGGGCGTGGATACTTCCGGCCTTATCCGGGATCCCCATAGGCCTACAACCCGAAAAACGCGAATCATAGGCGGCCATCAGCACGTTTTGCGGATAGACCGTGAGAAAAAACAGCCGATTTCAGAATCCCAGCGTGATGCGTTGATTGATTTCGTCAAGGACCGAATAGAATCCTTCGATCTGGTTTTAATGTCGGACTATGGCAAAGGACTGCTCTCAGAGGAACTTATACGGCAGATTATCCATTTGAGCACAATACACGATAAGCCGGTTATCGTCGATCCGAAAGGCCTTGCCTTTGAAAAGTATGCCGGGGCCACCGCTATTACTCCCAACAAAAAGGAAGCATCGCTGGCCTCGGGCATAGAGATTGTTGATAATGAGAGCCTTGATGCCGCCGGAGCAAAATTGCTTGAAAAAACAGGGGTGGAAAAGGTGCTCATCACATGCGGCAAAGACGACATGATCCTATTTGAAAACGGTCAAAAGCCTTACCGCATATCGGCTGAAGCACGGCAGGTCTTTGATGTGTCCGGTGCCGGGGACACGGTTCTGGCTGTCCTCGGCTTGGGTCTGGCCTCGGGGGGATCTTTTCGTCAGGCTGCAACCCTGGCGAATGTGGCGGGGCGTATCGTTGTCGGGAAAGTGGGCACGGCCACGGTGTCTATTGAAGAATTGCGAAAGGCAGTGGATCCTTCAGAAGAGTTGTCGACGATCAAACAAAAAACCCAGGAGGATCTGGTGCCGATCGTGACCCAGCTCAAAGCGGAGGGCAAGACTATTGTATTGACAAACGGATGTTTTGATGTGCTTCATGTGGGCCATGTCAAACTTTTTGACGCTTCCAAAAAAAAAGGTGATGTTCTCATTGTCGCGATTGACGATGACGATTCGGTGCGCGCCCTGAAGGGCAAGGGGCGTCCTGTGATTTCAGAACAGGAGCGGGTCCGAATCATTAGCGCCATGAATTCGGTTGACTACGTGACGGTTTTTTCGACCAAAGCCCTTGAGGGTCTCCTCGAGGCAATTCGTCCTGATGTGTTGACCAAGGGAAGCAACTATTCCCGCCGACCGGTGCTGGGAAGAGAGATCGTGGAGAGGTCCGGCGGAAAAGTGGCTCTCGTTCCCATGACGGAAGCTGTATCATCCACGCAAGTGATCAACCAGATCAAAAAAGGATCCGCGAAGGTTCGGTGATGAATTGGCATGGTGTTTTTTATCCGCTTTTGCACAAGATCAAAGGCCTGCCGTGGGGTTGCATGCGAGTACGGTTCAACGTGTAAACCATTGATATGTCCCGGCGGGATATCACTCCAAAGGCGAGGCGGATGAACGTGCTGTGGCGGCCAATACCCACATCGGGCAATAGCGCATGGTCTGAATAGGGGCGGCTATGTTGTGGCTGCAGGAAATCCCTGAAGGCATTGTGTTTAAGATCGTTGTCCAACCTAGAAGTGCCGCCAACCGGATTGTGGGCCTTCAAGGCGATGCCCTGAAAATAAAATTGACGGCCCCGCCGGTTGATGGGGCCGCCAACAAGATGTGTGTCCAATTTCTGGCCAAGTTACTGAAAGTGCCCAAGTCCGACGTGATCGTGCTTCAGGGGCAGCGCAGCAGAGCAAAGAAGGTGCTGGTGCGGTCAATTGCCGCAACGCGCATAGAATCCCTTGTGTAGATCAACGGAGAAGTACGCCTATCCTTCGAATTTTTTAAGCACCATAACAGCGTTGTGCCCTCCGAAACCGAAAGAGTTGTTCATGACTACATTCAGCTTTGCCGGGGTTGGCGTGCTGATTACGTTGATATCCATCTCGGGATCGGGTGTATCATAGTTGATGGTTGGGGGAATGATTTGGTTTTCTATGGCCAGTGCGCAGGTCACGGCTTCAACGGCCCCTGCGGCGCCGATAAGGTGTCCTATCATGGATTTGGTGGAACTTACCGGTACCTTGTAGTCGCCAAAAACTTCCCGGATGGCAACCGCCTCTGCCTTGTCGTTAAGGGGTGTCGATGTCCCGTGGGCGTTGATGTAGTCCACATCCTTGGGTTCCAACCCGGCCCTTTCCAATGAATCCCGAATGGCTCTTTTTACCGTACTGGCGTTGGGATCCGGCGCTGTGATGTGATAGGCGTCGGTGTTGGTTGTATACCCGACGATTTCGGCGTAGATATGGGCTCCTCTGGCCTGTGCATGTTCCAGACTTTCCAGGACCGCCACGCCTGCCCCTTCACCGATAACAAACCCATCACGATCCTTATCAAAAGGCCGACAGGCCCCTTTTGGGTTGTCGTTGTTTCGAGACAGCGCCTTCATATTGGCAAATGAACTTGCCGCGATTTCGGTGAGGATGGCCTCGCTGCCACCGGCAATGACTACATCGCAGTCTCCCAAAGCGATATCTTTAGTGGCATAGATTAAGGCATAGACTCCTGTTGCACAGGCGTTGGCAATGCACGGGCTTGTGCCTGTGAGTTTATGAATGATGCTCACATAGGCGTTGACGGCATTTGGCATCATCATGGGAATGAGAAAAGGACTTACTCTTGACGGGTTTTTGGTCTCGATTAGTTTTCTTTTTTCTTCTTCCAACGTCATGAGACCGCCAATGCCCGTACCGATGATGGTTCCCACGTTGTCGTTATGGTCTCCAAGATTTAAACCGGCGTCTTTGATGGCAAGGTATGCGGCGGCAACGCCATACTGGGTGAACAAATCCATCCTCTTTGCATCCTTGGGTTTAATCTCGAAAGCTTCAGGACTAAAGTCCTTGATCTCGGCGCCGATCCTGGTTTTAAAGTCAGAGGTATCAAACCTGGATATGAGGTCAACGCCGCATTTGCCCTCCATGAGGGCCCCCCAGAAAGAATCTTTGCCGGATCCTACGGGTGTGACCACACCCAAACCCGTAATGACGACCCTTTTTCTACTCATCTGCAAATCCTCCAAAAAATAACATTTTTTCGACGAATGTCGTCTGAAACTATAATCTTATGGGCAAAAACCTGTCAACCAAAAAGCCCCTGTGGATTTCAACACCGGCTTGTATGCATTCGACCATCGACCACCGGCATAGAGCCGACGGTATAAGGAAGGCCCCTCGATGCGGCCGCGCTTTGCCGGCGGCGTATGCATGGTGTTTAGACATGCTGGTCAATCCATATCAAGACCTTGTCAAACTCATCTTTGATTTCCGCCAAAGCCTTTCCACGGTGGCTAACCCTGTTTTTTTCCTCTACCGAGAGTTGGGCAAAGGTCTTTTTGAAGGGCGGGTAGAAGAAAACCGGGTCGTAGCCAAACCCTTGATCGCCGCGGGGCGACTCGGCGATGAGGCCCTCACAGCGCCCTTCGTATGTGAGGGCGGCGCCGGAGGGAACGGCTATGGAAATAACGCACGTAAAGGCCGCAACCCTATTCTCTTTCCCGTCCATTTCTCTCAATAATTTTGAGTTGTTATCCTCGTCTGTGGCATTCGGGCCGGCATATCGGGCCGATCGCACGCCCGGGGCGTTGTCCAGGACCTTCACCTGGAGGCCCGAATCGTCCGCTATGGCCGGCAACCCAAGCATCCTAGCTGTCCAGGCAGCCTTTTTGTAGGCGTTGTCGTCAAAGGTGACTCCATCTTCTTGTATCTCCGATAGGGTTCCGAAGTCGTCCAGGTTTTTTATTTCAATCGGAAACCCCTTCAAAAGATCCCTGATTTCTTTGGTCTTGCCCGGGTTCCGGGTGGCCAGTACAAGCCATTTCTTTTCGGTCATCTGCATCTCCAAAGCCGAGCTTGGTTCTACTGCGCAATTGGGATCGCGCAGCTTTGGTATATCGGGCAACATTGCACATCGCTTACCATATGATTCCATATGGCCGGTATTCTAAACATGTCTTTGAACCCCGCATAATTCCTATAAGTTATAGAAATTCCGAGACGTCAATATTGCAGGACGCCTGATGTTTCGGCTGCGGCCGAGGTTTTCGGTCGGCTGTCCCGTTTCACGGGAAAAACATTGACGGCGACGGGCCGAAAAATGGCCTTGCAATGCTGGGTGTTCCCAAAACTGTGTTTAACGGGGGTAAAACCTTTTTCGATATCCTAAAGCGACTGTAGCAAAGAGCAATACCACAACCCCGTTTACAATAAAAGGCATTTTGTAGCCCCACCGGTGATTGAGCCATCCGCAGAAGGCGGCAAATAAAAATATGGCCAAGGTTCTCACAAAAAAGATAACCCCTGAATTGCCCCCGAGACGGCCTGGCGGGAAAAAGTGCGCGGTAAGGACATCGGATTCAAGTATGGCCAACGCATCGCCTGTTGTGTGGAAAAGCCTGATGACCAGAAGCGTCCAAAAAGAAGTGGTAAAGGCCGTGATGATCTGAAAAAAGCCGGATATGAGAAGCCCTGTAAGAAGCAACAAAAAAACCCTGTGCTTCTTGTCCATGAACCTTCCTGCCAGCGGGACCAGCAAGGCCATCCAGATGCCAAGGGCAAAAAACACCACGCCGATTTCCTTTTTTCCAAGACCGATGACATTTTCCATGAGAAGGCTGAAGCTTGTTTGTTCTGTTCCGAAGTGCGTGCCAAGCACGAAAACGACAATCATGAGGAAACGGGCGTCGGGGCTTTTCATGTCTTTGTTGTAATCTTTGAAGCTGAATACGACAGGCGGCGCGTCTTTGACAAAAAAACAAGACATGATAATGACCATGGATACATAGAAGGCCAGCTTGATCATGGCCTGCGGACCCCAGGTTGCGTAATACACCCCCCCTACCAAAGGGCCTAGAGCAAAACCTAGATAAGCCCCCATGTGAAGAAAGGCCACCTTTGTGCCGCGGTTCCTCGGCTCGATCAGTTTGAGGTACAGGGACATCAAGATCACCCTCATGGTGGCAGCGCCCATGCCTCCCAAAACGAGCACAAGACAGATGCCGACAAAATCAGTCAGCGAAACCAGCAGACCCAGGTACACGGAATAGAAAACGGTTCCCAGTATCAGGGTGCGTTTCGGAGAGAAATAGTCGGAAAACACGCCGAAAGGAAGGACCAGGATAAGGCTTGCAAGGGAATTCAGGCCGATGGCAAAACCGATTTGTTTGTCATTGAACTGATAGGACTTGAGTAGAAGGGGCAGGTAGGCAAGGACCATCCAGAAGGAAAAGAAAAAAAGCAAATAAGCTATGAAAAAGACCGCTGTTTTGGACCTGTTCATGTTGCTGTGAGAAACGAAGCCCCTCTTGGGGCGTGGTCATGATGAAGCGGCCATGCTGCTAATACAACTTCTCGTATTGTTTCTTGTCAACCGGCCCGTTATCCCGTTTGATCCAATACGAATCCGCATTTGGATCCCATTTTCGATTCAACATATCTTTGCCCATAAGCCGCATTGCCAGGCCGATGGGGGTGACGACCAGATAGAAGAGCAGCGACAAGATAATGCGGGACATAAAGTAGCCCAATACCACGGCAAGTCCCATCCATACCCGATAAATTCCTCGCAAACCTCCCGGAGCCCACATTCCCAGAAAGAAAAACAACGCCCCGCAACCCACGAAGGCATATCCGACGGGCCTGCCTTTATATAAGAGAAACCCCCCGACGGCGGACAGGATCACCAGGAAGGTAATGCCGAAATTCCGAATAGCCTTGTTGCGGGCGTCGATCGCCCTGATTTCACTGATGATGTCGGATATCATGTCCCATGTTCCTCACAATATCACCCATTCATACCATGTATACGTTACCGTTACCACGGCCATTATGCAAGCACTTGTTCCTTGCATGATTCGTCGTTTTGAAAGACCCCTTGTTTTGAATATGGACGAAAAAGCCCGTCTCCTTTTTACGTCTGTATTCAATGTCCACTCCGGACTTTTGGCCGATATTCGGGAAGCAAGGTTTGCGGAACCGGCGTGACCTGTTCGGGCGACACCTTGTTCAAAGTCTTTGGAGACGACGCATGGACGCCCTTTTGCGTTTACGGACCTCCACAGTGGCTACAAGGAAGGTGGTTGATTGGCGTGATGCCAGGCTACTACATCCCGGTAGGGAACTTTGCCGCCGAATATATCCAGAGCGCTGCCGATGGTCAGATCAATCCTGCCTTTGCCCAAGGTATTGACCAGGTCCAGGTCCGATAATGTCTTGGCGCCTCCTGCATAGGTTGTCGGTATCGGAGACCAATCAGCCAGCATCTCCACGAGTATTGTCTCGATTCCCGCTTGTTTTCCCTCCACGTCCACTCCGTGGACCAAGAACTCATTGCAATAATCGCCTAACCATTGGAGGGTTTCCCTGCTGATTGGAACCTCGGTAAAACATTGCCATCGGTCCGTCACTACCCAGAAATCAGCGCCGCGTTTTCTGCAACTCAGGTCCAATACCAGTCGGTCTTTGCCTGTGGCCGCGACCACGGCTTTCAGGCGATCCATATCCACCCTGCCTTTTCGGAATACGTAGGAGGTGACAATAACGTGACTGGCCCCGGCGTCAAGGTATGTCCCGGCATTTTCAGGCGTTATGCCTCCGCCCATTTGCAGTCCTCCCGGAAAGGCCTTCAGGGCGGTCATCGCGGCTGCATGGTTTCCGGGTCCCAGAGAAATAACGTGTCCTCCCCTCAGGTTGTCTTGTTGATACATTCGGGCGAAATCGGCCGGTGATTGTTGTGTCTCAAAATTTGTCAGGGGGCCTCGGATGTCGCTGTCTTTGAGCGATGCCCCTACGATCTGCACCACTCGACCTTTTCTCAAATCAATACAGGGCCTAAATCGCATGGTTACCTGCCTACGTGTAAGTTTACGGTTTGTCGGGATTAGGGGTTATTTCATTGGGCCTCGGTTCGGAACGGGTTTCTCTGCCCGCAATCCGATTTCTTGGCTAAAGCATCGACGTGTGGACGTATAGAAAGAATCATGAACCCCTCATGTTGTCATGATTTCCAATTATTTCCTTATCATGTTGGATCGCTCGCATACAGAAAAATATTCATTGACGATCGGCCGAAGTCGGCCTCTCCGGATCCGGATATTTACTGTCTTGCCCGTGTCCGGGTAGCGGGAAACGTTGTGAGATGCTTATCAGATGCGGTGTGATTTGTAAAAGCGGAGAGGTTTTGCCGGCGCGTGTTTCCTGGCGGTCGTTATAGTTTGACGCCGTTGATGTCATATTTTTGGTTCATCCGGTTAAAGCACTTGAGGGATAGCCGTGTGTGTCAACAGCCGGCTATTTTGGTATCAACAGGCAAAAACTCGCTCATAAG